>CBFHIN010000073.1:0-1164 GCA_965655875.1 Litorivicinaceae bacterium | reverse complement strand
GGCATCATGGGCTTCCAGGATGCGCTCTATGAGTTAGGTATCGCTTATGGCTCAGACGAAGCGGTGAAGTTTGCCGATGAATCGATGGAAGTCGTGTCTTACTTTGCGATCGAAGCGTCGGCTGAACTCGCGCGTGAGCGTGGTTCGTATTCAAGTTTTGATGGAAGCCTCTGGTCACAGGGCGTCCTACCAATTGATTCAATTGAGAAATTGAGGGAAGAACGTGGAGCCAACTATCTTAACGTGGACACCTCCGCACAGCTTGACTGGACGGAACTTAGAGAAAAAGCCAAAGGTGGAATGCGGAACTCAAACGTCATGGCCATCGCACCAACAGCCACGATCGCAAACATCACTGGCGTGTCGCAATCGATTGAGCCGACATACCAAAACCTCTACGTAAAATCGAACCTATCGGGTGAATTTACAGTCGTGAACCCCTACTTGGTTCGTGACCTAAAAGAGCGTGGACTGTGGGATAACGTCATGGTCAACGATCTCAAATACTATGATGGATCCGTGCAACAAGTCGCGCGGATTCCAGACGATCTCAAAGCGTTGTATGCCACCTCATTTGAGTTGGAGACACGTTGGATCGTTGAGGCGGCAGCGCGTCGTCAAAAATGGATTGATCAAGCGCAAAGCTTGAACATCTATATCGCAAATGCGAACGGTAAGAAACTGGATGTTACTTACCGAATGGCTTGGTTCAGCGGATTGAAAACAACCTATTACCTCCGTGCACTCGGCGCGACACAGGCGGAGAAATCCACAATTAACAAATCGAACCTGAATGCGGTTTCCGCAACTCAGGCTGCACAGGCTGCCGAGCCTGCTGCTGTACCTAAGGCGTGTAGTCTGGATGATCCAGATTGCGAAGCCTGCCAGTAATTGAAACGATTTGAAGGAGACGAATGACCATGCTGAATTGGGACGCGTTTAACGAACCAGAAGAGCAAATCGCCCCACCACCGGTGAAGGCGAAATCCGAAGCACCACAGCAGCAGTTGGCGATTGAGCCTGAAGCTGTTGCCGAAGTTGCCGACACAACACGCTACGAGCCAACTGGCTCAGCTGCGTATGAAGCGGCACAAAAGGCACTGGAGAACTTAGATGTTGCTCCAGGCCTTGAAGAGCTTGAGATGGGCGCTGACCGTGTGCAGG
>CBFHIN010000072.1:0-1789 GCA_965655875.1 Litorivicinaceae bacterium | reverse complement strand
AATGCACAGTGCAAAGAAATCAACGTGACACACTCAGTCACTCAAGTCGGCGGCAACGACAAAGAACATGCCGGTCACTATGACGCTTTGATTGAATCAATACTTGAATGTAGTGCTGCAAATAACCTGACCAACCTATCATTCCAGCCTGCGTTTGAGCGATTTGATGATTTGGAGAAAATAGAAGTTGAAGGCGTGATTGGATCTAAGGCATTGTCTGAGACCTTAGCGGCGACATCTTCATCACTGACATTTTGATCTTAGATACTCAGCGACTGACATATCACTATGTATCCGGGAAGACATTGAGCTTCCCAGATCTTCAGTTGCATGCCGGCGAAAAAATTCTGATCGTCGGTCCATCAGGCAGCGGCAAATCCACTTTTCTTAATTTGCTTTCCGGTGTCTTGCCAAATCAGCACGGCACTATCACTCTCAATGGTTGCGACTATACAACGCAAACGCGACAGCAGCTTGACCAGCTGAGAGCCGATCACATTGGGATTATTTTCCAATCCCTCAATTTAATTCCGTATTTGACTGGATTCGAAAATGCCGCACTCAGCCTTCAGTTTTCCAAAGAGCGCCGCGCACAGGTGACTGATATCAACACATCAATCGACCAACTCGCAGACGGTCTCGGCCTGACGTCAGACATATTGGCCAAACAACCGAAGGCCATGAGTATCGGCCAACAACAACGAATTGCAGTGATACGTGCCATGCTTGGAAAGCCTGCATTGATCTTAGCAGACGAACCAACCTCGGCGCTCGACCCAGTCGCCACAGAGCAATTCATGACAGAACTCACACGCTCAATCGATCCAACCAAACAAGCGGTCATCGTTGTCAGCCACAATCCTGCACTGATTCCTTTATTTGATCGTGTTGTTCAGATTGGAGGGGACGCATGATTTCTTTAGCCTTTGCCTCAATGCGTGCCCGACTGCTGCCAATCGTATTGGTCATTCTGGCGCTCACATCGTCAATGGCGCTCTTACTTGCCGTCGATCGCATCAAAGTTGCGACACAAAATGGCTTTAATCAAAGTTTAAGTGGGGTCGACTTGGTCCTTGGACCACGCGGCAGTGGGATTGAGCTAATGCTCTACACGGTTTTCCATTTGGGCAAACCGACCAACAACATCACCACCGAAACACTTAAAGACATTACGCAAAATCCGAAAATTGCCTGGGCAGTTCCAATTGCTTTGGGTGACAGTCATCGCGGGTTTCGAGTGATCGCGACCTCAAGTGAGTACTTTCAACGGATCAAGTTTGGGGGCGATCAGTCACTTCAATTTCAAAACGGCATTGCATTCAGAGAGCTCAACCAGGTCGTGATCGGCAGTGCTGTAGCCGATGCTTTGGGATACACCGTCGGCACATCAATTTTTGTTACTCATGGCTCAGGATCGTTAGGCGAATTGCATGATGACTTTGCATTCAAGGTATCGGGGGTATTGGCACCGACAGGCACCCCAACCGACCAAGCGATCTTTGTGAGCCTTGAAGGATACGAACTTATTCATCTCGGCTGGACCAACGGCAGTCAGGCCATCAGCCTTAAAAATATCGATGTTCAACAAATTCCAAAAGAACGTCTCTATCCGAAAACCATTACCGCGGCCTACCTCGGGCTCTCCTCAAAGCTTGGTTTATTTCAAGTGGCGCGATCGATAAATGAATACAGTGAAGAAGCTGTTAGTGCGATTATCCCAGGCGTGGCGCTCGCCGAACTGTGGTCTATCGTTGGCTCGATAGATTCCGTATTCAAGTTACTTAATTGG
>CBFHIN010000071.1:0-2097 GCA_965655875.1 Litorivicinaceae bacterium | reverse complement strand
AACAAAGGTAACGCCCTTCGGTGCTTTGATATCGGACAAGTGAATCACTTGATCAAGCTCAACGTCAGCCAAATCGACTTCGATAAATTCAGGAAGATCTTTTGGTGAGCATGAGACTTCGATCTCAACCGCATCGTGATGGATAACACCACCTTGCATCTTCACACCTTTACAGGTGGTTTCATTTAAGAAGTGAACAGGTACGTGAACTTTCAGCACGGTATCTGCCGATGCGCGCTGGAAATCAGCATGCAACACAACAGGCTTTGCGGGATGGCGTTGAAGCGCTTTTAAAATTACAGGCTCTTCTTTGCCGTCGATCTCAAGTGTAATAACCGAAGAATAGAATGACTCTTCTTCCAGGGCGCGCTTAAGATCTTTGTGAGCCAATTGAATCGACATAGGCTCGTTCTTTCCACCGTAAACGATGGCAGGAACTAGATCCTCTAGTCGACGCAGGCGGCGGCTCGAACCTTTCCCTGCTTCTTCGCGCAATTGCGCGGACAAGCGATAATCAGACATTGTGTTCTCCTTAATGTCTTCGTTTTACCTCGACCAGTAAAACGTTCTTCAACCCTCAGTTAGCGAAACATCGCGCTGATGGATTCTTCATTACTGACGCGGCGTACAGCCTCGCCAAGTAGCTCTGCAATCGTGATAATCCGGACGCGTCCAGTACTCATGATCGCTTCGGGGACCGGGATACTATCAGTCACCACCAATTCGTCAAGCGCGCTGTCTTTCAAATTATCGAGTGCTCGGCCCGATAGAACCGGGTGAGTACAGTAAGCGACAACGGCTTTCGCACCTTCTTCCTTCAACGCTTTGGCAGCATTACATAGGGTTCCTGCTGTATCGACGATGTCGTCAACGATCAAACAGGTGCGTCCACTGACTTCACCAATGATGTTCATCACCTGCGCTTGGTTGGCTGCCGGACGACGCTTATCAATAATGGCGAGATCACTACCAAGTTGCTTTGCCATTGCGCGTGCTCTAACGACACCACCAATATCAGGTGACACGACCACAGCATCTTTGGGCTGGTTACGCTGGATGTCATCGAGCATCACAGGTGTCGCGTAAATGTTGTCAACGGCGACATCGAAAAAACCTTGGATTTGGTCTGCGTGCAAATCAACTGTCAGAACGCGATCAATGCCCACGCCGACCATGATGTCAGCAACAACTTTCGCAGTGATTGGAACGCGCGCGGAGCGAGGACGGCGGTCTTGGCGGGCATAACCAAAATAAGGAACCACGGCCGTAATCCGTGATGCAGATGCGCGACGTAACGCATCACACATGACAACTAATTCCATCAGATTGTCGTTGGTCGGCGCGCAAGTTGATTGCAGCACGAAGACATCTTCACCGCGCACATTTTCGACGATTTCGACGGCAATCTCGCCATCAGAAAAACGTCCAACGCTGGCGTTACCAAGCGGAACGGCGAGATAGTCAGAAACTTTTTGAGATAACTCTGGTGTGGCGTTACCGGAGAACAACATCAGTTGGGCCACAGGTGACTCCTTGAGCGTCGAGCGGTTTGAAAATGGCTGGGGTGGTAGGATTCGAACCTACGAATGGCGGGATCAAAACCCGCTGCCTTAACCACTTGGCCACACCCCAGTTACGCGTTAGCGCCGCAAGTATACAACATCGATTGATTACTCAGGAGGCTAACTTGAACTTCCGCATCATCCTTTAGGATCTCATGGGCGGAATCACTGTTGACTGGATCAATCACGAATACGCATCCGCCTGTTCCGGTCAGCTTTGGCACTCCAAACACTTGCATTTGAACCATCAACCGGTCAACTTCCGTGTGCATGGCTCTGACAAGTCGTTCGCAATCGTTGTGTGTTGTATCCAACTGCGAGGCGCGGATTCTGCAAGAGGGGGTATCTCTTGTCAACTTTGGATTCTGAAAAATCGCAGCTGTTGAAACATGAATCCGTGGATGCGCGATCAGAACGCGACGACCTGGCCATTCCACAGCTTCAAACTCTTCACCCACTCCTGATGCAAAACAGCTTTGGCCGAATATGAATACAGGAACATCGGCACCAAGCGTTAAGCCAATTGATTGCAGTG
>CBFHIN010000070.1:0-2398 GCA_965655875.1 Litorivicinaceae bacterium | reverse complement strand
TGAGGCCTTGCTTCAACGATGGTTTGTAAACGAAGCGACAACACATCTGACACAGCGGACCGCCTATTTCGCCGATGTACTGCAGCTGAACCCAACGCGAGTCCAATTGAAGACCTATCGATCGATGTGGGGGCGCTGTAATTCTCGAGGTGAGATCGCTTATGATTGGCGGGTAATTCAAGCCCCCGATTCAGTGATTGATTATCTTGTTATTCATGAGCTATCACATTTACGGCACTTCAATCACTCAAGAGACTTTTGGTCATTGGTTGCCTCGCAGGCACCAAATTATCGTGAATCGAAGCAATGGTTGCGAGATCATGCTTCTGTGATTAAAAGTGTATTTTTGGGCTAATCCGCAGTTCTAGAATTTAAAATTACCGACCAGAAATTGAAACCAAGTGAGACCTTGATGCTTTCGAAAGATGAGTTACTCGACGCGATACAGCCTATTGCAACGCCATCTGAATTTGATATTCAGTCGTTGCGTTTTAAAGAGGCGCGGGACTTTGGTTTTGTTATCGCAAAGGGATCGGGTTATATCGTGGATGATATTGTGATTGCCTCGGGTCTCGAGTCATCCCATATGGTCAGAGAGGGCGACCCGATTGGCTTTGGCGAAGTGCTGACTCGCAAGCCATCATTTTTTAAGATGACGTCCACCCGCGATGTCGAAATTTTACAAATTGATGCGGATCGTATTCGTGATCGTGTTGCGAGAGCGGGATTCCTTGCTCGAGAAATGATTCGGTATAACTTATCGCGAATTTTTGACAGGAAGAGGCCGCGTCCAAACGCAGTTTTTGAAGATCAACTGCTCGAAACATACGATGATCGTGTTGGCGAAATGCAGTTACTTGAGGGCGATGTTGTTTATGATCTCGGGGCTTACGCGACTCACTTCTTTTTCATCGAGCAAGGACAAATCGGGCTGTATTCCCAAAATGGCGCTGAAGTCGGAGTACTGAAGCCGACCGAGTGTTTTGGTGAAGCCAGTTTATTAACGAATACCCAGCGCTCACTCAAAGCAGTTGCCATACGAAACTGTACCTTAAAAACATTGGATGCCAATTTTTTTAAAGAACAAGTCGCATGTGAGCATCCGCTGGTTCAGCTCAGTTTGTTGCAGTTATCGAAACACCTGATGTTTGAAAATCACAGTAAATTGTTTTTGGAAGGTGACAGCATCGCTTGGTAGGGTTCGCGCTCGCAACATTCATGGTCGACTATCGCGTGCTTGCATCGTCTTTTAACAAGAGGATACTTCATACTGATCTCTGAAATTTCTCGATTGAGAAATCGCGAGACAGATCAGGGCGCTTCGTAACAGTCCCTTGACGGATGCCGGTCTTGACCAGCAAACGAAGAATTGAGAGCCCACTGGTTATCGCATCGAGGGATGTCCCTCAACATAGCGTGAGAGATCGGAAAGGCTGAGCTTGTGCTCAGCCTTTTTTAATTGTGTACTCTTAGGTCAAAACGGGATGGAGTTGCCTAATGAGTGGAAATCAACAGCCTGCTAAAGCCTGGTGGATCAATTGGTTGATTATCGCCGGAACCATTATCGTGATCGCTGTGTTGTCCCAAGATTAAATAATTCGTTCGCCACGTTCAGTTAGCCATGGTGATGCTGGCTTTGTATCAACGATTTCGAATAACTGAGTGATTGGCCGACAAAGACGAACACCTTTGGATGTCATAACAAAAGGTCGTTCAATGATGCCCGGATCATTGATTGCCTGTTGAATGATTACTTCGTCATCATTCTCCTCGATTGCCGCCTGTAACGTTTTTTTTGCATCGTTTCTCAACATTATTTCCCAGCCGAGTCCAGATTGTTCTTTGAGTTTGAGAAGAACGTCCCGCGTCCAGCCGGTTTGCAGATAGAGGGTTACCTCGGGTTCAACCCCAGCATCTTTCAAAAATCTCAGTACATCACGCGATTTACTGCATTGAGGGTTATGGAATATGTGAATTGATTGCAAAGGAGCCCCTTAAATGACCGACTGTTCAGTTTTGGTATCTTAATTGCTTAAAACACTCTGTGTTAATTTTTTGACGGAGAGCTAAAACATGTCAGCATTAACAAAAATTGAATTTGAACGCGATACGCTGTGTGTTGAGGTGGGCTTGTTTGCCCAGTGCCGCGCGTTGATTGACGAGGGCATGGCGACAGAAATCGATGGTTTGATTGAACGGACCCATGGCACTCAATCGCAAGCTGAATTGGACAAGATTCAACTCATCAAAGAAGTTGCACTGGGTTCAAAAGCGCTCATTACCTGATTGAGAAAGGGCATTTTCGGTCTACACTCTGAGTTTTGCGAGAGAGACCGGAAATGCATGTTTCTATCGATTCCGTGCGGGATCATCTTCCCTTTGATCCCTTTAAGGCGAT
>CBFHIN010000069.1:0-2414 GCA_965655875.1 Litorivicinaceae bacterium | reverse complement strand
GCAAAACATGCAGGTAACAGCCCTTCTTTTTCATCAAGAGCGATCTCGACTTTCGGTTTCTGCATTTCATCAAGATAAGCCTGCACTTGGATGCCACGGACACGCATCGCCGAGTGCACCATCGTACTCTCATGCAGCTGCCCTTCAGCATCGAGCCAAGCGGTGTTAATCACCTTACTTTCGGTCGACTGCGCTTCAGAAACCAGCGCTTCTTTAATCGCAACCAATGTCGCTTCATCAAGATTGGGCGCAGGCTGAGACGCTCCATGACTTTCCGCCATGGAGTGTGTCGACAACCCCAAACCGAGCATGAATAGCCCAGTCACCCAACCAAAATATCGCATCAATTATGACCGGCTCGCCATTGACGCAAGATATAAAGCACGTAGGTCATCAACAACATCTTGATCCAATGACAACGTGGTTTCGTATGTGTCTTCACCAACAGGGGCGATACTCACAACTTTCGCACCGTAAATCACGCCTTCGACCTGTGTGCGGAAGGTATCGCTCAGCACGGCCATATCAGCAACTGTCGTCGTTGCGTCGAGATACTGCCCATACACCTGTTCTGTAAGGCCTCGATACGCATCCAACTTCGACGCACGGATCGCTAGCAAACGCTGCTGTGCATCGACATCTGATGGCTGAACGCTGATGACCGCATAACCAGTTGACCGAATCGCACTGCGACGCTCAACAACAGGAATCGCTTTCGTCTCAACACGAGTCTCAACTTGTGGCTGCATCATAGCGGCAGACTCTTGCCCCGGAGGCGCCATCGTTACAGTACAGCCTGAAACCACTGTCACAAGGGCGATCACAGCCAAATTAACCATTGTACGCATTGCAAAATCCTCAAACTTCAATTGCCGAATTCGGTATCAATACCACCCTTAAAGCACGTTTAGTGCCAAAGAATCGATTGCCTCTGCAGTGTATATCGGCAGAAGAACAAAAAATTTTATCAATGCATCAGTCTGTTTCCTCAACAGATGCATGCGGCAAAAGTTGGCACCCCTCTTGCAATGACTTTACCGGGACACAAACGCCACGCCAAAGCGGATGTGTAAATTATTGAATTTGTGAGGTTTTTATCGTGCAACTTGCTCTGTCAGATATCCGACAGTCAATTCCACAAGTGGACTGGAAGACGTTAGGTATTCCAGCACTCGTGCTATTGATTATTGCGATGCTGATATTGCCATTACCTACTTTTCTGCTCGATATCTTGTTCACGCTCAACATCATGATCGGATTAATCGTCATCATGATCGCCATCCACACTGAGCGACCTCTCGACTTTTCATCTTTTCCCGCTGTCTTACTTTTCGCGACGATGCTGCGGCTTTCCCTCAACGTGGCATCGACGCGTATTGTTTTAGTAAACGGTCACGAAGGAACCGATGCTGCAGGTAAAGTTATCGAGGCCTTTGGTAACTTTGTCATCAGTGGCAACTATCTGGTCGGCTTCATCATCTTTGGTATCTTGATGATCATCAACTTCATTGTTGTAACCAAAGGTGCAGGCCGGGTATCTGAGGTCATCGCTCGTTTCACCCTCGACGCGATGCCTGGCAAACAAATGGCCATTGATGCGGACCTAAACAGTGGTGTCATTGACCAAGATGAGGCTAAAACACGCCGTGCTGAAATCGCTCAAGAATCCGACTTTTTCGGATCGATGGATGGTGCCAGTAAGTTTGTTCGCGGTGACGCCATTGCCGGGTTATTGATTCTGATCATCAATATCATTGGTGGTTTGATTATCGGCATGACGCAATACGATATGTCATTCACAGAAGCCGGTGAAATCTACGTCCTCCTAACAATCGGTGACGGACTTGTCGCTCAGATCCCCTCATTGGTGCTCTCACTGGCAACTGCAATTGTAGTAACGCGCGTCACAACCAGCGAATCAATGACTGATCAAACAACGACTCAGTTGGCTAACCCGAGTGCGTTATTCATTACAGCTAGTATTCTCGGACTTCTTGGAATCATTCCAGGCATGCCATCGATGGTATTTATTGGCTTAGCTGCGCTGTGCGCTGGGATTGGCTATCTGGTGATGCGTGCAGGTCCAGCGACTGAAATGTCAGCGGAAGAAGAGGCGCTCGTTGAACGCGAATCTCAATCGAAAGAAGAACAAGAAATTAATTGGGAAGATGTCAGTCAAGTTGATCTTGTCAGTCTTGAAATCGGCTACGGATTGATCCCACTGGTGAATACAGAAACCGGCGGTCAGCTACTGACACGCGTTAAAGGTGTTCGCAAGAAACTCTCTACGGAACTCGGCTTCTTGGTTCAGCCTGTCCGGATTCGCGACAATCTCGACCTGGATCCGAATACGTATCATTTGATGGTCAATGGGGTTGTTCGTGGCCGTGGCGAAAGCCATGCCGGCAAAGAAC
>CBFHIN010000068.1:0-2525 GCA_965655875.1 Litorivicinaceae bacterium | reverse complement strand
TATTTGTCATTACAGTGACACCGCTTGCGGGTCTTATTCAGTCTCGTTTGAAACGCTCTCGCTGACGCGGTATTGAGCCAATAACAATCTATTAAAAGAGAGCAATCAGGGCGCGCTGGAGTCATCCTTGGGCAGCGCAGTGAACGGAATTGGGCTACCTAGTGCAACAAACCGTAGCAATCCGTAAGGAACTCCTAAAACGACAAAGAAGATTAAAATATCTAAGTCGTCGCCAAGCCCCAGTGAAACGATAATTAACCCAATCACAGAGAGCGAAAACAACACTGTCAAAAACCAATCCACACAAAGCATCGCGCGACGCATTTATCTAACTCCTCCGTTGTCTTTTTGGAAGTGAAGCTCGTTCACCGAAATACAAGCTCAACCGATCAATAATCAGTGCTGCGACGAATCTCTGTTAACCGTCCGAACGATCCACATTGTAATCTTTGGAGCAATTGGAAGTGCTAAAAATGCTGCGATTGAAGCGATCGGCCAGGCAAATACAAATGCTTTACCCCAGTTCATAAAAAATTCATCAGTGAAGCCAAGATTCATCCATGTGACAAATCCCGTCATAATTGTTGCCATGATGCATGCCATGACAATTGGCCCGACAAATTTAGGTGATAACTGCATTCAGTGTTTCTCTATTACGTTGATTTCAGTCTACAGGACCACGCGCTACTCAACACTCAGTCAATGCTATCCGTTCATTGTTAGAAAGGGCAAAATCCACGAGATAATTCGCGTGCAGGCTGGTCGTATCCAATACCGGGGCGTCGATCATCGACTGATCGATCAATAACCCGATCTCAGTACAGCCCAAGACAATGCCATCAACATCTTTTTCCATCAAATAATGCATCACTTCAATGAATCGGTCTCGTGACTTTGGATTGATCTCACCCAAGCACAGTTCACGATAAATAATTTGATGTACGTCATTTCGTCCATCAATCTCAGGTACGACGACGTCGATATTGTAATGCTCGCTCAGCCAGTCCTTAAGGAACGGGCGCTCCATTGTGAATTGGGTGCCGAGCAATCCAAGTGATTGATATTGCAGCGCTACAGCGTGCTGACCAAGGGCATCGCCGATGTGTATACAAGGGATCGCTACAGACGCACTAATTTGATCAAAGACTTCATGCATGGTGTTGGTACAAATTGCAACACAATCAGCACCGCCTGCTTCGAGGCGCTGGGCTTCTCGACTGAGCAACCTTGCCGCACCGTCCCAATCATTGGCGACTTGTAATGCCTCTATTTCCGCGAAATCAACACTCACCATGATGATCTTCGCTGAATGCAAACCACCAAGACGTTTTTTCACCTCGCGATTGATCAAAGCATAGTACGTCTGTGTGCTTTCCCAGCTCATCCCACCGAGAAGGCCAATGGTTTTCATCGACCGAACCAGCCCCCGAGTTCAGCAATATAGAGAACCAGTAATACGAATGAAATACCCTTCCAGACCCACAAATTTTGACGGAGTTCGTTGGCCTCTTTCTCTAATGTTCTAATCTCTTCACTCATAAATTCCCCTGATGATCTACTAGCGAGTTTCGGCTGACTGTCATCTGAATTTATAGCCGCACAATCTAAAAGTACAGCGGAGACAATGGTCGAATAATCATCAACACGAAACATCAATTACCGGTGAATCTTGATCTGTAAGGTGTGCTAGACGTGACAAAGAATTGTATGATTTGAAATCAGGTTACGTAACCAAACAGGAACATCATGAATCGACTCTTAACAACCGCAGCACTGCTATCAATGACAACCTTTGCAAATATTTCTCAGGCGGCAGCACCACTGATGTACCGCTGTGTCGATGTGACTGCCAAAAAGGCGTTCCAACTTGAAATGCCGGCGAATGGGAAAGGATCTCTGAAATTTTTAAAAGGCTTCCCTGTGCGCTCAAGCGATGCGTTACCGATCACAGGCTTCGCCTCGAAAGGCTCGTTTCGGTACGGTAATGAGGTCGAGGGTGGAATGTTTCGAAATGGGATTTTCTACTATCACAACCACAATACAGGCTCTGGAAGCAAAGTCGTTAATGCCACATGCCGAAATATCTGAGCGCTGGCACTAAAGAATACGACACCAACCTTTTTCACCGAGCACGTCGTTAAATCCGCGAATTTCGCGGTAATGACACTGGTTTGATTCATAATCGATAACAGCATACGCACAAAACGCGAGAGTACTGCCGATGCATGCGACAACAACACAGGTTTGCGCGTGATGCTTAATCCAATTCATTTCTTTTCTCTATCTCGGGTGCAGATTAGAAATCGGTTCTGCATAGAAAAACTTCAACGGTCAAACATAAGCTTGTCCTCAAGAAGTCCTTGGGCGCTTATTTCTATTTCAACGGATCAATAATAACTTCGTCGGTCGGCCGAGACATTGGATGATGAACTGTTGGCTTCCGTATCAGCTGCGACTTCAGCTGACGTGTCAGAAACTGGGTCAGAAGCTTCAGATGACATTGTTGCGGTATCTTCAGACGCGTT
>CBFHIN010000067.1:0-2760 GCA_965655875.1 Litorivicinaceae bacterium | reverse complement strand
ATTCAATTAGCGTGATCGCTTTGGCCAGCGCTCGGCGCTGACCATTCCGTAACGCGTCAAAATCGACCTCAGGCACCAGTTTTCTCGATGGCGTCGAGTACCGATTGAGCACAGGCTGGGATTTTGGTTCCGGGTCCGAAGATCGCAGCCACACCTTCATCGTAGAGTGCCTGATAATCTTGACGTGGAATCACACCGCCTGCGAACACGACAATGTCATTTGCGCCTTCAGCGGAAAGTGCTGCCTTGAGCTCTGGGATCAAGGTCAAATGACCTGCCGCGAGTGAGCTCACGCCGATGGCATGCACATCATTTTCAATCGCCTGACGTGCAACCTCTTCGGGAGTTGAGAACATAGGGCTTAAATCGACATCAAAACCAAGATCAGCGAATGCAGTCGCAACGACTTTGGCTCCACGATCGTGTCCGTCTTGTCCCATTTTGGCTACAAGGATTCTTGGACGACGTCCAGCGGCGGTTTCGAATTCAGCGATTCGTGAGGATAGTGCTTGCCAGTCTGCATCATCTTTAAAATGGCTGCCGTACACGCCTGAAACACTCCGGTGGGTTGCTTGGAACCGTTTAAATTTAACTTCCATTGCATCAGAGATTTCGCCAACTGTACACCGTGCACGCGTCGCTTCAACTGCGAGAGCGAGAAGATTGCCTGAGCCACCCGAGGCACAGTCGGTAATTGCTTGTAAGCAGGCTTCAGCGCGAGCTTGGTCGCGGTTGGCTTTGATTGACTTCAAGCGCTCGATTTGGGCTTCGCGAACCTTTTCATTGTCAATTGAAAGAACTTCAATCTCATCTTCTACGCCTTCAGGGAGCGTGTATTTGTTGACGCCAACAATGACATCCTCACCGCGGTCGATACGCGCTTGTTTATTCGTGGCTGATTCCTCAATCCGCAGTTTTGGCAGACCTGCTTCAATGGCTTTAGCCATGCCACCTTCTTTCTCGACTTCTGCGATTAATTCACGGGCGCGTTCTGCGAGTTCGTTGGTTAACGACTCCATCATGTAAGAGCCACCCCAAGGATCCACAACCTGACGTATTCCGGTTTCTTCCTGCAGAATCAATTGCGTATTCCGGGCAATTCGCGCACTGAATTCGGTGGGAAGGGCAATGGCTTCATCAAATGAATTGGTGTGCAGTGATTGCGTTCCACCAAACACTGCTGCCATTGCTTCGATCGTTGTTCTCACCACGTTGTTGTAAGGATCCTGTTCGGTCAGCGACCAACCCGATGTCTGACAGTGCGTTCGTAGTACTGTGGATCGCTCTGATTTTGGGTTGAATTCATTAACGATTTCATTCCAAATGAGTCGAGCAGCACGCAGTTTGGCAATCTCCATGTAGAAATTCATGCCAATACCGAAGAAAAACGACAAGCGTGGTGCGAACTGATCAATGTCTAGGCCGGCTGCTAACGCCGTACGAATGTATTCTTTGCCGTCTGCGAGGGTATAGGCGAGCTCGAGGGCTGCATCAGCACCGGCTTCTTGAATGTGGTAGCCAGAAATTGAAATGGTATTGAATTTCGGCATGTTGCCAGAGCAATAGCTGATGATATCGCCGATGATTCGCATCGAGGGTTCAGGCGGGTAGATATAGGTATTCCGAACCATAAACTCTTTCAGAATATCGTTTTGGATGGTTCCTGAGAGTTTGTCTTGCGATACGCCTTGCTCTTCAGCTGCCACGATATAACCCGCAAGCACCGGAAGAACGGCACCATTCATCGTCATCGATACCGAAACCTGGTCCAATGGGATGCCATCGAACAGGATTTTCATATCCTCAACGGAGTCGATGGCGACGCCGGCTTTACCAACATCCCCTGAGACGCGTGGGTGGTCTGAGTCATAACCCCGGTGCGTAGCGAGATCAAACGCGACAGATACACCCTGACCGCCTGCAGCCAGTGCTTTTCGATAAAAGGCGTTTGATTCTTCGGCAGTCGAGAAGCCCGCATATTGACGAATTGTCCATGGACGACCCGCATACATCGTGGCTTTGGGTCCACGCATAAAAGGAGCAATACCAGGCATACTTTTTCGCGTATCGAGATTCTGGACGTCATCTTCTGTGTACAGAATCTTGAGCCCGATACCTTCTGGAGTGAACCAGGTCATCTCATCAGGTGAAAGCCCTTTGGATTCTTTTGAGACCAGCTCTTCCCACTGTTTTTTATCTGTCATACGGTCCTCACAGTGCGTTGAGTTGTTCAACAGTGTGCGATAAGCGCGCTTTGGCGAGCGCTTCTTCATCGACTTCCTCAGCGACTTCATCAGGCTCGATTCGATACAAGGGTTCTCCTTGTTTCACAATCACGCCGTCACCACGCTCGATCAGGACTTCAGTTACCGTGCCTGAGAACTCGGCATACACCTTATTGAACATTTTCATGACTTCAATGATATAGAGAGGATCACCAACGTCAAAATGAGAGCCAATTTCTAGGAAGTTGGGGGCTCCGGGTGTCTCTTGGGCGTAGAACATCCCTCCAGATACAGCAACCAGTTCATTCGCTGATGACACAGGTGGCGGCACCAAAATTTTTCGGGCCCGTTCTGTCAGCTCAGGTTCCTTGAATCGGTCTGGTATTGTTACCGTTAAGTCGTCGTTCACGCGGAGTTCATCGAAGCCCACGGCAAGTGCTGATTTGGCGACAGCGCCCATTAGCTGCAAGCCGGCCTGGAAACCTGTGTGAGCCGCTTGGATATCACTCCACAGCGCGGCATCCATCCCCTCTGG
>CBFHIN010000066.1:0-3005 GCA_965655875.1 Litorivicinaceae bacterium | reverse complement strand
CACCAAATGTGCTTATGACTTGTTAATTCAACACCCTATTTGTTGTGTGGCTTTTGCGGCACAGCATACCGGCTTGTCTGACGACAATAGCGAGCGTGAACCACCTGATTCCATCCCGAACTCAGAAGTGAAACCGCTTAGCGCCGATGGTAGTGTGGGGCTTCCCCATGTGAGAGTAGGTCATCGTCAGGCATCTTAATGTGAAAAACCCCGTCTTCTGTGAAGGCGGGGTTTTTTATTGCTGATACTTCAACGACTGGCTAGGATGATCACATGAGTCTCGAAAACGAGCCGCGCTGGCTTCCAATCGCACCATGGCTTTTCCTGTTCGTTTGGAGTGCAGGTTACGGTGTGGCAAAGCTTGCGCTTGAGTCGTCGACGCCCTTGAATCTGCTTGCGCTTCGTTTCCTTGGCGCCACTGTCGCGTTATTGCCATTTGTATTGATTTTTCGTCCTACATGGCCTGACAAGCGAGCGATCCGAGACCTGTTGATCGTCGCTACTTTCCTACAGCTGGGTCATTTTCTCTGTATCTATTTTGGATTAGCTCTTGGCGCGTCTGCAGGCGTCCTTGCTTTGTTCGCGGCATCTCAGCCGGTGTTAATAGCAATTGTTGCTTCACTAGTGAGTCACCGGATTCCGCCACCACGGGTGTGGATGGGTTTAGTGGTCGGACTGCTTGGTGCGTCTTGGGTGATCTTTGCACAAGGTCACTTCTCTGATGGTGCATTATTAGGTGCTGTGCTCGGGTTTGTAGCTGTGGTCTCACTATCGCTCGGGCAGGTCTACGATAAGAGCCAGCGCCCAGAGTGCCATCCTTTGTTGGTTTATGTGATCCAATACGCGTTTGCGAGTGTCGTGAGTGTTCCCATTGCACTTTATTTTGAGGGTTATCAGACCGAGTGGTCAGCATCAATGATTGGCGCTTTAGCCTACTTGGTGTTTGGAAACTCACTGCTTGGGATTTTCCTAATGCTGACAATGGTTCGCTTTGGAGCGATCTCACAGGTAACGAGTATTATGTTTCTAGTGCCAGGTATTGCCGCGTTAATTGCGTGGGTTGTGGTCGATGAAATTATGCCTGTTACCGCATGGCCTGGGATTGCACTTGCTGCGGCGGGAGTGTTGCTGGTGCTATATGCACCAAAAGTTAAACCTGAAGTCAACGGAAGCTCGTCGTGAAGTCGAGCACTTGGCTCCCTGTTTTAGAGAACTTAATGACAGGTGGGTTAATATCTGGATCCGATCTCGGTACCAAGCTCGGTGTCTCGCGTGCAGCGATTTGGCAGCGCATTGAATTCCTAAAGTCTCTGGGTGTGCAGATAGACTCAAGTGATGCTGGATATCAACTTACTCATCCTGTCTATATCCCCGACGCAGAAGCGATAGCGAAGAAAGTCACAATTCCTGTTGAGTTTATCTCTGAGGTTGACTCTACGAACACAATGGTCCTTGATTCCCAAGAGGATGGCTGTCTGTTGACCTTATATCAGCGGCACGGTCGTGGGCGGCGCGGCCGAAAATGGCTCGCAGCTCCAGGTTATGCAGTCATGATGTCAGTTGGTGTGAGTCTTCGCTATGGAGTCCAAGACCTGTCTGGACTCTCTGTTGATGTCGGTGTCGGTATTTGCCGCTATTTGCGCACGCTCAATATTCCAGCACGACTGAAATGGCCGAACGATATCTGGATTGCCGATCGAAAACTGGGAGGCATTCTGATCGAAATGCGAGGGGACCAAGATCGTGCATTCATTGCCATTGGATTTGGGATGAACTTGATCAAAACCGACGGTATCGATACGTTAATTGCAGCGTCGAACGACTTTCTCTCAAAGACTTGGTCTGATCAAGAAACAATCGCGTTGATTAATGCAATCCAATCGACCGCGATGCTGTATACAACGCTTTCTTACGAGCAGCGAGCCCAGCGATATCGTGAGGTCAGCCTGCTCGAGGGTGTTGAAATCAGTGTAGTTGGCGAGCAGACGGAACTACGTGGAATCGCACAAGGGATTGATGAGTTCGGACGTCTAAGTATCCTTACCGATTCGGGGATTGAATTGATATCAGCGGGCGAAGTGAGCGTGAGACCGACCGAATGAATCTACTCATTGATTTTGGGAACAGTCGCCTGAAGTGGTGTTTGTGGCAAGATAATCGGGTTGTAGAGCATGATCAGATTGAGGTGACCGCACTTGAATCGGGTCTGAGATGCATCGATTGGTCAATTATCCAGTCTGTGATGATCTGTAGTGTTGCAGATAGTGAACTGACGCAGGCTGTGTCAATTTACTGTGATAGTTTGTCAGCGCCGAACTGCGAAGTCTGCGAAGTCGACCTCGATCAACTTCCTCCCGTTATTTCCCTCGGATCCACACTTCGCGACCAAATTGGAAAAGATCGTGTCATGGCAATGCTTGGAGCGTTTAAACCAGACGCGCGATATTGCGTTATTGACGCAGGCACAGCGTGCACCATCGACTTTGTGTCCAGCGGCGAACATCAAGGCGGTTACATCGTTCCTGGGTTATCACTTGCTCGTAGTAGCTTAACATCGCGAACTGCTCGGATAGGGCAGATAGCGAGCAAGCTCTATTCAGCAAAGCTAGAGCCTGGGACAACGACGCAACAAGCAGTAGAGCATGGCGTCCGATTAAACTTGATCGCAATATGTCGGGAAGCGCTTTCCAATGTGCAACCAAAACCTGACTTCGTGCTTGTGACAGGTGGTGATGCTGAATGGGTTGCCGGGCACCTACCTGGAAATGTACAGATCAGGCCAAATCTTGTTTTTGAGGGAATCGCCCGATTTGCTCAAAGACTGTAATATTTTTTAACAAAGTCCTTGTAATCAACCTGTCCTTTTGTTTAAATTTCGCGCCCTGAATCGCAGGAATGTGGTTCTGGACGCCGGCATAGCTCAGATGGTAGAGCAGCGCACTTGTAATGCGAAGGTCCCGATTTCGTTTCTTGGTGCCGGCACCACTTCCCAGTTTAACTGGGGT
>CBFHIN010000065.1:0-3494 GCA_965655875.1 Litorivicinaceae bacterium | reverse complement strand
AATTAAATCAGAGCAGCCGAAAGGTGATGTGGCTCGTATCCGCTCAGAAGAAAGTGAAGGTTCGTCTAATGTCGTTCAACTCGATACAGATCGTGTGGAATTGAGCACAGAAGCACGTGCCGAGCTTGATAAAGCAGGTTTTGACGCAGAAAAAGTTGACCGAATTAAGCAAGAGTTGGCCGATGGGAACTATCCAATTGATTCACGTCGTGTTGCTGAAGGATTTTCGGAAATCGAAAAACTGCTGTAAGGAGCATAATGCATCTTCCTGATCTACAGGCTCTGTTGAAGTCTGTTCAGCGCTTGGATTCTCTCCTCACCGATGAATACGAAGCGCTGAAAACTCAAAAGCTTGATGCATTTGAAGCACTCCAACAGGAAAAGATGACGCTCCTTCAAACGCTCGCTTCAAGCGGCGTGGTACAAGACCCTCACCAGCCAACAAATCCAGAGCAACTCGAAGCGATCGTAAAAAATCCGCTATGGAACGACATCACGGAAATACTTGAGCGTTGTAAGAAAGTACATCAACGCAATGAACTCCTGATCTCAAAACAGCTTGAAGCGATTAAAGGCGCATTGTCGACGCTTCAAAACCAAGATCCAGCCGGTACGTTAGAGCTTTATACAAAGCTTGGACGTGTTAAATCGTCACGACGTTCGATACTCTCTGGGGATGCATAGACAACAACCATCACAGCCAACTGGCCTGCCTCGCATTTCAATTGCGCTTTTTGGGATGTTTTTTGCCATTGCTCTGCTCAATCTGGCTCAGACCAGCCTGTCGCAATGGGCGGCACGCCCTGGAATGGAATGTGACAACGGCGAGGCCGTGCATCGTTATGCTGAAGTCAACGCCACACGCGTCAATATCCGCGACTTACCGACCGTATTCTCTAATGTGCTTACCCAAAAGAATGCACCCGACCAGCTCGTTGTGGTCTGCGAATTCGGCGTTTGGTCACGCATCGCGTTGCTAGACGTTGCCCCAGAAACTTGGATTTCGACAGGACTCATTACGCTGATCTCAGAACAGCCCATCACCGGCCGCATGAAGCTCGTATACCTAGGTCTATTGATCGTTGGCGCACTTGGATTACTCATGGCGCTGTATCGTCCCACCTGGATTGCTAAAGCAGTGGATTTATTATTACAGACGCAAGAGCTACCACCGCACGCAAAACCACTCATTTCAACGACACCTCAGTATCACCCGGTTCGCGACGGTAAACGCTAATCGTTGGGTGTTAGGCCTTTCATCCAATATGCCCAAGACAGCATCACGGCAACTGCATGATAGAGCTCTTCAGGGATTTCTTCGGACAAACCAACCTGCGATAGCGCAGCAACTAACTGCGGATCTTCCGCAATAAAAATGCCGTGCTTTTTTGCCTCTTCAATGATCTCGACCGCAAGATCTTCGGATCCCTTGGCAAGAACCGTTGGCGAATCCTGCTGATCGTACTCAAGCGCAATGGCTTCTTTCGTCAATCGCTTCATGCTTTTGCATCCAAATGCGGCACCCCATCAGACGATGGCTTGTCGAACCCAGGCCGTGACGATGCAAAAATCTGCATCGACGTCACATTGAGCTCATGCTCAGATAACGCTTCTTCAAGATCCATTTTCGATTTCTTCGCAAGCGCAGCTGTCTGTTCTTCCCGCGCCCAAAATGTGAGCTCAACGTCTTTACCCGAAAACGCTGATTTCATCCAAACCTCGCCCAAACGATCAAGCGAGGTGTGTAAATTCAATATCCATAACCGCTTGACCTCATCACCTTCCTCAACATTCTCGCGCTCAAATAAAAGCTCAACAGGTGGCTGATCGCGAAACAATAAAACAGCCGCCAGCCCAGATTCACGAACATGTGATTGTGGTAATGCTTCGATTTGCAGGCCTTCAAGTTCGGTGACGAGGCTCGCAACGCGAGCTGTTAATTCCGATTGTTGAGGTAGCAATTTAAGCATCTGTCGAAGCCAAGGCTTCAACATCCCACCCTGAAAAGCCACACCTTCAAGTAACGCCTTTTCATTACCAAGCGCACCAAATTGAACCGCACTCTTCACTAGGTCGCCCGTGAGTTGGTTTGACTGCAGCCGATTGGCTGCAAGCTTTCTGGCTTCATCAGGCAATCCGGCTGCGGTCAAAATACTTTCAAGTCCTTGCGGCGCAAACAGACTCTGGGTCTGAGGTCTTGCGGTATTGCGAGTTAAAATGGCAGCCAGCGCCGCCGACAATCCAGACGTTGCGGCCGCCTGACTCGCCTGTGGCTGACTGCCCAGTTGCGGTACTAAAGCCAAGCCCTCTTTGGTCTGCACCACACGTAAAGCGAGCTCTCCGGCTGGCAGTTTCATTTGCTGGGGAAGCGGCAATTGATGTTGCCCCAATTGCAACGCCATTTTATCACCGCTTGATGCAACCAACGCCTGCACGACCTGCCCTGCCTTCAGTCCAAGCTCACCAGCAATGGGTTGCCGAATCGGCACAGCCTGCGGTAGTGCATCTGGTGCAATCGGTCGTGGGACCGCAGCGGAAATATCTGGAATTAACATTGGTTTTTCGCTCCCCACAGTCTGTATCGACTGCACGACCGATTTTGCCAGTTCTTGCGGTAATTTAGCATGATCGACTGGATTCTGAGACTGACTGAGAGTGGCTAACGTTACGTTACCCGTCAACGTTTTTGGGGTCAGCGCTTGTGACACTTGATGTGGAGTCACATGCGAAATCGCTCGCAGAAGTGGTGGCAGGTTCGCGTCAACGTGACTCTGCCCTACAGAACGAGCCAACGTTGGCTTCATATCCTTAATTTGGGTCTGCAAAATAATTTGAGTCGGCTCAGGCCTTGAGACCAACCCACTCAAGATGAGCTGATGCGCAGTTGAACGCACGTGCAGTGTCACGTGCGAATTTGCATCCAAAATACGCAATAGCTCTGGATTCGCCGGAACTGGAATCTGAACGCGGCCAGACTGTGACTGAACTTGAATTACCGGCTCTGCCTTCACCGCATCTTTGGTGAGAATCACACTTTCAGTTTGAGCGCGATGGATCACAATCGCCGCCTCGTCAGAGATGACGAGCCGTACTATGTGAGTGAGTCCTCGAGCGACGTGGTCTAGGCCAACACCGCCCGGTGCAGCCAAATCCATATCAAGGGAACCGGACCCATCCGGCTTTCTCTTCAGAGACGTTCTTTTTAAGGCTCCCGGTCGCGTCTTTGAAAATCACGCGACGTAAATCATCGATATCAGGAACTTTCAGCATGATACCTGCATACATCCAATTTGGATTGTTGCGACGAAACGCGTGTGGATTCGCTTTAACAAATGCTTGGCGTAATAGATCACGCTGAAGCGGTGAATTTGGAGCCACCTTGCGGATGACCATGTCAAGCGTTTCGCCACGGCGTACGCGATAGGTACCACCAGTCTTTACAGTCTCAGGCAGTTGGTGTTTACCGGTTGTCACGCCTTGTTTGGGCGCACCAG
>CBFHIN010000064.1:0-3503 GCA_965655875.1 Litorivicinaceae bacterium | reverse complement strand
CCGGTATCGTCAAAGTCAGTTTGAGCAAAATACAAGTCAACGCCGCGGCTAACGCCATCGATCGTGTAGTAAGGGTCTGTAAATGAGAAGCGAGCTTCCTTAGTCGAGCTCGAGCTTTGCAGGCTAAAAGACAAGGCATTACCTGAGCCTAGGAAGTTCTTTTGGCTCACCGCCGCACCGAGTAAGACACCCTCGCCCTGACTAAAGCCAACACTCGCAGATAATGATCCTGACGCTTGTTCTTTGACTTCGTAAACAACATCAACCTGATCCGCTTGATCAGGCACTGGACGGGTGGATACGCGAACCAAACTGAAGAAACCCAAACGCTGAAGATTGATTCGGCCTTTTTCAATCGCCGCTGCCGAACTCACAGACGCCTCAAGTTGAGGGATCTCTCGACGCAAAACGACATCAGATGTGTCCGTGTTGCCGCGGAATTCAACACGACGGACGTAAACAAGAGGACCCGGCGTGACAACCAAAGTCACATCGACAGTCTGTGTTTCCTCGTTAATTTCAGGAACTGCGCGCACCTGCGCTCGTGCATACCCGGCATCACCGAGCTTTTCACTCATGGTACTGACAGCTTCATTAACTAATCGGCGGCTAAACACCTCACCAGTTTGCAATGTCATTTCTTCAACCGCAGATGACAGATCAATCGGTTGATCACCACCAACATTCACCGAACCGACAAAGAACTCCTGTCCCTCGTTCACTGTGATGGTGATAAATACTTCTTCGAGGTTTTCAGAGAGTTCAACTTGAGGTTCAGAGACCTCAACGTTGACGTAGCCACGATTGAGATAGTAAGACCGAATGGCTTCAACATCGGCATTGAGTTTTTCGGTCTCGTAATTGTCCGATCCAGAAAACCATGTGAATAAACCTGGCTCGGTCAAAGACATTTCATCCAACAATGTATCGTCATCAAACGATTCATTACCGACAATGGCAATTCGCGAGATAGTTGCTACCGACCCTTCGAAAATCGAAATCTTCAAACCAACACGATTTCTGTCCTGCTCAATAATTTCAGAACTGACCGTCGCATCGTAGCGTCCCCGACTGGTGTATTGACGCTGAATCGCCTGCTCAAGCTGGTCAAGAGTCGCTCGTTTGAGTACGTCACCCTCAACAATCCCTGCACGACGGAGACTGTCGAGAAGATCTTCGGATTTAATCGCTTGGTTACCCTCGATATCAATCCGTGAAACAGCTGGACGTTCCGTGACTTCTATCACAAGTACATCACCGTCTGCGCGTACTTCCACCTGATCAAAGAAACCGGTCTCGAAGAGCGCACGTGTGGCCATCGAAATATCTGCATCTGTGACCCGATCGCCGGGCTGAATAGTCAAGGCATCAAACACAGAGCCTGAGGAGACTCGCTTTAAACCATCAATTCGGATGTCAGAGGCCTGAAATGGATCGGCCGCATGAGCAGAAATCGAAAGCGCAAGCGCAAGCGCGCTCAGTGGTAAAGTACAACGCATGTAGGAACTTCCTAGTTCGACGGCCTATAACCGCATCAAGTCATTATAAAAAGCGAAAAACATCAGGCCCATCAACAGCGCCATACCGATTCGGATACCCTGCATCTGAACCTGTTCCGGAACTGGTTTACCCCGTAGCCATTCCACTGCAAAAAATACCAAATGCCCACCATCGAGCACTGGAATCGGCAATAAATTCAGCACACCAAGGCTGACACTTAAGTATGCAATAAAACTCAGATAGGCATACCAGCCAGAGCTTGCAGAATCCCCTGCCACTCTAGCAATGGTCAAAGGGCCACTCAAGTTCTCAGGTGAAAGTGCTCCTGTGATCATTTTGCCAATCGACTCAACGGTCAACCAACTCATTTCAACCGTCCGTTCAACACCAACCCAAAGCGCCTTAATCGGATTCTCTTGAACTGTCCGAATTAATTCAGGCGGCAGTGGTTTCACAACCGGAGCCACTCCTAAAAATCCATAAGGGCCATCAGGACCTTCTCGCGTCTCAGGCACAACATTGATGGTTTGCTCTGTGCCGTCACGATCGATCGTTACATCGGTTGAAAGTCCGTATGCGGTTTTAATGGCTGTGACAAATGCTTCCCAATCCGCAATAGGGTCTCCGTTAATGGCGGTCACGCGATCACCTGCTAGAAGACCGGCACGCTCAGCAACTCCACCCGGTATGACACGCGCGAGCTCAGCTTCAATTGGCGGCGCCCAAGGTCTCACTCCAAAAGATACCAACGGACTCTCATCGGTAATTAAGTCATCGGGAACCGGCATTGTGACCGTATTGACGATACTCGAATCCAACGGTCTTAAGCCGAGTTGTACTGTTTGTTGGTCGCCAATCACATCAACCATCGCGATCGAAATACGCTCCCACGACTGCATCTCACGTCCATCGAAAGAGACTAACTCTGCCGGCAACCGAGTTTTCATCGCAGTTTCTGCTGGTAACTCACCAACAACAGGGACCGGGGTCTGGACACCAATCATGCTGATCAATGCATAGATAAAAGCAGCAAAAATCAGATTAATCCCAGGGCCTGCAGCAACGATCGCAAACCGTTGACCGACCGTCTTTTGATCAAATGCCTCGGTACGCTCTTCTTCTGTAATGGATTGCTCGCGGCCATCTAACATTTTTACGTAACCCCCGAGCGGGATTGCGGCAATACAAAACTCAGTACCTGATTGGTCTTTCCAGGTATACAACGCTCGCCCGAAACCAACAGAGAATCGAAGCACACGGACGCCACACCGTTTTGCAACCCAATAGTGGCCAAACTCGTGAACTGTTACCAAAACGCCGAGTGCGACAATCGTCGCAAGAATTGTTGTTAGCATGCACGCTCCGTCATCCAATCGTTCGCTACTTGCCGACTCATCGTATCAATTGCCAGCACATCATCAATAGAGGATATAGGCTGTCTCGCAATCTGATTCAAGCAATCGGACACAAGTTCAGTGATTTCATGAAAACCAATCTGTTGATTTAAAAACGCCTCAACTGCTATTTCATTCGCTGCATTTAGGATAATCGGACGATCGCCGCCCTCTGCACTTGCTTGTCGAGCCAGACCGAGTCCTGGGAAGGACGTATGATTTACAGGTTCAAAATGAAGTTCGGAGAGTTTGGTCAACGATAACCGCTCAACGTCGATCCCCAATCGATCTGGAAACCCAAGCGCGTGCGCGATCGGAATCCGCATGTCGGGACTTCCTAGCTGGGCAAGCATTGATCCATCGACGAATTCAACCAATGAGTGCACCGTTGATTCCGGATGAATCACCACATCGATGGAACTTTCTGCTACTCCGAACAAGTGCGTCGCTTCGATTAACTCAAGCCCTTTGTTCATCAGAGTCGCCGAATCAACAGAAATTTTCCGACCCATCGACCAATTAGGATGCGCAACTGCCTGTTCTGGAGTTGCTGTAGCCATCGCCTCACGCGACCACTCCCGAAACGGTCCGCCGGAGCATGTTAAGACC
>CBFHIN010000063.1:0-3990 GCA_965655875.1 Litorivicinaceae bacterium | reverse complement strand
GGCCAATAAAACCACCGATAGCGCAAATGATGACTGCGTAGATCATCCCTGCTGTGCTAGCCATCAGTCAGACAGTCCAACCTTTAACCAAAAGCGAACAGGGCAATCATCCAAATCGCATTGATTCCGAAAAATCCGACCGACAGGCCATGCAATATTCCAAATCGTCTCTTCGTCTCGGGTGTGGGATTAGCAGCGAGTTGATCTGATACGACATTGACTTTTGGCATGATCACTCGGAGGTTGAGGTAGGCGAGGATGGTCACGACGAGCCCGACGCTGATCCCATATTGATAAGTCGCGCCGTTGGTAGATAAACCGATGCTCAAGCCAATTATCCCCAAGCCCACCATGATTTCGTATTTGAATAACCGCGGGAAATAAGCGCGTAGAAAAGCACTTGCCTGGGGTCCTTCTAACGTTGCGAAGACAGTTGGTGAGACCGTTAACGTAAACATCGTGATGGCGCCAAGCCAAGCAAAAATTAGTGCGTGTAGAGTAGTCAGCATTACAAACTCTCCAGTGTTTCTTTCAGAAGTTGACAAACAGCCTCGGTAGATTGCGGATTTTGTCCTGTAATCAAGCGTCCATCTTTCACTGCATGGGAAGTGAAGTTGTCACTGCATTCAAAGTGACAACCTAAGTCGCGGAGTCGGGTTTCGAGAAGAAATGGTTCCACTCCGACCAGTTCAATTTGTTCAGTTTCTCGATTGGTAAAACTGTTAACACGCCTATTTTGGACCAACGGAGTTCCATCAACATCCTGTGCTTGCAGAAGGCCGGATGGACCATGACAAACCGCTCCGACGACTGCACCTGCAGCCCATGCATCTGTCACGATGTCACCGACGATCGAACTATCAAAGTCCCACATCGCTCCATGACCGCCTGGTAAGAAAACACAATTGAACTGTGATCCATCGACCTCAATCGCAGGCAAGGTGGTCTCTAAGAGCCTCATTGATTCTGCATCATTCATGAATCGAGCGACATTGGGAGGTCTCTTGTCAGGTTCAACTAGGGTTTTCGGATCAGGGTATCCAACTCCGCCAGCAATGGACGCGATCGTAATGTCCCAGCCGAGGTCGCGAACAGTCCAGTAAGGTGCTGCCATTTCATCGTAATAAAATCCAGTACCTCGACCTGTATTACCGAGCTCTCTGTGTGATGTCAGAACAAATAGGGCATGTTTTTTCATGTTGTTTCTCGAAGCGATACTTGGTTAGTTAGTGATACCCAAACAACTTTTTTCAATTCCAATTTGTTGGCCCGCTATTTGCTCTAGCCAACACACTGTCAATTTTTTGGAGTTGAATAAAATGGATGTATTGGTTGGAACAATGGGCTTCGTCGGGATGATCTCAGTCATGGGTCTTCTCGATATCATGATCGATAAATATCAATACCGTGCAGAGCTCGGTGGTTTTTAAAAAGTAGATTGATAGCCTCGCATGTACTGACGCATGCAAATACACTCACGCGCTCAATGATTGGTGTTGGGCGATGGCGAGTTATATTTCTCTTTTTATATCAGCATTCTTAGCGGCGACATTACTTCCAGCTCAGTCAGAGGCTTTGCTCGTTGGGACAATTATTTATTCGCCGGAACAGGTTCTTCAGCTGATCGCGATTGCGTCAGTTGGAAATATTCTCGGATCGCTCACTAATTGGGCAATTGGTCGATTTTTAAATCATCGGTATGCGTCTCGGATCGATATTCAATCCAAAACGGCCCAGCGCGCTGTGTCACTGTATGAGCGATGGGGTTGGGTTTCGCTCCTCGCTTCATGGGTCCCCATCATTGGTGATCCATTAACCTTTGTTTCCGGTGTCATGAAAGAACCCTTGTGGCGTTTTATTGTCATCGTGTCATTTGCGAAGACTCTTCGCTATGTTGTTTTGGGCTACATCACAGTATCTTCGTTATCTTGAGCCGCGAGATGCGTTTGAGAGGATACGAAAAGTAATGCACTTGAATGATTTAGATTTAGGATTTGATGTGCCGGCGCGAGTTGGTATGCGTGAGTCTGAGGTGCAGACTC
This sequence comes from Litorivicinaceae bacterium, assembly GCA_965655875.1. Taxonomy (GTDB): domain Bacteria; phylum Pseudomonadota; class Gammaproteobacteria; order Pseudomonadales; family Litorivicinaceae; genus HIMB30. The sequence goes on along the minus strand of CBFHIN010000063.1, from coordinate 1,948 downwards.
CGTGTTTGATTCTTGATCTCGATGTGCTTGAGAAAAATATCCGACACATGGGGCGGTATGCGCGCAACGTGGGTTTGAAACATCGCGCCCACGCGAAAATGCATAAATCTGTTGATGTTGCGCGATTACAGCAAGAGTTAGGCGAGATCTCAGGTTTATGCTGTCAAAAAGTGAGCGAAGCTGAAGTATTTGTGAGCGCTGGCTTTAAAGACATTTTAGTTTCTAACCAAATCAGAGATCCGCAAAAAATAGAGCGGTTGGTCAAGCTTGCAAAGACGGGAGCGCGGATCCTAGTTTGTGTTGATGATGTTGAAAATATTGACGAGCTTAATCGCTCCGCTGTGGCTCAAGACGTGACTTTAGAGATTCTGGTTGAGGTTGACTGTGGTGCCGGCCGGTGCGGGACACGAACACCTGATGAAGCGTGTGCAATCGCAAAAGCAGCTACGATGGCATCGAACATCGAGTTCTCCGGTATTCAAGCCTATAACGGCGCGGCTCAACATTTAACAACTTACTCTGAACGAGCGACTGCCTTTGAAAACGTCGAACAGAATCTACGGCAAGTCATTCGGCGTTTGGCAGAGGAAAATATTGTGTGTGACTTGGTCACTGGCGCAGGGACGGGATCATTTCCCCTTGAGGCACAGTCAGGTTTATTTACCGAACTACAATGTGGCTCTTATGCGTTTATGGATGCTGATTACGGTCGAATTGAAGATGCCGATAAGAGGCGCTTGGGTGAATTCGAGTTCGGTCATGCGCTGTTTGTGTTGTGTTCGGTGATGAGCCGACACGAATCAACAGTCGTTTGTGATGCGGGCCTGAAATCGATGAGTATGGAAAGCGGTTTGCCTGTTGTTTTTGATTATCCGGATTGCCAGGCTAGGAAAGTGAATGATGAACACACCATGATCTCTGATCCAAATAGGCATTTCGCAATCAATGACCGTGTCCGTCTGATTCCAGGCCATTGCGACCCAACGTGTAACTTACACGACTGGTATGTCGGAGTGCGTAACGGTGTTGTCGAGACCATATGGCCTGTTTCAGCGCGCGGGCGCTCTTTGTGACGAGTAGTCATTGATGAGCTTTACAATTTGGGTCGATGCCGATGCCTGTCCCAAGCCAATCAAAGCACTTGTATTTAGAGCATCAGATCGCCTCGCGATCCCTGTGTTTCTAATCGCTAACGATTTTTTGCAACGACCGCCGCACCCTCATGTGGCGGTCGTGCAAGTGTCGAAAGGATTTGATGTTGCTGACAATGTGATCTTAGAACGGATGCACCCGGGTGATTTGGTTGTGACACAAGACGTGCCACTGGCAGCTGAAGTCGTTGAAGCCGGCGGTCTGGCTGTCAACCCACGCGGAACCTGGTATGACAAAGAATCAGTGAAAGCCTATTTACGCCGTCGTAATGAGCGAGAACAAATGCGAGAAGCAGGATTGATTAACGGTGGGCCAGCCCCGTTTTCAGCCAAAGATACGCAGCAGTTTGCGCGTGTGTTCGATCAGTTCCTGGCACGACTCAAGCGCTAAAGAATGCAGTTTCGTCAGGGTATCAAAAAACTGAACGTTGTCTTTGAGCCAGAGAGTTCGGTTGAGTATGTGATTCAGGTAAGGCGATCATCGAAACGACGTACTATTGAACTCAGAATTACGGCGCAAAGTGAAATCCGTGTTTTGTGTCCGTCGGCGATTTCAGATCAGATCGTTTTAGATTTTGTACGATCCAAGTCTGGTTGGATTCAATCAAAGCTCACATTGAATACCAAACGAAACTCCATCCCAATTCCACGGTATGAACATAATTCCATTTGGCGCTATCGTGGACGTGAGCTACCGCTCAACCTAAAAAAGGGTGATTGTGAGGTCGCGCTTGAACCGACTCGATTAGTGGTGCGCGCGAACGAATTTGATCAACCAACGATTGAGGCCGTGCTTC
>CBFHIN010000062.1:0-4174 GCA_965655875.1 Litorivicinaceae bacterium | reverse complement strand
CGTTGATTACGACTGACCCGCAACACCTCAAGCTGCTGATCAACAGGTCCTTCCTCGATATGCGCAGTTTCCGGTAAGCTGATCCATTGCGTTGCAATAGCATGCGTATCCTTCTTTCCAGCATAGCCAAGATCTTTTCGGGACGTTTTACTGATCTCAGCAATGCGCGCGCACGCCTCTTCAGTCGATATACCGATTTTTCGGATCAGTATCCAATAGTGAGGACCTGAGCCCTCTGGCTCAAAACCTAAATCTTCGGTAACAACAAAATCAGCAGGCTCTGCCCGGTAACCACCTTCAAAGACAGCGGCACCATGCGCTTTTGGAAGTGACGCCAGATCGATAGGTTGTGAACCGTAAACCAATCGACTCAATGGGCGTGCATCAAAATAGATGCCATCACTGCAATCCCTTCACCACGACCAACAAACCCTAACTTTTCGGTTGTTGAGGCTTTAACAGACACCTGATCGAGGGGGGCTTCAAGGACATCAGCAATACATTGGCGCATCGCTTGTCGGATCGGCCCGATTTTTGGCACTTCACACAAAATGGTTAGATCAAGGTTAGATACCGAGTACCCTTTTGATAGACATAAACGCCTCACTTCCCGCGTTAATTCAGCCGAATCCGCACCTTTAAACTGAGAATCTGTGTCAGGAAATAATTGACCAATGTCGCCCAGTGCTAAGGCACCAAGCATGGCATCCATCACCGCATGCAAAACAATATCGCCATCGCTGTGCGCGACGATTTGGTAGTTACAAGGAACCCAAAGTCCGCCAAGTGTCATGCCTTCGCCAGGCTCAACACGATGCACATCAAAGCCCTGACCAATACGAATCATACGGAGGCCTCTTCACGCATCGTCAACAACGCTTCGATCAATTCCAGATCCTCTGGGTAAGTTAACTTGATATTTGAGCGTCGACCGCGAATCAGCCACGGCAACTGCCCATGTATTTCCATCGCCTGCGCCTCATCCGTTACCAACAAATTCGACTCTTTTGCCGACTGAAGTGCGTTTAAAAGTTCACTTAACCGAAAGACCTGAGGCGTCATTGCATGCCATAAACCGGTGCGATCAACAGTCTCAGCAATACAACTGTCTGTCTCTTCCGGACAACTGCAGATTTGATCAACACGCTTTAACGTGTCGGCCGCTGGCACCCCAAGAACGGCACCCGGGCATTTGGGTGCATCAATTGCATCCAATAACGCATAGATCTCATTTTGAGTGATGAGCGGTCGAGCCGCATCATGGACGAAAACCCAGTCGCTTTGATTCGCCCCTTGTGCTTGTATCCAGTCGAGACCTGCTTGGACACTATCGGCACGTTCGGTACCACCGACAATCGCAACAACACGATCGTCAGTTGATCCGTTCAACTCATGGAAGCGACGGTCGTCCGCGGGCACAGGGACAACAATCGCTTGAAATGCGTCAACTTTCAAAAATGCGCTCAAAACATGATCGAGAACGGGCCGACCAGCGATGGTCATGTACTGTTTCGGAACCTGCGAACCAAACCGGAGACCTTTCCCACCCGCTGGAATCACCGCCCAAAGATTACTCATCGGGTAGTTCTCCTTTAGGGAGCAAGCGAACGAATGTCTCTCCCTCTTTGACATAACCAAATCGAGACCGTAACAGTTCCTCGATGGCTTCGGGATCCGTCTTCAATGCATTGATTTCTGACACGAGTTCATCGTTTCGTGAGGTCAGACGATCATTTTCCGATTCTTGTTTTTGGAGTTCGTCTGTCAATCGTTGCAACTCTGAGATTGACCCTGTCCCAAACCATAACTGGTATTGAGACAGCCCCAATAAAACGATCAATCCTGCAACAACGATTTTCCCGGTCATGACTGCCCGTAAATGGCTCCTCGCCCTGCATAGACTGCATCTGCGCCCAACGCTTCTTCAATCCGCAGCAGTTGGTTGTACTTGGCAACGCGATCAGAACGACAAAGCGATCCCGTTTTGATCTGACCGGCTGAAGTTCCGACCGCCAGGTCAGCAATCGTCGTATCTTCAGTTTCTCCAGAGCGGTGTGAAATTACAGCGGTATAGCCTGCTTGTTGCGCCATACCAATGGCATCAAGTGTTTCAGAGAGTGTGCCGATTTGATTGAATTTGATCAGAATCGAGTTACCAACGCCCTGCTCAATGCCGCGACTCAAAATGCTTGTGTTGGTCACAAACAGATCATCACCGACCAACTGGCAACGTGAACCCAATGATTTCGTTAGGTATGCCCAACCGTCCCAATCACTCTCATCTAAACCGTCTTCAATAGATACGATGGGATAGTGATCACACAAACCACCTAAATAATCAGCGAACCCTTCTGAATCAAACTGACGCCCTTCGCCTGCCAAATCATATTGCTCGTTTTTGTAGAATTCACTTGCTGCACAATCAAGCGCAAGTGTGATGTCGTCACCTAATTCATATCCTGCATTGCTGACTGCTTTTGCGATCACAGCAAGTGCTGCTTCGTTCGATGGTAGATTTGGAGCAAACCCGCCTTCATCACCGACTGCGGTGTTCATTCCTTCTGCCACCAAAACTTTCTTCAAATGGTGGAACACTTCAGCTCCCATCCGTAATGCGTCAGCAAAACTTTTGGCAGACACCGGCTGAATCATAAATTCCTGGATATCAACGTTATTATCCGCGTGCTCGCCACCGTTTAGGATATTCATCATTGGCACAGGGAGCGTCAGTTTTCCTGTATTGCCGTGTAAATCAGCAATGTGTTGGTATAGAGGCATCCGTTGATCGTCTGCGTGAGCACGGGCCGTTGCCAGTGATACGGCAAGCATTGCATTAGCACCAAGTTTGGATTTATTGTCCGTTGCATCGAGTGCGATCATTGCGTCATCGAGACCCCGCTGATCCGACGCATCACGTCCAACAACGCACTCCGCAATTGCTCCGTTGACGTTCGCAACAGCCTGCAATACGCCCTTACCAAGATAGCGACTTGCATCTTGATCACGCAATTCAAGAGCCTCGCGCGAACCAGTCGATGCACCGGATGGTGCACAAGCACGACCCATCGCACCTGATTCCAAAATCACATCGGCCTCAACCGTTGGGTTACCGCGAGAATCCATTACTTCGCGGCCAATTACTTTGACGATCGTTGTCATTAGCTGTTGGTCTCCAAAACATCAAACGATTTAACAAGGCCGTCAATGGCCTTTAATTGAGATAAAAATGGCTCAAGCTTATCGAGCGGTAGCGCTGAAGGACCGTCGCATTTCGCGGCTTGAGGATCAGGGTGTGACTCCAAAAAGAGACCAGCCAGACCAACAGCCATACCAGCACGGGCGAGCTCTGTGACCTGTTCGCGGCGTCCATCAGCAGAATCAATTCGACCACCAGGTTTTTGCAAAGCATGTGTGACATCAAAAATCACCGGGACTTGCATTTGCTTCATGATCCCAAAACCGAGCATATCGACCACGAGGTTGTTATAACCAAAGCTCGAACCTCGCTCACAGAGGATTACCCGATCATTTCCAGCCTCAGCACATTTGCTGATGATGTGCTGCATTTCATGTGGTGCGAGAAATTGCGCTTTTTTGACATTGATAATCGCACCAGTTTGAGCCATAGCGACCACTAAATCCGTTTGTCGGGACAGAAACGCTGGAAGCTGGATGACGTCACAGACCTCAGCTGCCGCGCGTGCTTGATGAGGCTCATGAACATCAGTGATCAATGGCACATCAAAGTGTGATTTGATATCTGACAACCACGTCAGACCCTGCTCTAAACCGGGTCCTCTAAAGCTTGTGATGCTCGACCGATTGGCTTTATCGAAACTCGCCTTAAACACGTATGGAATTTCGAGCTTGCGGCATACGTTGACGTACACTTCAGCAATCTCAAAAGCGAGCTCTCGTGACTCCAATACGTTCATGCCACCAAACAACATCATCGGATGCGCGTTTGAACATGGCATACCACCAATATCAATCACTGCCTTCACGAGAACAATGTCTCCTTATCACCAGTCTTTGAATAGGTAATTGCTGCTTCCACGAAACTCGTAAATAACGGATGGCCATCCCTTGGTGTTGATGTGAATTCAGGGTGGAATTGGCATCCAACAAACCACGGATGCTCATCAACCTCGACCACTTCAACGAGTGTTCCATC
>CBFHIN010000061.1:0-4256 GCA_965655875.1 Litorivicinaceae bacterium | reverse complement strand
CAGCAAAAAGCTCCGGTAATCGCTGATGCCAAGATTGCATTGTATGCCAGACTGCGAGTGGAGATTGATGTCGAATGCTATTGCCCAAGTGAGCACCGTTAGCTTCCCACGGGCCTTGACGTGGGGATTCTGCACTCGCTTGATGGAGTAGCGCACCAATCTCTGACAATGCCTGCTCTTTTGAGCTCAAATTTAATCCTAAAACAGCATCAAACACTGCAGCCTTTTCGGCGCGAGGCAAAAGCCAGTCTGCGAGGTTTAACCAGCATCCATCCGCGGCACCAACGGTCGCTCCACTCATAGCCAAACAAATTCCAAGCCCATTCGATACGCGGTTTAGAAACCAACTACCACCGCAATCTGGAACGAAACCAATGCGTACTTCTGGCATCGCAAGATTTGAGTACTCAGTCACAAAGCGGACATCGGCACCCTGGAATACACCCATGCCGCCACCCATAATGTAACCATCACCCCAGGCAAATACAGGCTTTGAGCAGTTCCGTAGCCAAACATCCAGCAGGTATTCGTCGGCGAGATAATCAGCAGAGGCCGACAAGTCATCGAGTCCTCCTGCCTGTCCATCATTCGTGACATCGCGCACATCACCACCGGCACAAAATGCTTTTTCAGCAGATGACTCAATCCATAATCCGCGAATGGATGGATCTGCCTCAACGGTTTCCAAAATAGTTAATAACCCACGGATCATCGTGTGATCTAAGGCATTCAAGGCTTTAGGGCGGTCCATTACAGCGACACCCATGACACCGTCACTGTGCGTGAGCGGGCTGGTTTGAAAACGTACGGTTGGCTCTGACATCAATTCTCCATTGAACATAAGGATATCTTTATATTATTATATTAGTTATGTGGACAACCTATGACGACTATATCGACGCTCTCAAAGCGATTGCTGAACCGACTCGCTTCAGACTGACACGTCTTTGCGCCCAGGGCGAATTAACAGTATCAGAATTGATGCGAATTGTCGGCCAATCGCAACCGCGTGTATCACGCCATCTGAAGCTTCTTCAGGATGCGGGCTTATTAGAGAGCTTTCGCGAACAGCACTGGGTGTTCTATCGAGTCACCCAAAACATTCAGTGTCAGCAGTTGGTTTCAGATCTGTTAGACCAACTGCCAGCGGATGACGATTTGATGGAGCTTGATCAAGCTCGTTTGAACGAATTGCGTCACGCCCGTGCCAAATTATCTGAAGAATTTGTGGAAACCGAGGTACCGGATTGGCTTCGACTTCACGAATATCATGGTGATGAGCAACGTTTTAGTGGCGCGGTGCAAGAAGCGCTTTCAGGGAAACCTGTTGGTCATCTCTTAGATGTCGCTACAGGCACTGGTAGGATGCTTAAAATCGCAGGACCATTAGCGAACAGCGGTGTCGGAATCGACCTCTCTAAAAAAATGGTCATGGTCGCGCGCAATGCGTTGGCAGAGGCAGATCTTCCACACCTCACTGTACGGCAGGAAGACATGTACCAAATGCGCTTTCCAGCTCGCCATTTTGATACGGTAACCATCGATCAAGTTCTTTACTTTGCATCGAATCCAGATGCATTGATTCGTGAGGCGACTCGCGTGTTAAAGCCCGGTGGGCGACTGCTTTTAGTGGCGTTTACAGCAGCGCCACAGGCTAAAACACCTCCATCAGTCAGCATCGAAATATCAGATATTCAGGACTGGCTTGAAGACGCTGGATTAATGATTCAAACCACCAACGTGCTTCCAGGCGATGTTCTGGATATTAGCTTGTTGGTTTCTGAGAAGACCAAGGACCGTTCATGAGTACTCCCCGTGTATCTTTCGAATTCTTTCCACCAAAAACGGCTGAAGCCGAGGCAAGTCTTTGGAAAACTGTTGAACGACTTGCACCTCTCAATCCGGAATTTGTTTCAGTCACCTATGGCGCTGATGGGTCAACACGGGAACGAACACATCAGGTCATTGAGAGTATCCTGACCAAAACTGATATGAACCCTGTTCCTCACCTCACTTGCGTTGGCGCGCCGCGAGAAGAAATTGATGCGATTGCTGATGAGTACTGGCGTATGGGCGTCCGCCAAATCGTTGCCTTACGTGGTGACCCCGAAGATGGTGCCGAGGCAGACTATATTCCACATCCCGAAGGTTACGCCTACGCTTCAGATTTGGTAGATGGTCTTCTTCAAAGACATCCATTTGAATTATTTGTCGCGGCCTACCCAGAAACTCACCCACAAGCAATTTCTGCCGATGCGGATCTTGAAAATTTGAAACGAAAAGTTGATGCAGGCAGTCAGCGCGCCATTACTCAATTTTTCTTCGACAACGAGTTATTTTTGCGATTTCGAGATCGAGTGGCAGCTGCTCACATTAACGTCGAACTCATCCCCGGGATCTTACCTGTCACTAATTTCAATACATTGGTCCGATTCGCAGGAGCCTGTGGCGCGTCAATTCCTAAATCGCTCGCGACGCTGTTTGAGGGATTAGACGACGATCCAACCACACGCCAACTGATTGCTGCTCACGCCGCGGTATCGCAAGCGGAAAATCTCGGGCGCGAGGGCGTTGACGATTTTCATTTTTACACACTGAATCGAGCGGACCTTAGCTTTGCTGTCTGCCACGCTCTGGGAGTCCGGGGGAAATGATGACACGTGACGAACGAATTCAGTGGCTCGAGTCCACACTGACTGAATCCATCGTGATTTTAGACGGTGGCATGGGGACGATGATCCAAGGCGCAGGGCTCGGCGAAAGCGATTATCGCGGCGAACGCTTTAAAGACTTTGCACAGGACCTTAAAGGCAATAATGACCTCCTAACGCTCACTCAGCCCGAACTCATTGCGTCCATACACCAAGCGTATATCGATGCTGGGGCAAGTATTGTCGAAACCAACACGTTTAATGCCAACCGTCCTTCAATGGCCGACTATGCAATGGAAGATCTGGTAACTGAACTGAATCGTGAGGCCGCCAAACTTGCGCGCTCGGTTGCTGATCGTTACGACCGTCCAGTCTTGGTTGCCGGCGTTTTGGGGCCAACAAACAGGACTTGCTCCATTAGTCCCGACGTGAATGACCCAGGCGCACGTAATATTACCTTCAACCAGTTGGTTGAAACCTACATGGATGCAACACGCGCACTCTTAGAAGGTGGTGCCGATCTCATTTTGGTCGAGACGATTTTCGATACATTAAACGCAAAAGCCGCGTTATTTGCGATTGATGAAATTGCCAGAGAAACTGGCATTCAGATTCGAATCATGATTTCCGGAACCATTACTGACGCATCCGGACGTACTTTATCAGGACAAACAACCGAGGCTTTTTGGTTTTCCGTACGCCATGCAAAACCATTGACGATCGGATTGAACTGCGCACTCGGACCCAAAGAACTTCGCCCTTTCTTGTCAGATCTCTCACGAGTCGCCGATACATTTGTGTCAGCGCATCCAAACGCTGGGTTACCAAACCAATTCGGTGAATACGATCTCGATGCAGCGGAAATGGCAGATATCGTTGCCGAATACGCGCAGGCTGGACTTGTCAACATCATCGGTGGCTGTTGTGGCACAACACCTGACCATATCCGATTGATCGCTGAAAAAGTGGCCACGCATCCACCGAGGCAAGTGCCAACGAAAACACCCGTCATGCGCTTATCCGGGCTCGAACCTTTTATCGCCGATGACACCACTGGCTTTGTGAATGTTGGTGAGCGAACCAATGTCACAGGCTCTGCCATGTTTAAACGCCTCATCTTAAATGGTGAATTCGATGAAGCCTTAGCCGTAGCCCGCCAACAGGTCGAAAACGGTGCACAGGTGATCGACATCAATATGGATGAGGGCATGCTGGACTCGCAATCAGCCATGGTCACCTTTCTGAATCTGATTGCATCTGAGCCAGATATTTCTCGCGTCCCTGTGATGATCGATTCTTCGAAATGGGAAATCCTTGAAGCAGGTATGCAATGCGTTCAGGGCAAAGGGATTATCAACTCAATTTCACTTAAAGAAGGTGAGGACAATTTCCTCGAGCAAGCACGAAAAATACGTCAATACGGTTTTGCAGTTGTTGTCATGGCATTTGACGAGACCGGACAGGCAGACACGCGTCAACGCAAACTCGAAATCTGTCAGCGCTCTTACAAACTATTAACCGAAAACGTTGGATTCCCTCCTGAAGATATTGTGTTTGATCCGAACGTATTTGCTGTCGCAACTGGAATTGAAGAGCACAACAACT
>CBFHIN010000060.1:1806-4429 GCA_965655875.1 Litorivicinaceae bacterium | reverse complement strand
GCTGAGCCCTAAACCCAAGGCATACACTAGAACACCAACGACGATCGCTTTACGATCTCCGAGTTTTTCAGCGAATGCCCCAAATAATGGGGTGGCAATACCCCAGGCCAAATTCTGGATCGCAATCGCAAGCGAAAACTCGGAGCGAAACCAGCCCAAATCGTTCGCAATCGGAATTTGGAATACCCCAAAACTCGCGCGAATCGCGAAGCTTATTAAAAGCACTACAGACGCAGAGATGAGAATCGGTGTAAATACTTGACGAATTAACATGACATCTCTGCTTTCAATGCCCGTAATGCTTTCACCAGGCGGAGCATGTCTAGGAAACTTGCATTTTCGGCCGTCCCAACCCACTCAAACAACATCATCTCAGTGGTGACGACGATTGCTCCTGCATTTTTCATACGATCAAGCGCAAACATCTTGTTGGCCAAATCGTGAGAAGCAACCAGATCACTCATTATGAATACCTGCTTACCTGCTTCAAGAAGATCAAGAACAGTTTGGAGAACACACACATGAGCCTCCATACCACATACAAGCACCTGATCCTGAGGCGCTACAACTTGCAATGAATGCTCTTTTAATGCCGAAAAAGCGCGTTTTTGTAGGCAAGTGGCGTACTTTGGGAGTTCAAAAACAGTGGGTCCCAGTTTGTCAGCACAATGTTCAGTAATGACTACGGTTGCGTCTTGTGAGGCGAGCCATGTCATGACTTGCCGAGCCATCTCTGCAATCGCGACACCCGCTTCGACTTCAGGGACTAATCGCTCCTGCATATCTATTAACAGTACAGATGCTCGGTGACGATCGATTACAGTCATAGCTCTCTCCTTGTGCTCGCATCAAAGCATGCAAACTTAGAATCCACAAGATCGCGTCCTTTGTGGTTTAATCGCGCAAACCATTTGATGATCTCTATGCTTCACATCTTTCTCAATACATTGCCATTCTTTGCGCTAATTGCCTTGGGCTACGGCGCTGCCAAGGTTTCGATTTTCTCAAAAGAGGCGACTGCGCATTTAACAAAGTTCGTTTTTTACTTTGCGTTATCGGCCATGCTTTTTAAATTCTCATCCAACCTCTCACTCAAGGAGATTCTTGAATGGGACTTCATGGCAGCCTATTTGATCGGATCGCTTGTTCTTTACATCTCTACAGCTTTCATCGCTCGCTTTAGAGGACAGCCGTTTGAGCTGTCAGTGATCGAAGCGCAATGCTCGGTCATCGGTAATATGGGATGGATGGGACTTGCGATGCTTCCAATCCTACTCGGCGAACAATCAATCAGTTATGTCATCATGGTCCTGATTATTGATCTGATTGTTTTTGGACCACTCATCGTGATCCTGCTCGTCGCCCATCGTGAAGGACGACTGAATCTGAAGCTGTTCAAAACAATCGGTATCGGTCTCATAAAAAATCCCCTGGTTCTCTCAATTTCAACAGGATTACTGTGGGCCGCGTTTGAAATCCCGGTTCCTGATCTATTAAATCGTTTTATGACAATCCTCGGAGGCGCATCGACTCCCGGTGCTCTTTTCGCGATCGGCGCATCGATGGCTTTTGCCGCAACAGGCCAGATTTCCACACCACTGTACTTATCAGTAAACAAGTTGATCATGCATCCGCTACTTGTCGGTATCGCGGCTCTCGTGGTTTTTGGTATTGACCCATTTGCAAGCGCTGTAATGATCGCCTGTGCTGCAATGCCTGTGGCTGGAAACGTCTACATGGTTGCGACCCACTATAACGTTCCGAGCGAGCGCATCTCGATCGCGATCTTGATTTCAACGACTGCGAGCATTCTGACCATTTCCTTGATTGTAGGCCTGGTAACGCAACTCTATTCATAGATTGAAACGGTTAGTCAGTCGCCTGGATTTCTTTCGTCTTCCGTGTCGCTAGATACACACCCGTACTTGCAACCGTAAAACCAATGATATCGATCATCGATAGACTCTCATCCAAAAGCACCCAACCCATCACAGCTGCAACTGGTGGAACGAGGAAGAATAACGCCGAGGTCTGACTCGCCGAATTATGATTAATCAGATACATCAAGATCGTAAAGGCGCCAAAACTGACAGCGATAATTTGCCAACCCATTGCAAGACCAAATGTTAGGGTTAAATCAATCGATGGATCCTCAAGAAACCACATGACGACTCCATGAAATACGGCTGCCGAAGCGGCTTGTATGGCATTATTCGTCGCAAGTGGCAGCGTTTGTGAAAATTTTCGCTGCCAAATGGTTGCGGTTGTGATTGAGGCAAGCGCGATGACATTGGCAACCAAACCAGCAACGACAAACTCCTCGCCAAAATCAACGCCTAAGACGAGTGCCGCGCCTACAAACCCGAGGCTTAATCCGATCCAGTTCTTAAACGAAACATGCTCACCCAATAAAAGCCCGGCAAAAATGGCTGTAAGAATCGGCTGTGTGCAGACAATCAGCGCTGACACCCCTGCTGGGATACCCACACTAAAAGAATACCAACAACCCCCAAGATACAATCCATGGAATAAGAGTCCGGTGATCACCGAATGTTTTAGGTCGCGACGATCAACCTTTGAAAACTCAGACAATATCCAAGCGACAAGAAAGAAACCGATAGCA
>CBFHIN010000060.1:0-1796 GCA_965655875.1 Litorivicinaceae bacterium | reverse complement strand
TGTTGCGACAGATCCAGTTGCAAAAGCAGATGCCCAAAGCACTACAAAGGTCAGCGGAAAAACAAATGATATGAGCATAGGTCCCCTCAGAGGACCGAACAGTAACTCGTTTTCAAATAATCACCCAGTGATTTCAGAATGCGGCAGTTGTTCTCGGACCAGTGAGCGCATCGCAAATAGCCCAAGTAAAGGACCCGGCAATAAAAGCCAAACCACAAATACGTCGAGCCGATCAACCCAAGTTGTTAAAAGGACAATCGATCCGATCGACAAGAAAAATCCGATGCTGTTCTGAATCGATAAGGCACTTCCAACCATCTCAGCAGGGCAAGATTTGGAGGAAATCGCTGAAAATTGAGCGGAATCCGCGATCACGAAGAAGCCCCAAACCATCAATCCGAGCATCGCCACCCAAAAGGTATTTGCCAGCAATGGGTAGATTAAACACATGACACCAGACATGAATAGCGATACGAAAGCGACGCGACCGCTACCCCAGCGCGAACTCATGAGCCCGCCCCAAACCGCGCCGAATAGGCCGATAGCGATGACAGCAAAAGACCACAATGAAATCTCAAGCAGACTTGCCTCACCAACAATCGACGCGACCAACCAAGGCACCAAAGTCCAAAATGCGTATAACTCCCACATATGCCCAAAATAGCCAAACGCCGATGCTCGAAAGCGCGGAATTCCAAAGCTCTTGAACACGGCACCCCATCGGATCGCACCTGCCTGTTTCACTCCAAATGGACCTTCGCCAATCAGAATGACCAGTAACCCACCGACCACCGCAAGCCCACTGACTAGAGTGAGTGTGTATCGCCAGTCAGGTGACCATGCCAACCCATTGAAGAGATGCGGCGAAGCAGTACCCAAGGTCAACATACCAACGACAAGACCAAGACCAACACCTGGAAGCTTTGGCGACCAGCTCACAATGAGCTTCATACCTATTGGATAGATTCCTGCTAAACAAATGCCAACGATAAAACGGTAGATCAAGCCCTCACTTAACCCATCCGCGTGATACGCGAATAACAGATTCGCTAGTGCACCAATGAAGGACGCCCATAAAAAGATCAGTGATGGACGAAAACGGTCAGCAATGTTCGAGATCGCAAGACCAAGAGTCCCTGCAATAAAGCCCGCCTGAACTGCACCGGTGAGAAGTCCAATATCGGACGCCTCTAGATTCCAGTGCTCGATGAGCGCAGATGAGACGCCATTCACGCTAAACCAGAGTGAACAGCCAAGAAACTGCGCGAAAGCAATGAAAAAGACCGGTTGCAATGAGAAAACCCCTTGATGTCGCTCATTAATCATCGCGGATTGACTGATGATAAGGCAATATCAAATCGGCCCAACACGAATAATAAGGAGCACCTATGTACCTCTACGATGACCTCATAAAGCGCGCCGAACGCCCTGTCCAAGTTGGACTCATAGGAGCCGGAAAATTCGGCTCTATGTTTTTAAGCCAAGTCCCAACGACCGTTGGACTTGAAGTCAAAGCCATTGCCGACTTGGACCCAGAGCGTGCCAAGCAAGCCTGCCGAAACGTCGGGTGGAGCGAGGAGCTCATCAAACAAACTGAGTTCTTTGACAGCACTCAACACATGATTGATGCAGGTGGTATTGATGTTTTGGTTGAAGCTACCGGCAATCCATTAGCCGGTATCGCTCACGCGAAAATGGCGATCGAGAGCAAGACACATATCGTGATGGTCAATGTCGAAGCTGACGTGCTTGCCGGCGGGATTCTCGCCAAAGAGGCACGTGAAGCAGGCATAGTC
>CBFHIN010000059.1:0-4518 GCA_965655875.1 Litorivicinaceae bacterium | reverse complement strand
GCAGCCTCAAACAACTGCATGGCTGTTTCTGGGTTCGCATTGGTTGCATTCCCGAAATACACCATGAGTCCAAGCATATAAAGTGATTCAGGAAGCTCTTCTTCTGCAGCCGCCCGAAATCGCTTAAATGCCTCGCGTTCGTTCACCTCAGTTCCGTAGCCTGAATAATACAAGAGCCCCAAATTGTGATTCGCTTCAGGCAATCCCTGATCGGCGGCCATACGATACCAACGCATTGCCTCTGGATAACTTTGCGACACACCAAGGCCGCGCTCGTACATCAAGCCCACGTTATTTTGTGCTTTCGGATTGCCTTCGCGCGCTTGCGGCAACCAATTCCGGAGTGCAGATGAAGGTCGACCACGCTCAAAGGCTTTTACGCCAGGCTCAACATTCGCGACAGTCGGACTGACAGTGGCGAAACATGCAATAGCGACGAAGCACGCTGTGGCAAATTTAACCACCATTCACAATCACCTCGATACGCCGATTCTTTGCTCGACCTTCTCGTGTCTCATTGGATGCGATCGGCTTACTATCGGCGTAACCGACAACAGTCACGCGACCTTGTTGCAGCTCCGTGTTACCAAGTAAGTAATCAGCAACCGCAGCAGAGCGGGCGGCAGATAGATCCCAGTTCGACTGAAAGCGCTCACTAAAGGCAATCGGAACGTTATCGGTATGCCCTTCAACTGTCACCTGACCGCTTGTCGTTGCAATCGCATCGCCAACTTTGTTCAAAAGTGGCAAGAACCCTGGCTGTAAATCCGCGTATCCAGAGCGGAATGACCCTTGTTCTGCAAGTCGAACAATAATCTTATCGCCTTCACGCTCCACCTCGGCCAAACCTTGCTGGATTTCGGTCGACAGCTCCATTCGCAGTTTCTCAAGTGAATCGTCAACAGACTGACTGTCACTTGGTCCGCCTTGACTGTCACCGGCTGTACCAGCAGTGGCGTTATCGCCCTCATTCTGACCTTGCATTGCCTGATCAGCTTGACTCGCATCTTTGACGACGATTTCAGATTCAATTTGTGCCTGTGCGTCAGCAACCTTGGCAAACATCTCAACGGTTTCCTGCTCAATGATGCCCGCATCTAAAGTGCCATTGTCAGACTCGCCCTCGCCACCTGACGTTGCCGGCGAAGTTAATTCAACCACAATCTTTTCATCTTCAATTTTGACTTCGACCTGACCTTCAGCGATCTCTTGAGCCAAAACTTGTTGTACCGTTTTGAAGTCTTCGTTGTTTTCAAAATCAGCTGATTTCGTGTCAGTTTGCGGCTCGACCTCTTTCTTCATCTGGTCGGTGGTGTCTTGCTTTACGACTTGCTGCG
Source organism: Litorivicinaceae bacterium (assembly GCA_965655875.1). Taxonomy (GTDB): domain Bacteria; phylum Pseudomonadota; class Gammaproteobacteria; order Pseudomonadales; family Litorivicinaceae; genus HIMB30. The sequence continues at coordinate 3,181 of CBFHIN010000059.1, read as the reverse complement.
GGGTGGGTTTCGCAACCGCTGGCGAGAAATCACGCGCGATAAGACTTTGTGCTTTCGGTGGCTCAACGACCGGGACGAGACGCTGCACACCAAAGGCTGATTTCAACGACCCGGTAATTTGCTTGTACTTCGGAACGTTCATTTCAGCGAACGACAGAATCAATACGAAGAAAGCCATGAGCAGTGTCGCCATGTCGGCAAACGTAGCCATCCAGGCAGGTGCGCCTGCCTTGCAGGGGGCACACTCCTCACATTTCTTCTCTTCCTCTTCGGGCTCGGCAGGCTCTTCTAGAAGCTCTTCTTCGGCTTCTAGGCCTTCCTCCTCCAGAAGATCCTTTTCGTCATCATCAGCCATGAATCAGCCTCAGTTACCCATCGCCGCCATGGCTTTTTCACGTGCTTTCGAATCAAGGAATGATCCGAGCATGTCACCCATGACTCGTGGATTGCCACCATCGTTGATGAACATGACACCTTCAATGACCAATTCGTTATTGAGCGCTTCCATACTCGATTTTGTTTTTAGCTTCATCGCACACGGAATCAAAACAACGTTCGCAAGGAGCGCTCCGTATAACGTTGTTAAGAGAGCAACCGCCATCGCCGGGCCAATCGCTTTCGGATCTGACATGTTGCCAAGCATCAATACCAGACCAACGAGTGTTCCGATCATCCCCATCGCAGGTGCAATTTCCGCCCAAGCCTCAAAGAAGCCAGCTCCGGCCGCATGACGAGATTTCATCTGATCGTTCTCACGTTCAAGAGACGTTCGAATCAACTTACCGTCGGTGCCATCCACCAACATAGAAATACCTTTGGCCATAAACTTATTTTTAATCTCTTGGCCTTCAAGCGCGATCATGCCGTCTTTACGTGCAATGGTCGCAAGCTCGCCAAGTTGAACGATCAACTCATCGGGCTTGTCAGGATAGCCACCAAAAGCTTTGCCCATCACGCCAGCAAAACCCAAAAATTCTGGAAGTGTCGAACGATAGAGCGTCGCCATGATCGATCCGCCGAATACAATCAAAATCGACGGTGTATCAACGAAAGGGCCTGGATCTCCCATCGCCATTACAATAAGGGCAAGGGCACCAATTAGCCCAACGACCGCTGCAATATCCATTTAACTCTCCCATTGAATCGATTCCGGCAACATCATCACCGCACTTAGTGTATCGGCAAAACCATTGAAATATTTATACCATTCAACGTTTTTCAGTTTTGTTCCGATATAGTATGAAACTGATAGCGAGAGTACAGACCCTCGATCAATAAAAGGTGATTTATGCGTATTTTGATAACTTGCATGACACTTCTCCTCCTAGTTGGTTGCGACCGATCTCGAGAATTGCCGGACTGCGTGAATGTCAAATCACCGAAAGATTACGGAAAATTCATCGTTAATCCGACAACAGGGCTTGCACAGCACGTTTCTGGCTCTGTTTGGTACCGCTGCATGGCTGGACAATCATTCAGAGGCAAAAAATGTCTCGGCGAACCGCTTGAACTGACAAAAATTGAAGCCGAATCCTATCTGCGCGACTTTTCAAACAAATCAGGCGAGAAGTGGCGCTTGCCAACCCAAGACGAATTCGAAGAAATTCTTGAAACAACGTGCGATAGTCCACCACTGAATCCAAATGTCTTCCCAGGAGTGGCAGTTAAAAATTTCTGGTTAAGCGACAGCTCGTGGCATGGTGATCGGTTTGGTTGCTCAATTTTTCTGTTCCAAGGGTCCACATCGTGTCGACAAGCTGCACAACTCCAACAACCTATTTTAATGGTGCGTGATTAGGTTTATGCGGACTGATCAATCTGGTTGCCTTTAATGCCACCTTTGGGTGTCGAGGCATCAGAGGTGGTCGATTCGTCATCTGGTTTTGGCCGGAACCACTGGCAATGTCGGCCATCAATACTCATCACTTGAATACAGGGAAGAGCTTGGCTTTTGAAGTTCATTGCTTCGCACTCGTAGGGGAAACGAGGATCCCAACTGATCTTAAAGAAGCGGCATTTCCAACAATTTGGTGAGTCGGTCATTTCCGTTTTTTCCGATAAATATCGGTGTAGTACTTATAGGCCACCATCAATACGACGCCGATACCGAAGGCATAACCTACAACGGCACGACCGTCGACTCCAGCTGGAATTTGAAAGTCCGGCTGAATCCACATCATCATCAACACCGGGATTGCAACCAACAAATAAACCCGAATTAATCGACAGACTTTACAGTTTGGGCCACCGAACTGGATCACACCGGACTCCTATTTAACTGTCAAAAGCATACCTGATCACTGCACGCTTGAATAACACATCAAACCAACATTTTGCGGCAACCAAAAACACAATTCAGTACACTTGCTACCATGGATGACCTGTACTTTATTGCTTCTAAGATCGCTTGGTTTTTCCTAGAACCCCTGCACGTTCTAGCAATTTTCATTTTGGCGTTAGCTCTCACTCGCTGGATGGGCAGTCGTATCACTGGGCTACTGTCAGCCGTGACGCTTACATGCACACTACTCCTTGGCACAACGCCAATATGGAACTCGCTCCTCTACGAACAAGAAACAGCTCACGTCCCTCAAACCCCAGAGCGTATCGAAGGGATTATCATTTTAGGTGGCTCAATCAATGAATTGGTCACAGAGGCACATGATCAAGTGAGCCTCAATGGCGCAGCTGAACGGTTGACTGAAGCCTTGAGATTGATGCGCCGCTATCCAGAAATACCGGTTGTGTTCAGTGGGTTTTCAGGGCGTTTTGTTCGTGGAGCTCTGTCAGAAAGTGATGTCGCACTTCGTTTTTTCGATGAAGCCTTAGGTTCAACTGACCGAATTCTTTTGGAAAACCAATCGCGAAACACATTCGAGAACGCACTGTATACAAAAGACTTAATTGGATTTGCCGGAAATAAGCCGTGGCTTTTGGTGACTTCCGCGTTTCATATGAAGCGTGCTTATGAAATCTTTAAAGATAGGGGAATTAACGTAGTGCCCTATCCTGTCGACTTCAGATCAAAAGTACCATCGACAGAATTTCGCTGGAACCTCAGTCATGGATCAGACCAACTTAAGATCCTTTTACATGAATGGATCGGGATTTGGGTCTATCGGCTCACCCAAAAGCCTTAACTTGAGCAGACAGTTAAGTACCCTTATAGTTCGAGAATCAC
>CBFHIN010000058.1:0-4595 GCA_965655875.1 Litorivicinaceae bacterium | reverse complement strand
ATCAGCTTAGAGGGTAGTCTCGAAACTCCTCAAGTTGCTTGTCAACACAGAACGCTACAAGCAGATCGCATCGTTCTGACGACAGGTGCCTGGACTGGTGACTTGTTGTCTTCTATTGATCTGAATTGTCCGATTAAGCCCATGAAGGGTCAGATGCTTTTATTCAGTCCCTGCTATTTGGTTAATCGTGTGATTCTGGCGGATGGTCGCTATGCGATCCCTCGTGCGGATGGACGGATTGTGTTTGGATCAACGCTTGAGGATGTTGGGTTTCAGAGAATACCAGATCGAGCGGCTTGCGAGTCGTTGTATGCATCTGCAGTTGATCTCATTCCCGATCTTGTCGACGTTGATCTAGAAGCGCAGTGGTCTGGTTTTCGTCCAGGATCCCCAGAGGGTGCACCTTGGATTGGCGCGATTTCTGACAGACTCTGGATCAATGCAGGACATTTTCGCAATGGCGTAGTGTTGAGTCCTGCCTCGAGCAGATTATTATGCGATCAGATGCTCAGTAGAACCCCGATCATCGATCCAGAACCGTATCAACCTCGGAACCGATTATGATGCAATCCTCAACGATTCGATTACTGCAAATGAACGCTTTGGTTGGTGATATCGACGCCAACCTGAAAGCACTTGCGGAGGCTGCCAATAACGCGCGTGCAGATGGTATTTCGATGTTGATCGCACCTGAATTAGCTTTAACTGGTTATCCACCTGAAGATTTACTATTGCGGCCTGCATTGATCGACAAGCTGAATGCTGCAGAACCTCAATTGTGTGCGATTAGCCGGGGTTTAACGCTATTGGTTGGTGCACCGAGTGAAATACCACGAGAGGCTGATGTCTGGGAACTTGGGAATCACACTGCCGGTCCCGCTTCGTTGTGGAATAGTCTCGTGGTGTATCAAGATGGCAAACGACTAAGTACCTACCACAAGCAATCGCTTCCTAACTATCAGGTATTTGACGAGCGTCGATATTTTGTTCACGGAACCGAATCAAAGGTGTGTGAGATTAACGGGTCACGGGTTGGCCTTTTAGTGTGTGAAGACGTGTGGGTTCCCCACATCGTTGAAGCCACCTGTGAACTCGGCGTTGATTTTATCGTCGTCGTTAATGCGTCACCCTTTGCTGAAGGCAAGGTATCGGAGCGTCATAGTCACCTGCAGCATCGCGCGTCAGAAAATGGGATTCCGATCGCGTATGTCAATCTTGTGGGTGGACAGGATGAATTGATCTTTGATGGCGGCTCTTGCGCCGTGAACCGTCGAGGAGACCTCGTGGCTCATGCGAATTTCTTTGTTGAAGAATGCTTGGATATTACGTGGGATGGGCAAGATTTTATTGGTCATGATATTGCGCCCGTACCATCGCAGGACTGGCTGTTGTATCAAGCACTGGTCACAGGTGTCCGTGATTATTTTGCTAAGACGGGGTTTAAGAAAACCGTTCTTGGGTTGTCTGGTGGCATTGATTCCGCATTGACCTTGGCAGTTGCCGTGGATGCATTAGGTGCTGAGAACGTGCATGCGGTGATGATGCCATATCTCTACACAGCGGATATCAGCGTCACAGACGCAAAGCGTCAGGCAGAGTTGTTGGGTTGTGAATTTTCGATCGTTCCGATTGAGCCGATGGTTCGCGAGTTTATGGAGACGCTGACCCCATTTTTTGAAGGTCACCCGGTTGATACCACAGAAGAGAATTTGCAGAGTCGTTGCCGTGGTGTGTTGTTGATGGCGCTTTCAAATAAAACCGGCGCTTTGGTTTTGACAACGGGTAACAAGAGTGAAATGGCGGTCGGATATGCCACGCTGTACGGCGATATGGCAGGCGGCTATGCAGTGCTGAAAGATGTATGGAAGACTCGCGTTTATGATCTCGCACGCTTTGTAAATCGTGATCAAGAAGTGATTCCGGAGCGCGTTATTGTGCGCCCACCGTCAGCCGAGCTTGCACCGGGTCAGGAGGATTCAGATAGTCTTCCGCCATACGATCGGCTCGATACAATGTTGTCGCTCTATATTGAATCTGATTTGTCACCACAGGATATTATTGATTCTGGATTTGATCCCGATGAGGTCAAACGGATGTGTCGATTGGTTGATATTAGTGAATACAAGCGCAGGCAGTCCGCAGTTGGACCACGTGTGACGGTGAGAGGGTTTGGTCGCGATCGGCGGTATCCGATCGCAAACCGTTGGACATTTTAGAAGAAAACTTCGTCGACGACGCGTGGTGCGTCAATTGCTGGAGCATCTTCAGCAGGACGGAGTGTTGCTTGCGGTCGTCTACTGGTGTCGAGACGACGTGATTCGCTGAAGGCAGCAAGTCGGTCTGCAAGATCTCCAGCGCTCCCCATAAATCCAAGGGTGACGATGCTAGTCAGAGTTTCTCCCTCCTCATACAAAACACCTGCAGCGAGCCGTTGCTCGCCGCGCGATCCGGCGACGTATTCAGGGTAGTTCTCAGAGAGAACAAAAAGCGCATCTTGTGACTCTTGTGGAAGTCCGAGTGCTTCATAGGCTAAATGCATCACAATCAGTGCATCAATCACAGCAGGTGTCGATGGGTATCCTTCAACAACTTGGCGCGCACGGTTCGCGGCCGCTAAATACGCACCTTTGCGGATGTAGTAGCGCGATACATTCACTTCATATTCAGCGAGCTGATTACGGACATAGATCAATCGTAACGTTGAATCTTCAACGAATTCGCTGTCAGGGTAGCGTTCGAGCAGTTGTTTGAAATCATCAATTGCATCGCGTGCACCACCGATATCTCTACCGGTCTCATCGCCTGGTAGATATCGCGAGACCATCGAATCATTGGAGGCATAGGAGGATAAGCCCTTCATGTATTGCGCATAATCTGCTTCTGGGTGGTCTGGATTGAGTCGAATGAAACGGTCAGAAGTGAGGCGCGCAAGCTCGTATTTTGACGATTTAAAGTAGGCGTAAATCAGATCGAGTTGTGTGCCATCTGCGTACTGACCAAATGGAAAGCGACGATCGAGTTCTTCAAGCGATGTGATGGCCTCAAGATAGCGACTGCCATCCATATGCCCCTGCGCCTCCTCCCACAGTTGGCGCTCGCTTTTCAGATTGGCTTCTGGATCAAACAGTGAGCATGCAGTAAGTACGACAGAAATGAGCAAGAAGCTAAGGGTCCGGGTTATCATGGAATTCCTTGTTTCGATGAATCGACAAATGACCGATCGGCAATATACCAAGACACATATTCAAGCACAGTTTGAGGTTCCTTTGGAGGAATCTGGATCACGGATTGATCAAGTACTGGCTCGTCTGATGCCAGATTATTCACGTGCTCGTCTAACGCAATGGCTGACCGATGGGCAAATATTAGTCGATGGAGCACCACTAAAGCCAAAAAATAAAGTGCTCGGTGGCGAACAAATTGTGATTGATGCAGAGCTCGATGCTCAAATTGATTGGTCAGCAGAGGATATACCTCTTGATGTTGTGCACGCTGATGATGATCTGATCATTGTCAACAAACCAGCAGGCCTCGTCGTGCATCCAGGCCACGGTAATCCGTCTGGCACACTTGTAAACGCGTTGTTGTCCTCGTTTCCAGAGCTTGAGGAAGTGCCGAGGGCGGGAATCGTACACCGGCTCGATAAAGAGACCAGTGGTGTTTTGGCTGTTGCCCGCTCCCTGAAAGCGCAGGTGAATCTTGTGAAGCAACTCAAAGATCGATCGATGAGTCGTCAGTACAGCGCTTTGGTCTATGGGCACCCGAGTAAAGAGGGAACGATCGATGCACCGATGGACAGGCATCGGCTGCAGAGAACCAAGATGGCTGTCGTGTATTCAGGCAAACCTGCAGTGACGCATTATCGAGTGATTGAGACAACAGCTCATTGCGCATGGGTTGATGTCAAGCTCGAGACCGGTCGAACGCATCAAATTCGAGTGCATATGGCGCACATTGGTCACCCCTTGGTTGGAGACCCCGTGTATCGCCACGGCCGCCCCGGGCTTGGTCATGCAACGCAGGAGGCACGAACTTCGATCGACGCATTTCCAAGGCAGGCGCTTCACGCAAGAAAACTCGGTCTGATGCATCCAGTCAGTGGTGATGCGATTGAATTTGAAGTGCCAGTTGCCTCCGATCTTAATGAATTGTTGGGCGTGTTGAGGCAAGTGGATGTCTGATCCTTGGATTGAGATTGCGTGTGGTTCGAACGTTCTTGCTTTGCAGACGACCTGTGGGCCAGAACCAAAACCATATGGATCTTTTAATTTAGGTTTGCATGTTGGTGATGATGAGAGTGCTGTCATGAACAACCGGTCTCATCTCGCTGATCGTTTCGGTCGTGAAGTCTACTTTCCGAATCAGGTGCATGGAATTGACGTCATACGCGTGCAAAAAGGAAGTGCTGTAGTCTCTGCTGACGCAGTTGTAACAGAGGAACTCAACTGCCCAATCGGCATCATGACTGCAGACTGTCTTCCGGTGTTATTTGCAAGTCCTGAATTGGTCGGTGCTGCTCACGCTGGGTGGCGAGGCCTTGTCTCAGGAGTGCTTGAACAAACGCTGGCAGAATTTCCTGATCCATCGGAGGTGAC
>CBFHIN010000057.1:0-4745 GCA_965655875.1 Litorivicinaceae bacterium | reverse complement strand
AGCGTGAACGCTTCGCGTGCTACTTCTTCAGACACACCTTCAATTTCATATAAAACACGGCCTGGCTGAATCTGGCATACCCAGTATTCAACTGAACCTTTACCTTTACCCTGACGCACTTCGAGAGGCTTCTGGGTGATTGGCTTGTCAGGGAAAACCCGAATCCATAATTTTCCGCCACGCTTCACGCGACGAGTAATTGTTCGACGGGCCGCCTCAATTTGGCGCGCCGTCATGCGACCACGACCGGTCGCTTTTAGAGCAAACTCTCCAAAGCTTACTTTAGAGCCACGCTCTGCAAGACCGCGGTTACGGCCTTTTTGCATCTTGCGGAATTTCATCCGTTTCGGTTGCAGCATCGTCTTCTTCCCTTAGCGAGCAGCTTTCGCACGAGCCTGTTCACGGCTAGCACGGACTGCTTCAATTCCACCAAGGATCTCACCTTTGAAGATCCACACTTTGATACCGATCACGCCATACGTGGTATGCGCTTCATATGTCGAATAATCGATGTCTGCGCGCAATGTATGGAGTGGAACACGACCTTCGCGATACCACTCTGTCCGTGCGATTTCAGCACCACCTAAACGACCAGAGACCTGTACGCGGATACCTTCCGCTCCAGCACGCATTGCGTTCTGAACCGCACGCTTCATGGCGCGACGGAACATAACCCGACGCTCCAATTGACTCGCGATGTTTTGGCCTACAAGACGCGCATCTAGCTCAGGCTTTCTGATCTCTTCGATGTTGATCTGAACTGGAATCCCCATCATCTGTGTCAGTTCTTTGCGAAGCGCTTCAACGTCTTCACCTTTTTTACCAATCACAATTCCTGGGCGCGCGGTTTGCAACGTGACACGTGCATTCTGCGCCGGACGCTCGATCAAAATTTTTGATACTTGAGCGTTCTTCAGTTTCGCATCAAGGAACTCACGGACCTTGATGTCATCAAACAATTTATCTGCATAATCACCGCGCTCGGCATACCAAACCGATGAGTGATCCTTTGTAATCCCGAGGCGGATGCCATTCGGGTGAACCTTCTGACCCATAGTGCTCCTCCTCAGGCCTGTCCGACTTTGACGGTGATGTGACAAGTCCGCTTAAAGATGCGGTCTGCACGACCCTTCGCACGAGGGCGAATTCGCTTCATCGTCATACCTTCATCAACGAACACTGTTGTGACTTTCAAATCGTCAACATCAGCGCCTTCGTTGTGTTCAGCGTTCGCAATTGCACTCTCAAGAACTTTCTTGACGATGTGCGCAGCTTTCTTCGTTGAGAAGTTCAGTGTATTCAGCGCTTCCTCAACGTGCTTACCGCGAATCTGGTCTGCGACCAAACGTGCTTTCTGTGCAGAAAGCCGAGCGCCTTTTAAATGTGCTTGTACTTCATTCATAGCTACACCTAATCCTTAACGCTTCGACTTTTTGTCGGCAACGTGACCACGGTAGTTACGCGTTACTGCGAACTCCCCTAACTTGTGACCAACCATGTCTTCGTTGATCAAAACAGGAACATGTTGCTTCCCGTTATGAACAGCGATGGTTAATCCCACCATATTCGGAAGAATCATCGAACGACGCGACCAAGTCTTAATTGGACGACGATCGTTTGCTTCCGCTGCGGTCTCGACCTTCTTGAGAAGGTGGAGATCGACGAATGGGCCTTTTTTCAATGAACGTGGCATCTATCTCTCTCCTTACTTACCGCGACGGCGTACGATCATCTTATCGGTACGCTTGTTCTTGCGAGTCTTGTAACCCTTGGTTGGCATACCCCATGGTGAAACCGGATGACGGCCACCTGACGTACGCCCCTCACCACCACCGTGCGGGTGATCGACTGGGTTCATCACAACACCACGAACTGTTGGGCGAACACCTCTCCAGCGTTTCGCACCGGCTTTACCAAGCTGACGCAGGCTGTGCTCTCCGTTCGATACTTCACCAAGTGTTGCACGACATTCGGCGAGTACTTTACGCATCTCACCAGAACGAAGACGCAATGTTGCATGACGACCTTCACGAGCGACCAACTGAACAGAAGCACCAGCTGAGCGAGCCATCTGCGCTCCCTTGCCAGGTCTCAACTCAACGCAGTGAATGACCGAACCAACGGGAATGTTACGTAGCGGAAGACAACTTCCGACCTTGATTGGCGCGTCCTCACCTGAACGGATTGGATCACCAGCCTGCATACCCTTTGGTGCGATGATGTAACGACGCTCACCATCTGCGTACAGCACAAGCGCGATGTGCGCTGAGCGATTTGGATCATATTCCAAACGCTCTACTTTGCCCGGAATGCCGTCTTTGTTTCGCTTGAAATCAATGACGCGGTAGTGCTGCTTATGCCCACCACCAACATGACGGGTTGTAATACGGCCGTCATTATTTCGACCACCAGACTTTGATTTCTTTTCCAACAGCGGCGCGTGCGGTGCTCCTTTATGAAGCTCCGGCGTCACAATCTTGACCATGTGACGACGGCCGGCTGACGTTGGTTTACATTTTACGATTGCCATAACTTCCGTCTCACTCGCCCGTTGCAAAGGAAATTTCTTGGCCATCAGCCAAGGTGACATAAGCCTTGCGCGTATCGTTGCGCTTACCCATGCCACGCGCTGTGCGCTTCGTCTTTCCTTTGATGTTTACAACATTGACCTTGGTAACAGAGACTTCAAACAAAGCTTCAACTGCCGCTTTGATTTCAGGCTTCGTCGCATCTGAGGCCACTTTGAATACATATTGATTGTTCTGATCGGCGACAACTGTGGCCTTTTCGGACACATGAGGCCCCGTCAGAACGGTAAAGATACGTTCCTGATTCATGCCAACTGCTCCTCAATCGCCTTCAGCGCATCAACAGTCACCAACACTTTCTCGAAAGAAATCAGGCTCACTGGGTCGATTGCGTCTGCATCACGAACATCGACGTGCGGAAGGTTACGAGCTGACAGATACAATGCATCTGAAACTTCACCAGCAACGATCAACACATTTGTTAATTCCAATGCACTCAGCTTTGCAGCCAGCGCCTTGGTCTTTGGCGTATCGATACCGAGATCATCTGTGATCACGAGACGGTCCTGACGAACCAACTCGCTCCAAATGCTCTGCATCGCTGCGCGGTACATTTTCTTATTCACTTTCTGAGAAAAGTCTTGCTGTTTCGCAGCAAATGTCACACCACCCGAACGCCAGATTGGAGAGCGCGTCGTACCCGCACGAGCACGACCCGTTCCCTTTTGACGCCATGGCTTGCGGCCACCGCCTGAAACTTCAGAACGCGTTTTCTGCGCACGCGTCCCTTGACGCGCACCAGCGAGGTACGCTGTGACCACTTGGTGGATCAACGCCTCGTTGAATTCGCGGCCGAACGCCTGGTCAGAGACCTCGACTGTTCCACCGGCAACTAGATTCAATTCCATGTTCGACTCCCTCAGGCCTTCGCTGTCGGCTTGATGATGACGTCCGTTCCGTTCGCTCCCGGAACAGAACCCTTGACCAGGATCAGACCTTTCTCTTCGTCGATTCGGACGACTTCTAGACCTTGAACGGTGACTCGCTCGGCACCCATATGACCAGCCATCTTCTTACCCTTGAAGACTCGACCAGGTGTCTGACAGTTACCGATAGAACCTGGGGCACGATGCGATAACGAGTTACCATGAGTCGCGTCCTGAGTACGGAAATTCCAGCGCTTCACTGCACCAGCAAATCCCTTACCCTTCGACTGACCTGTCACATCGACAATCTGCCCGGCTTCGAATTGATTCACGGAAACTTCAGCGCCGACCGCAAGCTCACCAAGATCTTCCACACGGAATTCCCAGAGACCACGACCCATACGCATTTCCGACTTAGCCAGGTGCCCTTTGATTGGCTGCGACACACGATGTTGTGCGCGACGCTCACCAACAGTCACCTGAATAGCTTGATAACCGTCTGTTTCAACGGTTTTAACTTGACTTACCCGATTTGGTTCAACTTGAACGACAGTGACAGGAACTGACACGCCTTCCTCGGTGAACACTCGGGTCATACCGGTCTTCCGACCGACGACTCCAATTGTCATCTCGACTTCCTCTCTGCCTGCACAGGGGGCTTAACCCGCTATGGCCACAGTAAGTTATACAAACAGACCGCTTGTCACTGGGGTGCGCGGATTTAGTGCACCCCTGTCTTTAATCAGCCTAAGCTGATTTGAACATCAACACCCGCCGCTAGATCGAGTTTCATCAACGCATCGACAGTTTTGTCGGTTGGCTCAACGATATCGATCATGCGCTTGTGTGTGCGCAATTCGTACTGATCGCGCGCATCCTTGTTCACGTGAGGTGAAACAAGAACTGTGTAGCGCTCAATTCGCGTCGGCAGCGGAATCGGACCACGAACCTGGGCTCCGGTACGCTTTGCGGTTTCAACGATATCCTGAGTCGAAGAATCGATCAGGCGATGGTCGAAAGCCTTCAGCCGAATACGAATTTTTTGATTCTGTACTGCCACTTGGCTACTCCAATCAAAAATGCCCGCAATGTGCGGACAGTCAAAAACAAGGTGCGGCATTGTATGTGCCAGACTGTAACGAGTCAACCACTAGTGCCGAAATAAAAGAGCCCCGCCTAGGCGGGGCTCTTTTTTCAGGCGATACGCCTAATCTATTAGTCTAGGATTTTTGATACGACGCCGGCGCCGACAGTACGGCCACCTTCACGAATCGCAAAACGAAGACCTTCT
>CBFHIN010000056.1:0-5292 GCA_965655875.1 Litorivicinaceae bacterium | reverse complement strand
ATTTTTACTTTGGTTAGGCATTGGTCTGTTTTTACTTTTGGCAATCGCCGATACTGGGCGTCAGGATTGATGTGTAACAAAACGAATCAATCCAAACTTCAAGATGAAGTGGAAAGTAACGGCAAGGAGCATCTAGAACGAAATCAAACGATTTCCGGCGCCATTGAATCGGGTGAACAAACCGCACAAACCGACGATGACGACGGATATTGCTACCCAGGAAGTGATCCACAACAATGAAAAAACCAGACCGTGTCGCGGATAACAAGTTTGCCATGCCCTATGGTGATAGCGTCAGTGCACCAGCCATCACGGAAGTCGATACAAGCGGGTATCGAGAAATCAAATCAAAAGAAGCGTCATCCAAACTCCGCAGTCGATTCGATGAACTTCAAGACGAGTTTCGTAAACTCGTCGAGACCTCCGAAGATACCCAACGGATGTACGATGCGTCGATCAGTTTTGTGCCGATTGTGGGAAAAACATATCATCTGTATCGACGGGAAGATGGGACCGAATGGGTTAGCATGATTCCACCCGAGGATTTTGGCAGGTACTACCACGAGCATGTGGGGAGCTACCGTCTAGCGACAGACTCTGTCTGGGTTCGTGTCTAAGACGATTGTTGTTGGATTCGGGCGACTATGCCCGATTACCGCATACGAAATGCCAACCATCCGCTAAAACCATCGCAGCATGCCGATGATTCCTGCCGTCGCATAGAAAAATTGCAGCAGCAAGATTCCGCGGTGTTTCCCCAGATAAGCCCATAAACCGATCGAGAAAGACGACACCAATAATAAAGTGAAGCCAACAAATTCGAGTCCCGTGTTTGAAGCGACCAACAACGAATAGATAATCGCAGTCAGCACTCCAAACCACTCTAATCCCTGGGCAACAGAAATTTTCATTTAACGTCCTTTGATGCGTCAGAACCACGTAATTTGTATCAGAAAACTGGCGAGCTTAAGTCAGGAATCGAGATCACACGATTTGACAGAAGAGCATTGTTCGAGATCTAAGGGTGGTCGCGCCTCCGCTGAGCAGGGCATTCGCGGGTTCAAGCACAAACGAAAGCTAGTAGACCAGCTTCAGCGCTGAACCACTTGGAAGCTGTATTCCTTATGCACATCGGCTCGTTGCTGTTGCTCTAGACGCCCCATCGATAGGCCATAGACACCAACGCAATTCGTGCCAGGATGTGGGTCGTATAACAATCGGCTTTGCAGATCGGCAAAAATGAAACTAACCAACAACGCACCTGGATCGAACCGCTCGTAAATTTCAACAAATTGACCAGATCCAGGCTCAAATTCGAATTCAAGTTCACATTTTAAGAAATGTTCGGGCTCGCGAACGACAATTGTATTTACGCCAGCTTGGAGAGGCAGGTAACTCGCACCACCCGCTTTGAAAAAGGCAACAGGCTCTCCGTTCAAGATAACTTCTGCATCTTGATCTTCCCAGAGTTTGAATCCGCTGGTTCTGAATACAAGGAGGGAATCCTCGGCTGCGCTCGGAATGGCGGCATTTTCAACTGTATTGGTCACTTGGCTTTTCGAGTACCCAGTTTTCACCGGCTCGAATGCACACCCAGAGAGTGTGAGTACCAGGACAAATGGCACCAGTTTGAGAAAACGTCTCAAAAGATTGCATCTCCAAAGCAAAAATCAATTCGAAACAGACAGTTACATGAACTTCTTAAGGAATCAAGCATTTTTTCGAAGAAAAGTTCAGATTTTGCGTTATTTTTTCCAAAAGTGTTCGCGATTCGCGCACTCGATGCGATCGACTCACACAAATTGTATTAGCTAGGCGCTTGGGGGATGCATTCGAACGGTCCACGCGGCCGAGACAAGACCAACAATAATCAAAACACCACCAATCGGTGTGATCGCGCCCAAGGCCCCAAGATCAAACAGAACCAACGCATACAGAGATCCTGAAAAAATAAGAATGCCCAGTCCAATCAGCGGAATGACAAAGCGAGCACATTGCAAACGAGCCGCACCAAAAATGACAAGCAATAAGCTCATCCATGCTTGATACCGAACTGCCGTATTCCAAGTCTCAATGCGCTTCTCAGTCACCATCGACTCAAGACCATGCGCACCAAACGCACCCAGAGCCACAGATAGAGCCAATAGGATCAGACCGAGCTGCAGGGTTAGACGAGCCATTGCACAAGTCCCCAAATCACACCTCCAATCAAAAGGAGCACAACCAGAACCAAAATGATCATTGTTTGGATCCAATCTTTAATCATCGCCTCGACTAAATACCGCGTCGTCTGTGAACCGAATGCAAACCAGCACACCAACAGAGAAATCGGAAAGAAAGCGATGACGAGCGCAGAAACGGCTGCAAACTCATAGAATTTCAGTTCAAGAAACGGATTACGGTGGTGATTCTCATTCGACATCGACATAGTTTGACATGGAATCGATTGCACTCGAATCAAAAGTAAGGGAAACGTCCCAACACATCGAGATTCAAAGGCAATGCTCACCAAGCACCGTATGACAAAACCTAAATAAATACGCAGTCAGAGACTAGCTGTGAGTTGGCAGACGATTTCGATCAATAAACCACGGCATGATGAAGTAGCCGACAACAAAACCGCCCAAGTGAGCCTGCCATGCAATCTGCCCCCCCATAAACACATGTAACAACACGTGAATCGCAATCAAACCAATAATGATCGACATTCCTGAGCGACCCGGCCGTCCCAAGCTTTTGAGTTCAGCGCGCGATGCCTGAAGCCACAGACCGATCAAAGCAAATACAACGCCAGAGGCGCCAACCATCGGTGCCGAGGTCGACTCTAGAAGACCGAAGGTGACTCCACTACTCACCGCGCCCAATAACATGGTCATGAGCGTTAAACGCAAACCGAAATACACAGCCAAGGTCTTGCCTAGCGCAATAAAAATCACAGTGTTCATTAAGACATGGACAGTGCCTGCGTGTAAGAACGCGTGCGTGATCAACATCGCATACGCTTGGCCTGGAAAGAGTGCTTGATCGACCGATCCTGGTGGGAACAAAAAATCCCAAAACGCGCCGTAGGAAATCACGACACTGCGCAGGTCATAAACACCAAACCATCCACGATCAGACAATTGCGCTAATCCCTCAAGGACGAGCATAAACCCCGTCATCCACCAAAGTATTTGCGGCGTTTTTGGTCCACCAAAAACTGGGACTATTTGCATGGTTTGATTCCCGATAAGACGCATCGAGCATACCGTGACCAATAGTTCAGGTCGAGTGATCGCACCTTCAGCCGAATTATTGCTATCCTCACGCCTTCACTTTGGTTGTTACAGGATTCCAACTTTTCCATGGCACAGTTCGTTTACACCATGAATCGGGTGAGCAAAATCGTTCCCCCAAAACGCGAGATATTAAAAGATATTTCCCTCTCTTTCTTTCCGGGCGCAAAAATTGGCGTACTTGGATTAAATGGCTCTGGTAAGTCGACACTCCTAAAAATCATGGCAGGTGTTGATTCAGAGATTGACGGTGAAGCGCGTCCACAACCTGGAATCA
This sequence comes from Litorivicinaceae bacterium, assembly GCA_965655875.1. Lineage (GTDB taxonomy): Bacteria > Pseudomonadota > Gammaproteobacteria > Pseudomonadales > Litorivicinaceae > HIMB30. The sequence continues at coordinate 1,740 of CBFHIN010000056.1, read as the reverse complement.
ATGTGGGCTATCTGCCTCAGGAACCAAAGCTTGATCCAACACAAACGGTTCGCGATGCCGTCGAAGAAGGTGTTGCAGAAATCAAACAACTGCTCACACGCTTCGACGAGATTTCAGCAGCCTTCGCAGAACCCATGTCCGATGATGAGATGAACGATTTGTTGATGGAGCAAGGCGATCTTCAAAACCAAATCGATTCTGTCAATGGGTGGGAACTTGATCGTGTGTTAGAGCAAGCCGCCGACGCACTTCGTCTGCCATCGTGGGATGACAAGATTGAACACCTCTCTGGCGGTGAAAAGCGCCGTGTTGCACTCTGCCGACTTCTCCTGCAAAAACCTGACATGTTATTGCTCGATGAGCCAACCAACCATCTGGATGCAGAATCTGTTGCATGGCTTGAGCACTTCTTGGTCGATTTCGACGGGACAGTGGTGGCTGTCACCCACGACCGCTACTTCCTCGATAACGCAGCCGGCTGGATATTAGAACTCGATCGTGGTCGTGGCATCCCATTTGAAGGGAACTATTCAACCTGGCTTGAAGCCAAAGAAAAGCGCCTCGAGCAAGAGCAAAAATCAGAAGAAGCGCGGCAAAAGACCATCAAGAGTGAACTTGAGTGGGTTCGTCAAAATGCCAAAGGACGTCAGGCTAAATCCAAGGCACGTCTCAAGGCCTTTGAAGAACTGCAAAGCCAAGACACCCAAAAACGAAACGAAACCCAAGAAATCTACATTCCACCGGGACCACGTCTTGGCGATAAGGTGGTCGAATTCAGTCATGTGAATAAGGCATTCGATGACAAGATGCTGATTGATGATCTCAGCTTTTCAATTCCAGCAGGCGCAATCGTTGGTGTCATTGGCGGAAACGGGGCCGGTAAATCCACCTTATTCAAAATGATCACGGGGCAAGAGCAGCCTGACTCGGGAACCGTTGAAGTCGGTGATACTGTCGAACTCGCTTATGTCGATCAGTCACGCGATGCGTTGGATGGCTCGAAAACGGTGTGGGCGGAAGTGTCTGACGAGCAAGACATGATCACTGTTGGCAACTACTCCATTCCAAGTCGAGCCTATTTAGGTCGTTTTAATTTCAAAGGCGGCGACCAACAGAAGTTCGTGAAAGATCTCTCTGGTGGTGAACGCAACCGACTGCACCTTGCCAAAACGTTAAAGCAAGGCGGGAACGTTTTACTTCTCGACGAACCGACCAACGATCTCGATGTCGAGACACTGCGTGCGTTGGAAGAAGCACTCCTCGCCTTCCCTGGCACAGTCCTTGTGATCTCTCACGACCGTTGGTTCTTAGACCGGATCGCAACTCATATCTTGGCGTATGAAGGTGATTCACAAGCCACCTTCTTTGAGGGAAATTACACCGAATACGAAGAAGACCGAAAGAAACGCTTAGGCGGTGAAATTATTCCAACACGCGTCAAATACCGCCGCTTGGCCGATTGATGGGGCGCTCCTGGCCCTATGTTGTGTTGTTACTCCCGCCCCTCTTCTGGGCGGGAAATTTCATTGTCGGCCGCGCCTTCGCCTCAGATCTCGGCGCCATCACCATGTCGTTTTATCGCTGGTTGTTGGCGCTTTGTATTTTAGCTCCCTTCGTGATCCAAACCGTCCGAACCGAAATCAGAATCATCATTCAACATCTCCCTATTCTGACCATTCTCGCTCTGCTGTCAGTGGCAAGCTTTAATGTGCTTCTTTACCTTGGACTGAGAGATACAGA
>CBFHIN010000055.1:0-5445 GCA_965655875.1 Litorivicinaceae bacterium | reverse complement strand
CGAGGGTCATTCCAACCTCAAAAGGAATCAACTTAGCCAGCCGATCACCGAGTCCATACGGCTTCCCTTGCACGCGCGTCACGTCTCGCACGACAGCCTTTGCAGCCATAGATCCAAAAGTGACGATTTGGCTCACGGCATATCGGCCATAGCGCTCAGCCACATAATCGATCACGCGATCACGTCCCTCCATACAGAAGTCGACGTCAAAATCAGGCATTGATACCCGTTCTGGATTCAAGAATCGCTCAAATAGGAGCTCATGATCGATTGGATCTAAATCCGTGATTTTTAATGCCCAGGCGACAATCGATCCTGCCCCTGAACCACGACCCGGTCCCACCGGAATCGAATGATCTTTGGCCCATTGGATGAAGTCGGCAACGATTAAGAAATAGCCCGGAAAGCCCATCTGCAAAATAACGTCGACTTCAAAATCAAGGCGCGCTCGGTACTCGGCCTCATCAAGTGACTGGCCAAAGGATGCGGCTGCCTGCAGACGATCGGTCAGCCCTTCGTGCGAAAATTGTCTGAAAAACTCATCGAGAGTCAGACCCTCGGGCACAGGATATTCCGGCAAGAAATACTGTCCGAGCGTCAGTTGGACACCACAACGTTTTGCAATTTGTACGGTATTCGCGATGGCATCGGGCAGGTCAGAAAAGAGTTCAGCCATCATCTCTGGTGGCTTCAACCATTGCTCAGGGGTGTGGCGATGGACACGACGCTGGTCGTCAAGTGTCACGCTGTCATGAATACACACCCGTGTTTCATGTGCCTCAAAATCATCCGCTTCCCGGAAACACGCCACATTGGTAGCGACCAACGGGATATTGCGCTGGTCAGCCGCACGAACTCCATACTGAGCAAGCGCTGACTCACCTGCCAATCCAACGCGAGTCAGCTCAAAATAGAGACGATCCGCAAATACACTCAGGTATTTATCCAACACCATATCGGCTTTATCGGACTGGCCAGCAGCAACCAGCCGACCAATTTCACCCTCAGTTGCACCAGTCAGACAAATTAGCCCATCAGCATGGTCAGTGATCCACTCCCACTCCAACAGTGCATAGTCACCCTCTTGCCCTTTCAGCCATCCTTGCGATAGAAGTTCTAACAGATTTTTATAACCGACCTCGTTCATCGCGATCAGTGTCAATCGACCGAAACCATCGGTGCCTTTGACCCAACAATCTGCCCCGATGATTGGTTGAATGCCCTGCGACAGACAACTGCGATAAAACTTTACCAGTGCGAAAAGATTGGATTCGTCTGTTAAAGCAACCGCAGGCATGCCTGACTCGGCAACCTGACCGACCAACTCTTTGACACGGAAAAGTCCATCAACAAGGGAATATTCGGAATGCGTCCGCAAATGGACAAATTGTGTCATGTTGTCTCCACCAGACGTTTCACCGGGCCAAAGGAGCGACGGTGAATTGGCGTCACACCAAGGCGCTCAAGTGCTTCAATATGAGTTTTGGTTGGATAGCCCGCGTGACTCTCTAATCCATATCCGGGATAGAGCTCTGCGAGGGCCATCATTTCCTCATCGCGCGCCACTTTAGCAAGGATCGAGGCTGCTGAAATAGCGGCAACCGACCCATCCCCACCGACGATTGCCTCAGCACGGCCTTTGAGACCATCAGGCACTCGGTTGCCATCGATGAAAATTGGTGCATCAATGACACCAAGCCCGGAGACAGCACGCTCCATTGCCAGCATCGTCGCATGCAAAATATTGAGTTCATCGATCTCTTCAACTTCGGCGCGACCAAAACTTATTTTCAATGCACTTTGACGGATTAAAGGAACCAAAGCCTCTCGCTTCTTTGCAGACAGCTTCTTCGAGTCATCAAGCTCGGCAATGCCGTGATCATCAGGCCACAAGACGGCACAGGTCACCACTGGCCCAGCCAAAGGACCACGTCCCACTTCGTCGACACCAATGACCGCCGTCACCGCAACGTCTCTAGGATCACATCAGTCGCTCGATCTGTCACATCGCCAGATAGTGAGCGATGAATCGCTTGCGCTTCAATCAAGAACTGATCGGAAACCTGATCTAATAGCATTGGCAACAATGCACTCACAATCGAATCGACAGTCGCGTCATTTTGGATTAACTCTGGAATCAAAGGTTTTTGGGCAAGAAAATTTGGCAAAGTCACAAACTCAGTGTGTAACTTGCCCTTCACCATACGATATGTCCAAGGATTCATCTGATACGCCGCAACCGTCGGACGACCGGTAAGCACCGACTCCAAAGCAGCGGTCCCCGATGCCAGCAACACAGCGGTTGATGCTGCTAGGACCTGTCGGGATTCTCCATGCACTACCCGAATCGGCCTTGACCCGACCATCGCTTGAATCCTCTCAAACAATTGCGAACTCGCAGCAGGTATCACAGCCTCAATTTCTGGATGATGTTTGATCAACTGATCAAAGGCATCCAAAAACAACGGCAGTAATCGTTTCACCTCAGAAATACGACTCCCAGGCAAGATTCCAAGAATTGGACAGCCAAGCGGTAGATCAAGTGGGGTACGCGAGCGTTCGGGATCTGGATTAAATTCAATTTGAGCCGCTAACGGATGCCCAACAAACTCACAGCGTAGGCCTGTTCCCTTATACAGTTCGGGCTCGAATGGAAAGACACACAATAATGCATCGAGTTGCTTGGCAATTTTCGGAATCCGCTGACGACGCCAAGCCCATACCGATGGGCTGACCACATGAATCGCAGGAATCCCCAACGATTTGGCGTGAGCACAAAGAGGCAAATTGAAATCCGGTGCGTCACACGTGATGAGCGCAGACGGCTCAGATACTTCGAGATAGTGCTTCATATGCCGACGAATCGATAACAACTCTGGAACTCGCGGTAGTACTTCCATAATGCCCATCACCGACAAGCGATCCATTGGAAACAGCGGATATGCGCCTGAGGCTTGCATGTGTGGTCCAGCAATTCCGCTGAAAACTGCAGGCTTAAGGTCTGAGACACGCGACAAAATGGGAGCAAGAATCTGGTCGCCAGAGACCTCTCCAGCCGCCACACAGATTTGCATCAGCGCACGATACCGCGCTGTGATGATTTTAAACTCTCAAGGAACGCGTCGACTTCCTCACAACCGGCGGTCGTTTGGTCGAGTTCAGAAATTGCTTGATCAAGGGTCAAACCGCGTCGATAGACCGTCTTATATGCCTCACGCAACCGATTGATCACATCACTGTCGACACCGCGACGGCGCATCCCTTCGACATTCATTCCATGTGCTTCCGCACGATTTCCCGAACACGTGACAAAAGCCGGAATATCCTGCAGAACAACAGTTCCTGCTGCCGTCATCGCATACTGACCGATCCGACAAAATTGATGCACGAGGGTTCCACCACCGAGAATCGCTCCATCACCTACATGCACATGCCCAGCCACTGCTGTGTTGTTGGCCATAATGATGTTGTCACCAATCACACAGTCATGTGCGATATGGACGTAACACATGAACAAATTTTTGGACCCGATTTGGGTGATCCCTCGATCCTGCGAGGTTCCTCGATGCAGGGTGACACCTTCACGAATCACATTATCGTCACCGATAACCAGTTCAGTCCGCTCACCCTTGTACTTTTTATCTTGGCAGTCTTCACCCACAGACGCGAATTGGAAAACGCGATTACGCGCTCCCATGGTGGTCGGACCTTTCAAAATTGCGTGCGGGCCGATGACGGTCCCTTCACCAACTTTGACCTCAGGTCCAATGATCGCAAATGGTCCAACCTCAACGTCGTCAGCAAGTTCTGCGTTAGGGTCGACCAGTGCCTGCGGATGAATTTTCGTCAAACTGAGCGATCCGCGCACATGATGGTAGCCGTGCAAACTGTTTCGCCGTCGACACTGGCACGACAACCAAATTTCCAAACGCCTGCGCGTACACGCAATACTTCAGCTTCGAGAATCAACTGATCCCCTGGTACCACCTGGCGTTTAAAGCGAACATCATCTGCCCCGACGAATAAATAAATCGAACCTTCTGCCGGTTTTTTACCCATGGTTTTAAAGCCAAGAACACCTGCGGCCTGCGCCATTGCTTCAATAATCAAAACACCTGGCATGACCGGTTGATCAGGGAAATGGCCGTTAAAAAAATCTTCATTGCATGTGACGTTTTTAATTGCCTTCACACGCTTTTCGAGTTCGAGCTCGATGACTCGGTCGACTAATAAAAACGGATACCGTTGTGGTAAGTATTCGCGGATTTCCTTGACATCCAAAAGCATTATGAGTCCTTACTCTTTCTCTCCAGGTGTTTTTCAAGCACCTGTATTCGACGCGACATTGCGTCTAACTGCCGAAACCGGACCGCGTTCTTACGCCAGTCAGCGGCTTTCATCACACCACCGGCGCCACCTAAATAAGCACCAGGGACCGTAATCGATTGGGTTACAAGCGCATTTGCACCGATATGTACTTTATCACAGACCGACAGATGTCCTGTAAAACCAGTCATTCCGCCCACAGTGACATCTGCACCGATAACAGTCCCACCAGCGAGAGCCACATAGCCTGCCATTGCAGTGCGCGCACCAATACGACAACCGTGTGCCAGGTGCACCTGATTATCGAGCTTCACTCCGTGTTCAATCACTGTATCGTCAAGTGCCCCGCGGTCGATGGTACAACCCGCACCCAACTCTACATCGTCACCGATGACAACACCGCCAAGCTGACGAATTTTGACCCAACCATCGCGCCCTTTGGCAAATCCAAAGCCATCGTAGCCAACGACCGTGGATGCACCAATCAAACAATCCAATCCAATATGCGTTTGTGGGTAGATCGTCACGTTCGGACCAATCACTGATCCAGCACCGATAACAACATCAGGGCCGATCACCGCGCCAGGACCAACCGAAACGTTATCAGCTAATACTGCACTTGAATCAACCACTGATGTGGGATGGACTTCGCCCGAAAATGGGATGCCGTGTTGATCGAATAACACAGACAATTCGGCATAGGTCCGATATGGATCATCGGAGATGAGCCCTCGTTGCAGTTCGCCGGCAACAGCCTTTGAGACGACAATTGCTCCTGCGTTAGTCGTTTGCAGTTCAGCACGTCGCGCATCATTTGAGAGAAAGCTCAAACTCGATTGACCTGCTCGAGACAGCGAGGCCAATTCAGTCACTTCAAATGTTGCTTCTCCAACTAACTCAGTCGCTGTTAACCGAGCGAGCTCAGCCAGCGTGTAACGCATTAGAACGTCGAACCAATAGAGAACTGGAAGCCTTCGGTTTCATCGGTCGATTCGCTATTAAGCGCTGAAGCATAGGTAAACGATAAGGGACCGATTGGAGTCATCCACGCTAGCGCTAGACCAGCTGAATAACGAAGATCACCAAGCTCGACAGAATCGTTATAGACCTGCCCTACAT
>CBFHIN010000054.1:0-5580 GCA_965655875.1 Litorivicinaceae bacterium | reverse complement strand
CTTTGATTGCAGAAACGCAAGGTGATGCGCCGATAATTGAACGTATCCCGATGGACGATTCGAAAGTGTTTCAGTTGCTATGTCGTGGTGATACGACAGCGGTGTTCCAGCTGGAATCACGAGGGATGAAAGAGCTTATTCGTCGTTTAAAGCCAAATTCTTTCGAAGATATTGTGGCACTAGTTGCTCTATTCCGCCCCGGACCTCTGCAATCTGGAATGGTTGATGACTTCATTAATCGAAAGCACGGTCGCGCCAAAGTCGAATATCCACATCCGGATCTTGAACCAATTCTCAAAAATACCTATGGCGTTATTTTGTATCAGGAACAGGTGATGCAAATTGCACAGGTACTCGCCAATTACTCCTTGGGCGGTGCAGATTTGCTGCGCCGTGCCATGGGTAAGAAAAAACCCGAGGAGATGGAAAAACAGCGCGGTATTTTCCTGAAAGGAACTGGCGAGCGAGGAATCGATGCCAACCTCGCGGGCTCTATCTTTGATTTGATGGAGAAATTTGCAGGCTATGGATTTAACAAATCGCACTCAGCAGCCTATGCGCTGGTGTCGTATCAGACCGCGTTCTTAAAGACCTATTATCCGGCTGAGTTTATGGCGGCTGTGTTGTCGTCAGATATGGATAATACAGACAAAGTGGTACCACTAATCGAAGAGTGTCGGCGAATGGGGCTTGTTGTCAGACCTCCTGATGTCAACGCAGGCGCCTTTAAATTCTCTGTCAAAGACGGGGAAGTGATTTACGGGCTTGGCGCCATTAAGGGATTGGGTGAGGGGCCCATTGGGCAATTAGTTGATGCGCGCTCACAAGATGGCGCATTCACTGATCTGTTCGATTTTTGTCGACGGGTTGGTACAGGCAAAGTGAATCGTCGCGCACTTGAGGCATTGATTCGAGCTGGTGCTTTTGATTCGCTCAATGAAGCACGCTGGGTTTTGATGTCTGCACTTGAAGACGCGATTGGTCAAGCGGATCAAGAAGCACGAAATGAAGCCGTCGGAATCGATGACATGTTTGGCTTGGGCGGAGGCGCTGAAGCCACAGTGAGCGCTGATCCATACCAGCACCATCGAAGCGTGACGCGCTGGAGTGAGCGTGACGTATTACGCGGCGAAAAAGAAACCTTGGGGCTCTATCTGACAGGACATCCCATTGATTGGTATGCAGATGATCTCAAGGGACTTGGCGCCAAGGCGCTTGAGAATTTAGAGCGTAGCAAAGACGCTGTGCGGGTTGCAGGTCTCATCGTCGGATTACGTGTGATTCGAAATAAGCGGGGTGACTCCTTCGGAATCGTAACGCTTGATGATCGAACAGCCCGAATGGATGTCACGGTATTTGCGGACTTATTTGCCGATTGCCGAGAGAAATTAGTGGATGACTCTTTGGTTGTGATCGAGGGTGATGTCAGTTTTGATGAATTCACAAACGGTTTGAAGATGCGTGCCAACAAGGTGGAAACCCTCGAAAATGCGCGCAAAGAGTCAGCGTCTGGATTAAAAATTCATCTCAATACGCAAGCCCCTGAGTTTGCGGAGACTTTGCTTTCGAAAATCCAGCCGCATTTGGGCGGTGAGTGTCCGATCGTTATCGCGTACAATGGCGAAGACGCAAGTGGTGAGGTCGTGCTTGGGGAGCACTACCAAGTGCATCCAAATGACACGTTACTACTTGAGTTACAGGAGCTACTTGGGCAAGACCGAGTGCAACTCGAATTTTCTGCAAGGACACAGCAACGCGCATGAATCCAAATTATCTCGATTTTGAACAACCCATTGCTGATCTTGATTCAAAGATCGATGAGTTGCGGCATTTGTCGACGGAATCTGGAATCAATATTGCCGAAGAGGTGTCGCGCCTGCAGAGTAAATCGAAAACACTGACGGAAAAGATTTTTTCCGATCTGTCGATTTGGCAAAAAGCGCAACTGGCACGGCACCCGAAAAGACCGTACACCTTTGATTACGTCTCACATCTAATTGAAGGCTTTGATGAATTACATGGCGATCGGCTATTCGGCGATGACCAAGCATTAGTTGGCGGTATTGGCGAATTTCGTGGGCGTCCAGTGATGGTGATTGGTCACGAGAAAGGCCGAACTGTCAAAGAGAAGGTTGCACGTAATTTTGGAATGCCTCGGCCTGAAGGATATCGCAAAGGTCAGCGGCTGATGCAAATGGCTGAACGTTTTAAAATGCCAGTGTTGACCTTTATTGACACGCCAGGTGCATATCCAGGGATCGATGCCGAAGAACGGGGTCAAAGTGAAGCGATTGCGAAAAGCTTGGCGGTGATGTCTCGTTTGAAAACACCGATTGTGACTTCAGTCATTGGAGAAGGTGGTTCTGGTGGTGCGCTTGCAATTGGTGTTTGCGATAAATTATTGATGCTTGAGTTCTCGACTTACTCGGTGATCTCGCCAGAAGGATGTGCATCGATTTTATGGAAGAGTGCTGCACATGCGCCCGAAGCGGCTGAAGCGATGGGAATCACGGCAGATCGTCTATTTTCATTGGGCTTAGTTGATCAGTTGGTTCGCGAACCCTTAGGTGGGGCGCATCGTGCTCCAGAGCAGGCTGCCTCGACGCTTGGTGATGCGATTGAAGCGCAACTGGATATCTTGACTGGGCTGTCTTCAGAACAACTCCTTGAATCGCGTTATCAGCGATTGATGCAATTCGGTGTCGGTCGCAGCTGACGGGTTGATTCGGCCGCATTGGCCGGGTCCTGATCATCGTGTGCATTTGATGATCAGTGGTGGTGCCGATTCGATGGCGTTGTTGGCACTAGTTGCTGATTTTTCAAAGGTCGTTCCTCGCGAAATTATCGTTCACCACTGCCATCATGGTGTTGCCTTCGACGCGGATCATTGGACGTCATTTGTTGAGAATGAGACATGCCGTCGAGGGTTTGTTTTTAAGGCGCATCACTTACAGCTCGAAATGGGACCAGAATTTGAAGCCCGAGCCCGCAAAGCCCGTTACGCCTCAGTGATGGCTGATGTTGGTGCTGGCGATGTGGTCATGACGGCTCATCATCGAGATGATCAAGTTGAAACGCTTCTCATTCGTTTATCTCAAGGGTCAGGTTTGATTGGTTTGGCCGGAATTCCGGTGATCCGAGCATTTGGACCGGGTCTTCTAGTTCGACCACTGTTGGCCTTATCACGTAAGCAGCTCAAGCAGGTGTTGAGCGCGCGCAACTTGAAGCATATCAGCGACCCGTCCAATGATGATCCTTCGTTTTTAAGAAATTACATTCGTCTTCAGTTTCTGCCGGCATTGTCGCGTGTCGCACCTAAAGCGCGAGATCAACTACTGCAATTGTCAAAGAAAGCAACGGATCGCGTGTTTCAAGCCGGCGAGACGCTTGGTGATCAATTGCCAAAACTCGGAATGCAATCGGTTGATTTGGCATCCACAGAAACATTAATTGTTTGGCAGGTTCGATTTTTTGCACAGGCTCACGGTCGATTTGCTCCGTCTGCGTTACAGATTTCAGAGTTTGCTCGTCAATGCATGAATGCTGCAGCTGATCGGTTGCCCGAGGTCGCCATTGGCGCTGGTGTTGTTATCCGAAAGTGGGGCCAGAAACTGTATTGGGTTGATTGTGAGCAAATTGGTGATGAAGCCACTGAAGAGATAGCGCGCCATGAGAGAATTGCACCGAATCAGTCAATCGAATATCGCTTTCCGAACGGTGTGTTGTCGATTTCAACGAACGCAGCATCTGAAGATGTCGCTGTGTATTGGGGTGTTCGGGGTCGGAGCTTTCGGCTCGGAAGGAAACGCCCGATGCATAGTCTCAAACAACTAGCCCAAGAACTCGGTGTTCCTCCATGGCTCCGTCAACGAACCCCATTACTCGCAGTCTCTGATCAAATCATTGGATGGGGCGACATCGATTATCGCGAACAAGGACTACTGTCGCATTCGTTACAGTGGGAGTGGCGGTTTGTCTCTAGGATTACGAGCGATTCCACTGTATCCTAGTCACCCATCCCAAAACGACGTTTCCGTCATCCAAATGACGGGCTTACCAAAAGGATTGTAGGTCAACATGAATCGATTCGTGTTCGTGACCGGCGGGGTGGTGTCTTCGCTCGGTAAAGGAATAGCAGCAGCCTCTCTCGGCGCCATTCTTGAGGCACGTGGCCTGAAGGTCACCATGTTGAAGTTGGATCCTTACATTAACGTTGATCCAGGTACCATGAGCCCATTCCAGCACGGCGAAGTGTTCGTCACCGATGACGGCGCAGAAACCGACCTTGACCTTGGACACTACGAGCGCTTTATCCGCACTCGGATGACACAACGGAATAATTTTACGGCAGGTCGTGTTTACGAAGATGTTCTACGTAAAGAACGTCGAGGCGACTATCTCGGCGGTACCGTGCAAGTCATTCCGCATATTACCGACGAAATCAAACATAAGATCATTGCCGGTGCCCAAGATGCCGACGTCGCAATTGTTGAGATTGGCGGTACTGTCGGTGACATCGAATCATTGCCATTTTTGGAAGCGGTGCGTCAATTGCGCCAGGAATTGGGATCGTCACGTGCTGTATTGATGCACTTAACGCTTGTCCCGTACATTGCGACGGCAGGTGAAACGAAAACAAAACCAACACAGCATTCTGTTAAAGAATTGCGTTCGATCGGTTTGCAGCCCGATGTCTTAATCTGCCGTTCCGATCACGAGATTGATATTTCAAGCCGCAAAAAAATTGCGCTATTTACCAACGTGGAAGAGCGCGCCGTCATTCCGTTGAAGGATGCCGATACCATTTATCGCATTCCGAGCATGCTGCACGAGCAGGGGTTGGATGAATTAATTGTCGATAAATTGAGTCTTGAGTGCCAGGACGCCGATCTTAGCGAGTGGGTCCATGTTGTCGATGCGCACCTGAATCCACTGAAATCGATTGAGATTGCCATGGTTGGCAAGTACATGGATTTACTTGATGCCTACAAATCGCTCATTGAGGCGGTGATTCATGCGGGAATACAAACACGGACTCGAGTGAGTTTCCGTTATATCGATTCCGAAGATATTGAAAAGCGTGGGATTGATTTATTGGATGGCGTGGATGCGATCCTAGTCCCGGGCGGCTTTGGTGAACGTGGAATGGAAGGAAAGATCGCTGCGGTTTGCCATGCGCGTGAAAATAAAATTCCATATCTTGGAATTTGTCTTGGAATGCAGGCGGCTGTCATTGAATTTGCACGTCACGTTGCTGGTCTTGATGGAGCGACCTCAAGTGAGTTTGAGCCGACTGCAGAGCATCCGGTCATCGCACTGATTACTGAATGGACAAAGGCCGATGGGACACGCGAGATCAGAACCGAAGAGAGTGATTTGGGCGGTACCATGCGCTTGGGTGCTGAAGAATGCCAGTTGACGCCTGGTTCGAAAGTTGCCGAGATTTATGCGTCCGATATCGTCAGTGAGCGACACAGACATCGGTGGGAGTTTAACAACGACTATTTGGAACGCTTACAACAGGCTGGATTAAAAATTGCTGGTCGATCGTCTGACGGAACACTCGTTGAAGTGGTTGAG
>CBFHIN010000053.1:0-5690 GCA_965655875.1 Litorivicinaceae bacterium | reverse complement strand
AATATCGAACCTTTCAGATCTTATTATCGACGGACGAGCGAAAAACTTCATTTGTACATGAGAAATACCAACCAGAAACAAGGGTCATTGTCTCAAGTGAGGAAAAAACTTAAATGGTGGGGAGAGAGGATTGAAGGAAATCGAAACCACCTTGTCTCAAACATCCAATCCAATGGGCCAGGCGCAATAACTTCCTTGATGCCCGACCAAAGTAACATCTCTCAACTGCAATAGCGATGTTTATTCTACCGATCGCAATGGACTTTTTTGCACGATAAAGACAGCCACGATTGGAACAATCACAGTGATCAGTGCAACGGAAACCAATAGCAAGCCTAGCTCAGAATAATTTGCTGCCGTGGTGATTTGACCTGTGGCCTTATCGACCACCTCTCGAGACACGACAAACAATTCATTGACGTACTTGGTGGCAAGAGCACTCGCTGACAACGCCAGGTTGGTAAAAGACGCAAACACTGCGAAAAATGTCGCCTTCAACTCATCTGGAGCATTTCTCGCGATCCATGCCAACATCGGTATCATGGCGATCTGTCCCAATGGCGATTCCAACGCCGTATTTAGAATTGCAATAAAACGCGCATCGACGATTCCGGCGGTCAATGCCGACGTCCAGTGATGCAGCCCGTAATACAGACCGATACTCGGTAGAAACAACACCCCACCAAGTAATGACAACACCACGATAATCCGCGCGATCGAATAAGTCGCAACAAGCGGTCTCAACAAAACAATTCCGACTAACGTGAGCGCTGACGAGATTGCACCTAAAACTGATAAAAATTGCTCATCGAATAACAACACATCAATTTCGAACCAAGTCAGACCAGGACCTGGGGCCGGCACGGCTCGAAACACGAAAATTGCGATCGCTGTACCGACAATCATCAATCGCTTATCTGAAGGCAAATAGGCAATTAATTGCGTCATTAAGAAAACAATAATCACCATCGAACCCAGAAAAACGAGCTCTTGGGCAAGGGGTAAATCTGACGCACCAATAGAGATAGAGAAAATGACAAAGACAAGACTTCCTAGAAGAATTGGCCAGTTGGGTCTGACCTCATGCGCTCTCGTGTATTTTTCCGAGATATTCTGCTCTGTATGAAGGTATCGACCCAATATGACCCCGAAAATCGAGACGCAGGGAATCGCGAGAGCGTACAAATAAATACTCGCATAAACATCTTGTTTTTCAGGCTGACTCAATGCGTCGACACCACTGAAGACAATCACATTGAGAAGAGCAACGGCAAAACTGCCGCCGATGACTGCGAAACGACCCAACGCTTGCATGGTGGTATGCATTTCTTTGATTTCTGAATCAGCAAGCGGCGAGCCGTCATCAGAAAAATCTGGAACCGCTTCGACCGTCATTGCATCAGCAACCACGTCTTGCAAAACGTAGCCGATCGGCGCGAGCAATACACTTAAGACATACCACGCTTCAATGGATAGAAACTTCGCCATGACAGCGGTGTGCTGGATGAGACCATACATGATCAAAAGGCTCGCTGTGATAACAAGCGCGCCCAAGTAAACAAGATAGCGTTTGTGTTTCCAGAAAAGATCGACGAGATGACCGATCGGCATCTTCAACGCCCAAGGCAATCCGGCCCAAAATCCAAGCCCAGCCAAAAAAGCTGCTGACAGACCCAAATAATCTTTAACGAAAAATGTCCCAACGATCGCCGTGAGACCCGAGATACCCGCCGCCAGATAAACCATCAGCGGAGGCAAATAGCTCCACCGCAGAGTGCGGGACAAGCCGAACACGGCCTCATTTAAATAGCTCATGAACTGCATAGGCTAAATCCTGAGGATTGCGTCTGGAACTTCAAAGGCCAATGGGCAACGCCATTCATAAGCACTCGTGCACTTAAAATAAACTCAATTGTTTGTCAGGAACGGACGCGCTTTTCAACGCGTCTGCAAGCACTTTTGTCAGAAGCCCGTAAAACAAAGGTAACACGGCATATTTCCAACTTACCGATTGCTCCTTCAAAGGGGTATCAAAAATCATCATGACGCCAATTAAAAAGCCAAGTACACCTCCGTAAAACGCACCCAATCCAATCGAATGCATGTCAATCGAGCGCGACGTATCAACCATAAAGGAATAAATCACCGTAAACGAAATCACAAATAAGAGCGCTTTCGGGTCAAATAGAACAAGGTCATCAGGTATGTTCGTAAAGCCATCAGTTAATGTAAACGAAACCATCCCAATAATCAGACTCATACCGATGATCGGACGAATCAGAAGTCGCTTT
Source organism: Litorivicinaceae bacterium (assembly GCA_965655875.1). Taxonomy (GTDB): domain Bacteria; phylum Pseudomonadota; class Gammaproteobacteria; order Pseudomonadales; family Litorivicinaceae; genus HIMB30. The sequence goes on along the minus strand of CBFHIN010000053.1, from coordinate 3,399 downwards.
CTCATCACATCACTCCAACCAATTGTTGTTATCATCAAACCTTACCTGACTGAGAGCAAAAGGCTATTACCATGTTTTGTATGGCAACCAATCGATGATTAAGGAAACATTCGTTATCTTGATGATATTGACGCACGACGGGTCAGTCGCATCGGTGAATCACGCGACGGCAGATGAGAGTCTGAATGCTTTCGACAGTCAGAGAGACTGCGAAAAAGCACTCCCAGAATTTGTTCTCGAGACTTACCCAGAATTCAGCCCAAAACCGAACCTTCTTGATCACCATGTTGTTATCAATGGTCAAGCCGATTCACCTGTCGGTAAACGAGAGGCGACTTGGCGTTGCACCGTCATTTTTTCAAACTAAAAATGAGCGATTACTGCGGTGGTAATTCCAACGATTTTCGCACGAGGTCAAACTCGAGTGGAACATTACCCACCCCCTTCAACCGATATCCTGATCTCCAGAGGCCGGCAATATTATCCGTTATTTCGGCGAAAACTCTTTAGCTGTTCGGAACACGCGATGCGTGACAAAGATGCCCGTAATCAGCGCAACATGCCCAAGAATGTTGTAGCCAATGAACGTCAGTTCAGCGGTATAAATTCCGAAAATGACACACCACATACCAGCCAAAATGACCGACATTGTGTACTTAAACTCGCCGGGAGCTCTTGATAGTGAATTCAAAGTAGGGTCGAGAAATTCTGAGATAGTCATACGTTGTACTCCTAATCTGTTTCCCCTTCCATGAGACGAAATCCTGATGATGAGAATACTCACGTTGCACCCATCCCCTAATATCATTTGGCTATGACATATATCCTTTTGAAATAAAAAAATTTTTGTTATATCCAAATGAATCTTAGAACGCTCTAAAAGCCCTATTTAGAGAAAATACATCCCGCTTTTCTCACGCACTGCGACAAAAGTCTTATACGTTTTTTTGCGTATTTTTTGGCCACGCAGGAGGCGAGACTTTTAATACACCAAAACCGAATCAACGAATCAGCACTTTGACTGAGGTGAATGGCCTTCTAAGAGCATCCAATCGAATCTTTCCCGTTCAAAGACTTGAGTAATCGCTTTGCAACGTTGGTTTAATACTTCTACGCTACGATGTAGGTTGCAGGAGGCTTCATGAATCAGTTAATGAAATCCAATTCGAGAGGATATCTCTTCGGGTTTGAATTCGATATCAACCGCAGCGTATTTAGCGCTGCAGCGTTAATCATCATTGTATTTGTCGTTTTTACATTGAGCTTTCAGAACACCGCAGAAATTATATTCTTACGATTACGAGACATTCTGACAAATCAATTAGGCTGGTTATTGATCGCCATTGCCAACATCATCTTGACAATTGCAATCCTCATCGCACTCTCTCCACTCGGAAGAGTACGTTTGGGGGGTGACGATAAAAGCCCCGAATACTCCTATGGAGCTTGGTTTTCTATGCTTTTTGCCGCAGGCATGGGGATCGGACTTCTGTTTTATGGTGTCGCGGAACCTTTGGCGCATTTTCAAAGCGCAATGATCGGACCAACCGAAGTTAACGGAGAACGAACTGACTATGCGCCACTGACTGGCGCACCGGACCAGCAAGCTAAAGCACAAAGCCTAGCAATGGCCGCCACACTCTTTCATTGGGCGCTTCATCCTTGGGCAATCTATGCAATGATGGCACTTGGATTCGCCTTAACCCGCTTTAATTTAAAACTTCCCCTCACCGTTCGATCGATTTTCTATCCAATCTTTGGCGAAAAAATTTGGGGCTGGCGCGGAGACGTAATCGACGTCCTCGCTATTTTTGCGACGATGTTTGGGCTTGCGACATCCCTCGGACTGGGGGCATCACAAACCGCCAGCGGTATTGAGCATCTTTTAGGAGTCGCGAATACGACGACTCTGCAACTGGGATTAATTGTCTGTATCACAGGACTCGCAACTTGCTCAGTAGTTCTCGGATTAGACAAAGGCGTGAAAAGACTCTCGGAAATCAATCTCGGACTCGCTTCACTACTCTTACTATTTATCTTGTTACTCGGACCGACATATTTTTTAGTGTCGTTGTTGCTCGACTCGATTTTCGCCTACATCACGCATCTCCCAGCGTTAGCGGCACCATCTGGACGGGAAGATCAGTTGTTCAGCACAGGTTGGACCGCCTTTTACCTCTCTTGGTGGATTTCATGGTCACCTTTCGTTGGGATATTTATTGCTCGAATTTCGATCGGACGAACTGTCCGTGAATTTATCGGTTGTGTGCTTCTGGCTCCTACATGCGGCTGTATCCTCTGGATGACTGTATTCGGGGGCACCGCAATCGCCCTCAACGACAGTTATCCAGAAATCGCGACTGCAGAGGTCTCGCTTCAACTATTCGTGATGCTCGAACAGCTTCCTCTCACTGAAATTACAACGATTGTTTCATTATTCCTGGCAATCGTTTTCTTTGTCACATCGTCAGATAGCGGCTCAATGGTGATTGACAGCCTGGCTTCTAGCGGACAATTAAAAACTCCAGTACCACAACGAATTTTTTGGTGTGGACTTGGCGGAGTTGTTGCGGCTGCGCTAGTACTCGGGGGCGGCTTGATAGCGCTACAAGCAATGGCTGTATCAACTGGTCTGCCGTTCGCGTTCGTGCTGTTACTCGGAACAGCGGCAACTGTCCACAGTTTAATCAAAGTCTGGAAAGCGTCAGGGAAATCCAAAATTAAAGATGGTGGGCGTTGAAATCGCCCACCTTATGCTTGTTCCACTAACCTGCATTGGCAGGTTTATACGCGTTCGTAACCTGCTGGGCTTTTTCCATAAACTGCATCTGTTGTTCAGCAGATACCAGCTGTTCGATAGTTGGGTTATCAATGCTGCCAGTCGCCATAACAACCATAGCCATCGAGCCGATCGCATCATCTGTACCACGACAAACCATATAGATTTTTCCGCCATGCGTCATATGAACCGAATTAAGCTCAATATCTAACTTCCCAAGTAAGCTTCTAATCGCATCTTCACGATTATGAGGATTTTGGATCATGCCCTGCATCGATGACGCAGTATAATGTGCTGTTACCAGATAGGTATTCATAAGATTGCCTCCATTGAACCAAATTCCATTCTCAGAGTAGTTCGTTCAATAACAAGGAATTTATAATGAATATTTAATGACAATTTTTTCGCGCTACAACAACAAATGCCGGAAAAACCAACTAACGTTATCTATTCCTAGAATTGAGTGATACGACTATTTGGTTCTAAGCGATATTCGATTAACTAACACTGGTAAAACAAAGAACAAAAAATCACTATCCAAAATACCTGCGACTTGGCAATCCGTTCTCAAGTTTAGACCACAAAGCCATACCATCTAGAGCTCGCACGGTAACCCACAC
>CBFHIN010000052.1:0-5831 GCA_965655875.1 Litorivicinaceae bacterium | reverse complement strand
GGTACCAAACTTTAGTGTATTGAATCCGCCATTGAGATGACTGGTCGAGAACTTGAGGCTATTTAGATCAAATGACAGATGATTCTTTGGACCGGTCTCACTCGGTTCAGACGCCCACAAGACACCATCAAACTGCTCTTTGATCTCGTATAAAAATTCAAAATTTCGCCCATCACGGCTGTATTCATAGGCAATGGTATTCGCCGTGAGATTAATCACAATCGATGGACTATGTCCGTCTCGTTCATAGACAGAGAGATCATTCGACCGACCATAAACCGCTTTTGCCGAGCAGCTTAAAACCATCCCTTCAGCAAAAGTCGGGGAAGCGATCAAGACGCAAAGCGCGAAAGGAATGCTATGTTTTATTTTCATGATGTGTCTCGCTTTCTATCTACTCTTTATAGCAAGAAGCAGACAGAAAATCGAAAGCAGACGACAAAGGCGATAGGCAATCTAATTTGCTGCTGGCAATACGGTCTGCGCGTAGCCGTTGAGTGAGCCTTTCAACGCGGCTAACAGGAGCTTTTTGCCTTGTTCATGCGGAATGTATCCACTGCGAATGATGTCATTGAGATAGGTCTGCATGCCAACAACATGATCAGGATGACGGTAAAAATAGCTCAATGCGTTCGCTTCAGTGAGATCCGCCAATGATGCAAATGTTTGTTTGAAATCTTGGGGCAATCCCGCCTGCACCCGAGATCTGGCGATAAATGGCACGTCTGCTTGCAACTCAAAATACGATGCGATCGTGACATATTGCTCGTAGACATTGCTTGTTTGCATTTGGCTCGAATCCAACACTGAAATTGCAGGTTTCGGCTCCTGAACCGTTAACATGGAACATCCCGATACCGTAAGTAATACAGGTATAAACTAGGCAAATCGCATCACACTACTCCAATCATCTACTGTCTTATAGTATCGGATCTTTGTCATTAAACTGAATGCGCCATTCAACGTCGGCTAGCAATTTCTATTCTTGCCTCCATCGTTTATCCAAACAATGATCCTGCCATCACGAGTTACTCACTATGCCACTTAGCCAACAATTTCGTTTTCTACTCCCGTACTTCTGGGTGACTGACCGTCCAGATTTAAAGAAACGGCTGATCGGCGCCCTTTTATGCCTTTTGATCGCTAAAGCAAGTAACCTCGCGACGCCTTGGATCCTCGGCCAAACGGTCGATACACTCGATCAAAATGCATTGATCGATGTATGGATACTTGGGGCGCTCGGATTAGTGATCGCGTATTCCATTAGTCGCTTGGCCGCATTGGTATTCTCTGAAGGACGCGAAGTGTTGTTCACTTCGGTTTCACAACATGCAATCCGTTCACTCACCGGTCATGTTTTTCAGCATCTTCATCACTTACCAATCCCATTTCATCTGTCGAGGCAAACGGGCTCCCTGGATCGACTCATTGATCGAGGAACAAAAGCGGTCGACTTCCTCTTGCGTTATGTGGCTTTTAACGTGGGTCCAACCCTAATTGAGCTACTCATCGTCTCTGTCATTGTGTGGGCTTTATTTGGTGGAACTTATGCACTCATTATAGCCCTCTCGATGCTTGCCTATATCGTATTAACGCTCAAAGTCACGACCTGGCGACTCCGCTTCAGACGCACGATGAATACTGCTGATAATCACGTTGCAGGCCGTTTAGTCGATAGTTTCGTCAATATTGAAACCGTCCGGTTGTTTGGAAACGAATCCTACGAAACTCAACGATTGGATGAAGGCTTGGCGACCTACGAAACAGCTGCCAACCAGAGTCGATTCTCGTTGATGCTTTTAAACTTAAGCCAGACGCTTGTCGTTTTGAGTGGCGTCACGGCTGTCCTCATCATGGCTGCGCTCGATGTGCAATCGGGTGTGCTCACAGTGGGCGCGTTTGTCACACTGAACACATACATGCTTCAAGCATTCCAGCCGTTAAATTTCCTCGGTAGCGTTTATCGTGAGATCCGACAGTCACTGATTGATATGGAAAACCTTTTCGACGTGTTGTCGGAGCCGGTTGAACGTGACGTCGCCTCGGGCAAGTCGCTTCCAATGCGCTCGAATATTGAGTTCACCAACGTCCGTTTTGGCTATCGAGAGGACCGTGACGTACTGAATGGCATCAACTTTTCGATCCCTGAGGGGCAGACCGTTGCTGTCGTCGGAGAAACTGGCAGTGGAAAAACAACTCTTGCACGACTGCTACTTCGATTTTATGACCCAACTGCCGGGCATATTTCGATTGGTGGAATGGATATTCAAGAGGTTTCACGAGCCGAACTGCGGCGCGCCATCGGTGTCGTACCGCAGGATACTGTGTTATTCAACGAAACGCTCCGTTACAACATCCTGTATGGCAATTTCGATGCAACAGAAGACCAAATGACTGAGGCCTTAATGGTCGCCGGTTTAACGTCCTTTGTTAAAGATCTTCCTGAAGGATTGGAGACGATGGTTGGAACCCGTGGAATGAAGCTTTCCGGTGGTGAAAAGCAACGGGTCGCCATTGCAAGGGCGGTTTTAAAGCATCCGTCCATCATGGTGTTTGACGAAGCGACATCTGCATTGGATACCGCCACGGAAGCGGCAATTCAGGGACACCTCGAACAAGTCGCAGCGAGCCAAACAACGTTTGTGATCGCACATCGCCTCAGCACCATCACACAATCAGACCAAATCCTCGTACTTGCAAATGGAGAGATCGTAGAACAGGGTCGTCACGATGAGCTGATTCATCAAGGTGGCCGATACGCAGAGCTGTGGAAGGCACAAATCCAAGAAGCAGAGTCGACTTTTACGGAATCACCACCATCGATGAGGCAATGATCAATAGGAGCATGAATTGATGCAGTCTGCGAGTGATCTGAAGCTGGAAACACAACCATGCTGGTAATCATAGGGATTCTTGCCTTTGCGGTGGTTTTGTTCGGACCCAATCTCTGGGTGTCCTATGTTTTAAAAAAATATAACAAAACCCCTGAATCAAACTTTCCTGGAACAGGTGGTGAACTTGCTCGACATTTACTCAACAAATTTGACCTCAACGATGTTCAGGTGGTCATCACAGAACATGGAGATCACTACAACCCCATCGATCGATCGGTTGCGCTGACAGAAGACAAATATAACGGGCGAACCTTAGCTGCAATTGTGATTGCCGCCCATGAATGCGGGCATGCAATCCAGCACGCGCGTCGGGAACCCTTTTTCTTATTGCGGCATCGCCTCGCGCAATCCTCGCAAACTGCGCAATTGATTGGATCAGCTTTACTCGCTTTAAGTCCGTTCATTGGCGGATTTACGCTGTCTCCACATCTTGGATTATTTTCGCTCTTGGGTGCATTTTTGGTGCTTGGGTATGGTGTGGTGATTCAGCTTGTCACCCTGCCCGTTGAATTCGATGCAAGTTTCAACAAAGCGTTACCCTTGCTTGCATCTGGCTACCTATCAACGGAGCAATTAAAGCCGTCAAAGACGATTTTGAGGGCAGCCGCCCTCACCTATGTTGCCGGCACCCTATTCCAGCTGCTCAATTTCTGGCGCTGGCTTGTGATTTTGCGACGATAAGGTCAGGGCAACTCAATGCGTCGACTGTTTCTTGCCTCTGATTTAATTGAAGCCCACTTGCTTGAAGCGATGCTTCAGGAGCGTGGCATTCAATCATTTATCAAAAACCAAGATTTACAATCCGGTGTCGGCGAACTTCCGTTTGTTGAGATGTGGCCGGAAGTTTGGTTGAACCATGAGACGGATTTTGACATCGCTCAAATTGTGTTGAATGAATTGATGTCGAAGAGACAGTCCGATGGATGGTGTTGCCTGCAATGCCACGAGAGAAATCCTGGAACATTTGAGCTGTGCTGGCGTTGTGAGGGTGGAGATTGGATTCAAGACTCCGGATTCACTGCCTAATCGTTCAAACCGACACGATGTCTCAGTCACGACAACGGGAATTGAGTGCTTGATCTGTATTGATTGATGACAGTTCGCCTCTACAAAACCATATAAGTAAAGCCAAACGGTTCAGAACATTCGAGGAGGTTAACCATGGGCGTATCACGACGAAATCTGTTGTCTGGGGCTGCAAGCGCTGCCCTTCTTTCTGTGGCGCGTGGCGTTAACGCTCAGATCACACCACGACAGAGTCTTGGTCCTTTTTACCCAATTACTCAACCGCTTGATAGTGACGCGGATCTCACATTCGTCGAAGGTTTAGACGGCCAAGCGTCCGGTGAAATTACGCATCTCCATGGCTACGTAGCCGACACGAACGGAAACACCATCGCGAATGCACGTGTTGAAATTTGGCAGTGTGATGCGTTCGGTGCCTATCATCATCCGCACGCTGGTGGCGGTAAAGATCCGCATTTCCAAGGCTATGGAAAGACGTTGACGGACGATCAAGGCAGATACCGATTCAAAACCATCAAACCTGTCGTTTATCCCGGACGCGCGCCACATATTCACATGAAGATTTCCACTGAAACGACAGAATTAGTGACTCAGATTTATGTGGAGGGCGAGGAAACCAACGAACGTGATTTCCTCCTCAACGCAATAAGAAACAAGGACGCGAAAGAGTCTTTGATTGTCCCATTTAAGCGCAATGACTCTGATGCAAGCGGCGAATTGGTAGCTGTGTTTAACCCCGTGTTGCCCTCTGCATAGTACCGTAATCGCGATGCAGACAGCCCGCCATGGATGGCGTTTCTGAGACTCGACAAACCTCGACCTCCAAGATTAGAACACTTGAGCATCAAGCTACGAGTCGACAAGTCGATACATTACCAAAGCGCTTGGCGTAATCAGTAAAAGATACCTCAGACTCATAGAAGTTTTGTAAATACAGCATGAAGAAAATTGTATTGATCCTATTCGGCGTACTTGCCGTCGGCGGAGGCGCTGCTGGCACCTACTTCTACGTCAACTCAGACTCACCCGACTCAACGAAATTGATTGGTTCAGCGTATTGGGGCCCAACGTGTGAATTGTCGCCAACTGGATTTCTGATCTGCACTAATGAATCTGGCCTGCGCTTTGACCGATGCTCGACCGGTAGCGCAACCTATCGCCTTAAAGTCTCAATGACAGAGCCTCGACATGAACCACTTAGCTTAGAGATTTGGACAGAAAATCCTCGTCGTTACAGCCAGTTGAACTCAGGCCAAATCTACGGCGAAGGAACTGGCGCTTGTTTCTACGAAAGCTATCAATTTACAGATCCTGACATCCTGATTAACAAAGGCTCCAATTGCGGACCCAATATCAATGCCACAAATGAGCCGACCCTTATGTTCTACGTGTCCGATGAGACCGGGTCGTCCGCTGCCTGTAAAATCAGTGATGCCAAGACCCTTCCCTAAAGCCAATCTTTTAGCAAACTTGCCAAGTGGTCTAGAAAGTGAAAAAAAAGAGCCTATCATTAATCTATAGAATATAAGCTCAAGAGGAGTTTATGAGACCTAACTTTGACGTCCCGCTATTGATATCCCTAATCTGTTGCGCAGCTCTTTCTGGGTGCGAAGCGACTGCCGCAGGAATTCCGTATCTTGATGAGCAGAAGGTTTCTGCAGGAAAGATTGTGTACGACAGTAATTGTGCATCCTGTCATGGAGCGGATTTGGAAGGTCAACCAAACTGGCAGAAACGGAACGCAGCCGGATATCTCCCTGCACCACCCCATGATGAAACAGGACATACTTGGCATCACCCAGATCAGATGCTTTTTGAATTTACAAAATATGGACCTCAGAGGTATGCGGGAGCTGACTACAAATCTATCATGCCTGCGTATGATGGAAAGTTAACCGACGAAGAAATTTG
>CBFHIN010000051.1:0-5887 GCA_965655875.1 Litorivicinaceae bacterium | reverse complement strand
GGCTCGGTCCGCGCGCCGGTGTATGCAAACAAAGACCGCGATGACTTACTGGTAATGGGCTTTGACGAGGGGTCAATCGGGGCAGCGGTCACCACGACTAATCAGTTTTGTGCTGCACCTGTTCATTTTCTTAAAGCACACCTTGAGGCGACAGCGTCTGTTCGTTACTGGCTTTTGAATGCAGGCAACGCAAACGCGGGGACAGGTGGGCCAGGAATGGACGCGTGCCGGCAAACGTTGGAGCATCTGGCGACACTGACGCAGGCACCACAACAATCGATCTGGCCGTTCTCGACCGGAGTTATCGGTGAGCCCCTACCTGTTGATGCCATTTGTGATGGACTTCCCCGTGCACTTGAAGCCTGTGGTGAATCGATTGCGAATTGGGAGCGTGCCTCGCAAGCGATTATGACAACGGATACAGAACCTAAATTACGTCACATCCAGTGCGAGATTGCGGGGCAAACGGTCACACTGACAGGCATGGCCAAAGGCTCTGGAATGATCCATCCCAATATGGCAACGATGTTTGGTTTGATCGCATCAGACGTTGTGATGAGTGCTGACTGTTTGCAAGCTTTGCTGACTCATTCTGTGAATCACAGTTTCAATTGCGTCACGGTTGATGGGGATACATCAACCAATGATGCCTGTGCCCTTGTTGCAACACAGAAAGCAGGTCACCCGATCATTAATGATCCAATGAGTCCAGAAGCACAGATCTTCTCAAATGCCTTGTCGGTCTTGTGCGACGATTTGGCAGAAATGATGGCGCGTGACGGTGAGGGCGCAACAAAGTTTGTTCGCGTGATTTGTGAAAATGCATCGAGCGACGAAGCTGCCCATGTGATCGCGAATACGGTTGCTTTATCACCGTTGGTTAAGACCGCATTGGCTGCTTCTGATCCAAACTGGGGTCGTATCGTAGCAGCGGTCGGCCGGGCTCCTGTTGATTCCATCATGATTGATCAAGTGAATGTGTGGATTAACGATGTGCAGATTGTTCAAAACGGCGGTCGTCATCCAAGCTACACCGAAGAAGCCGGGCAGACAGCGATGAATCCAACTGATATCGATATTCGGATTTCGATGGGAGCTGGCTCGGGGTATTGCCGAGTCATGACGTGCGATCTCACCAAAGAGTATGTGCGAATCAATGCCGAGTATCGGACCTGAAATTCAAGTTGCCTGTGCGCTCATCTGGCGTGACGGGCACTTACTTCTCTCAAAGCGGCATCAACATGCACATCAGGGTGGGCGCTGGGAATTTCCTGGCGGTAAATTCGAATCTGATGAATTGGCAAGCGATTGTTTAACGCGTGAGTTACAAGAAGAACTCGGCATTACGCCGCGTGACGCACACTTTATGTTTCAAATTCCGTGGGACTATGGTGATAAAGCCATTCGGCTGTGGGTATATGAGATTTTTGAATTTGAAGGTGAGCCACAAGGTCGTGAAGGGCAGTTGACCGATTGGTTCACAGCCGACGCACTTGGTGATCTTCAATTTCCAGAAGCCAATCAGGCTATCGTTCGTGCAGTCGGATTGTCCCGAACAGCTCGAATCTACAATCCATCCAATGGCCTTGATCCTGTTATTTGGGCAACTCAGGCGGAATATCCAAGTCTGAATTATTTTCGAGGATTGGTTCCAGGCCGTGAGCTCGATATGGCTATCGAGTCTGCGCTCAATTGCGGACACCAAGTCATTTTAACTCTCGATCAATTGGGTTGCTTCGTTGATGGCTGTGGTGTGCATTTAAGAAAAACCGATCGAGTCACTGAAGCACTTGCGTCCTTAGATAGACTTCATCAGCCATGGCCGATCACCTCTGGAGTTCGGGATGAATTCGATATTGAACGACAACAAGCGTGGCCATCAGATGCCGTATTTATCTCACCTGTGAGAGAAACACCGAGTCACGATGGTATGCGCTCACTGGGTTGGGAGCGTTTTTCTGAACTTGCTGTCAAAATCGGCATTCCGAGCTATGCGCTCGGAGGGATCACAAAAGATGATCTGCAAACGACACTTAAGTACTTTGGTTATGGTGTTGCAGGAATCCGTGGTTTTCAGTGAGTATCAATCTCTGGATCATTAAATTCCGGCGGAATCGTCTGGCCAGGTATCCGATGCCCTTCATCTGCCCATTCTCCTAAATCAATCAACCGACAACGCTCCGAGCAAAACGGGCGATTTGGATTATCTGTGTGATATCGGGTTTCTTTCTGACAGGTTGGACAGGAAACGATTGGGCCTACTGGATCAGTCATGCTGAAGTTGCTCATGAAGGGTTGTCACTTGGTTTATCAAAGAGTCTAAATCACCTGAATTATCGATGATATAAGTTGCGGCCTCGAGCCGACGATCGCGTGGCAATTGCACTTTGATAATCTGCTCGATGGTATCTTTTGCCAGCAAATCACGTTGGGTTCCCCGTTTAATCTGTTCTGTTTCTGGAAGATCAACCACGATCACGCCATCAAGACCTGCGTGTTGATTTGTTTCAATCAATAAGGGGGAGCATAGAATGCGGAAGGCTGAGTCAGCATCAGACTCGAGCCATTGGTTGACTGCATCACGAACGAGTGGATGAATCACAGATTCAACGGTTTCTTTGAGTTTCGGTGATTGATACATGGTTTCACGTAACCGCAGCCGGTTTAGTGCGCCGTCATCAAAATATTGTGATCCGATAGCATCTGCTAATGCCTGAAATCCGTCAGTTCCCGGTGCGATCACATCTCGAGCTAGCTGGTCTGTGTCGAGGCAATCAATACCAAGAGCTTCAAACGCTTTCAGGACCGTACTTTTTCCGCTCGCAATGCCGCCGGTGAGTCCATAAACAGGTGGTTTCAATTTGTTCTCCTTTTCTAAAGGATGACTTTTAGATACCAACAACACAAGGCAGCACACGCTAAATGAGGACCAAAGCGAATCATTGATTGCCGTTTGAGTTTTGATTCAAAGAGACCGGTTAAGGACGCGATCCAAATGATGAAACTGATTTCGATAATTGAGAAGCACAAACTGAGCGCGACTAATAAAGCAATATCGCCACCACCAAGAAGCGTGACACGCTTCAGATACCACGCGATTTGATTGATCAAATGTAATGAGAAACCAATCAATAGTCCGGTCGCGAGATATTTCGGAACATCAACTGGCGTCAGGATTGACGTGTAAAACAGTGCAGTAACACCAATGACGGCAGCGATACGAAATGGCAACAGTCCGGTTCGATGGTCGATCATCGCGCCGGTCAACAGGGATGCAGTCACAACCAACGTCATTGCCTGCCATAGCGGTGGTTGTTCAAGACTCAGTGGAATCACTGAAAGAATAAGCCACAGTAGGACGACTTTGATTTGACTGTCTCGATCGAGATGTTTTGCGTAAGTCTTTTCCCGGCTGAAAAATCGATATTCCGTAATCGAAGAAAGAACGATCAATCGCGGTAACCGAACAATTGAAATCAATACGATGAGCGCCAGGAGTGGGATAAGTATCCATAGCATTAGAGAGTGTCCCCCAATGAAAATATAGGTTGGTAAAGAGCGAGCATGACACCGCCGGTCAAGAGGCCGAGTCCTGCCATGAGGGTTGGCTCCAAAAAGCTTGTCATGATAGTGATGCGTTGATTGAGTCGTTCGCCTAAAACGGTTCGGCCGATGGTTAAAAACTCTGTCAGACGTCCCGAGCGGACACCAATAGTCCACAGTTGGCGAGCCAGGGGAGCCATGGATGTCTGGCTCAGTGCAATATCTGAACGCTGTCCCTGACGAATTGCGCGAGAGGCATTGAGTAATGAGCGTTGATAGGACGGCGACGGGATCACCTCGGCACTTGCCTTCAAAGCATCCGGCAGTACGACGCCTGATTCAATCAACAACTCAAGATGAGAAAGGATCCGATGCGAGAATAATTCTTGTCGAAGCTTTGAGATCACCGGCAGTTGATTGAAGATCCAATCTGTGACCCTGCGTCCGGTAGTTGAGCGAAAGCTAAAACGAGCGAATACACACAGTGTGATTAAGCCAACCAGCGTGATGACCCCATGGTTTTGTAACAACGCGGATAGATCTAAAAGGACAGTCGTTGCAAATGGGAGATCCGATCCGACTCGTGCATACAAAGCCTCAAATTTTGGGACGATTGCAATGATGAGGCCTGTGATGATGAATAATGCCAAACAGCCGATGATTAAGGGATAGCGAGCAGCTTCCCACGCTCTGGCGCGCATCGCACAAATCGATTGTGCGTTTTCTGCTGCAAGTGCCAGCATTTTACCGAGGTTGCCGGTTTGCTCCGCGCTTCGAATGCCTTGGCGCACCGATTCAGAGATTGGTAACGCTGACTGCTGAATGGCTTGGAAGAGCGGTTGCCCTCGACCAAGCGCAGTTAGAACCTGCTGAAAGGCAGCGCGATCACCTGGGCGTTCCGCACCATCGGCGAGCAATTGAATGGATTCAGTGACGGTGAGACCTGATTGAATCAGCGGTGCCCAGAGACTCAAGGTCTCGGCCTCTGTCGAGAGCGATTGGAATCGTTTCAGTTGATTGATGCGGAATGTGTCCCAGAACACGTTGAATTTCCTTTTCTTTGGTCGTGTGACGTTTCAGATGATGAGCGACTGATTCGTGATAATCGAAACGCTCGTCTCGTATGGGGTCGCCTGGTTTCCAAAACTCAAAGAGACCTGCGCGTCCCCGGAAGCCCTGATTACACTCGCTACAGCCCGTACCCGAGCAGATCTTGCAGAGTGTTCGAATTAGACGTTGTGCGATGACTAGGCGGACTGATGCATTGAAGAGGTGGTCGGAGATGCCAAAATGAGAGAGTCGATTTGGGACCTCTTGTGCCCGCTTGGTATGTAACGTAGCGAGCACCAAATGGCCTGTTTCAGAAGCTTGTAAAGCAATTTCTGCCGTTTCTTGATCGCGAATTTCACCGATCATGAGCACATCAGGATCTTGTCGTAACAGTGCTCTGAGGCTCCGTGGGAAGTCGAGATGCCGAGCGCGATTCAGCTGCACTTGATGCACGTTCGGTAACTCAAATTCAATTGGATCCTCCACAGAGGCGACATGGCGATCCTCTCTGGCTAAATCCAATAGCATCCGGGCTAGCGTCACTGATTTACCGGATCCGGTTGGACCTGTGATGAGAACTAACCCTTGCGTTGTCTGTAGGATTTGATGAATCGTTTCGGACTGCGCGCGTGTCAGTCCGAGTCCTGAGATTGGCGGGATACTCGATGCATGCCCCACCAAACGGAGCACCGCTTTCTCGCCGTGCAGTGACGGCAAAACAGAAACGCGGAATCGCCGTCTGACTTGGCTACTATCGATGACTGTTAGTGAACCATCTTGTGCAGTTCCAGATTCTGTCAAATCAAGATTTGCCATGACTTTGATTCGCGCAATGAGTCGTCGCTCAAGTTGCTGTGGGGCGCTTGGCTGTTTGACAAGAAATCCATCAATTCGCAAAAAGATCTCATATCCTGTTGGTGTTGGATTCACATGAATATCCGATGCGCCTTGCTGAATGGCGTCGATCATGACGTGACGGGAATAGCGAACTAATGGTGCTTGTGTGAGTTCTTGCTCATCTGACTGGATATCCTCAAATTCCAGTGGATCGTTGTCATCACCGCGCATGGTGTATCGGTCCATGTGTTCCTGATCGGTCATGGCGAGTAACTGATGAGGCATGAGTCGACCGAGGCTACTCGGATGAGAGACCAAAGGTAACTTTAAGCACTGAGACAAATGCATCAAAGGGCCATTTTCTGACGATTCCAAACGATGTGGATCGATGAGCGACAGGTCAATCCAGCGGAGACCCTGGCATAAGGCAATATCGAGAGTGTCTTGTTCTTCCATG
>CBFHIN010000050.1:0-5984 GCA_965655875.1 Litorivicinaceae bacterium | reverse complement strand
GGTGATTCAGTGGCTCAAACAGTCGGTGCAACGTGCTGTTGTCGATTACGCGCAAAACTTGGGGATCGACTACAACCTCGATTTTGCTATTCAAGCGTGGGCGAATGTGAACCGGATGGGGGATTATCACAACCTACATAACCACCCGCATGCTTGGTTAAGCGGCACCTATTATGTCGCAGTTCCAGAGCACGATACGCTGCCCTCTGGCCGTGATGACCGGACACCGAACTGCATCAGCTTTTACGACCCAAGACCGCAAGCGAATATGAATGCCATTCGGGGGGACGGGCAAATTGATCCGGAACATCGGGTCAAACCAACACCCGGACAATTATTGCTATGGCCTGCATTCTTGCATCACTTAGTACACCCAAACCTTTCCCACGAAACACGCATTTCAGTGAGCTTCAATGTTGTGCTTCGTTGGAAGGATGAGTATTTACCGGACTGATGATTAAGCGATTGCCTCTGCAATCGCTTGTCCAACCTCTTGCGTATTGGCCGAGCCTTTCATATCTGGCGTATGTGGGCCTGTCTCTAACACGCCCTCAATTGCAGTCATGATGTCGGCAGCCGCTGCACCCTCACCCAAATGATCAAGCATCATCGCCCCGCTCCAAATCATACCGATCGGATTTGCGATATTTTTACCGTAGATATCTGGAGCCGAGCCATGAACAGGCTCAAAGAGTGACGGGAAGTTGCGCTCTGGATTGATGTTAGCTGATGGTGCGATACCAATGGTTCCGGTACACGCAGGGCCTAAATCAGACAAGATGTCTCCGAAAAGATTGGACGCCACAACGACATCAAAGCGATCTGGGTTCATCACAAAATGCGCCGTCAAAATATCGATGTGATATTTATCAGTTGTGCACTCTGGATACTGTTTTGAAATCTCTTCGAAACGACGGTCCCAATACGGCATCGAAATCGAGATTCCATTGGATTTTGTTGCTGACGTCACATGCTTTTTGTTACGCGTTTTAGCGAGCTCAAAAGCATACTTCATGATTCGGTCAACGCCACGGCGGGTAAATACAGATTCCTGCAAAGCGAATTCGTGGTCAGTGCCTTCATTCATAATCCCACCGATGCTTGAGTATTCACCCTCACTGTTTTCACGAACCACATAAAAATCGATATCACCAACCTGACGATTCGCAAGCGGCGATGGCACACCA
Organism: Litorivicinaceae bacterium; assembly: GCA_965655875.1. Lineage (GTDB taxonomy): Bacteria > Pseudomonadota > Gammaproteobacteria > Pseudomonadales > Litorivicinaceae > HIMB30. The sequence continues at coordinate 4,797 of CBFHIN010000050.1, read as the reverse complement.
GGCATCAATTTCACAGGACGCAGACACACATACTGTTCGAACTGACGACGGAATTGAATCAATGAACCCCACAGTGAAATATGATCAGGAACAGTCTCAGGCCAACCCACAGCACCATAATAGATTGCGTCGTAATCCATCATGATCTCTTTCCAGTTGTCCGGCATCATCTGACCGTGTTCGAGATAGTAGTCGCAGGATGCAAAATCGAAGTGATCGAATGTCAAATCCAGTTGATGTTTCCGTGCAACGGCATCCAAAACTCGGATTCCCTCAGGCATGACTTCCTTTCCAATGCCATCACCAGCTAAAACAGCAATTCGATAATTAGTCATCACTCCACTCCGCAGGCCAAACTCAACAATAGAAACCTATCGACTTCGTTACCCTGACTTAACCTAGGTTTTCGATCAATCGTTTAACTACGTCTTTCGTCATTGCTGTTCCGCCTAAATCAGGCGTATGTGCTGATTGATCCGCGACCGTCTTTTTCACCGCGCTCATGAGTTTATCTGCAGCATCCGTTTCACCAAGATGTTCAAGCATCATATGGATCGAGAGCACGGTTCCTATCGGATTTGCGATTCCTTTACCCGTGATATCAAAAGCTGATCCATGAATTGGTTCGAACATTGAGGGAAAATCACGTTCTGGATTGATGTTCGCAGTTGGCGCAATACCAATCGACCCGGAAAGAGCAGCAGCCAGGTCTGAAAGGATATCGGCATGTAAATTTGTAGCGACGATCGTATCCAAAGACCCTGGGTTCATCGACATGCGAACAGTCATCGCGTCAACCAACATTTTATCCCAGCTGACTTCCGGGTAATCTGTGGCTACTTCTGCAGCGATTTCATCCCACATCACCATCCCATGACGCTGAGCATTCGATTTCGTTACAACAGTCAATTGTTTCCGCGGTCTATTACGAGCAACTTCAAAAGCGTAACGCATAATCCGCTCAACACCCTGACGCGTAAATATCGACACCTCAGTCGCTATTTCGATCGGTAGTCCGCGATGCGCACGACCACCTTGTCCGGAGTACTCACCCTCGGAGTTTTCACGAACGATCACCCAATCTAGATCTGACACTCCGACGTTTGCAAGTGGGCTAGCTACGCCTTCCATCACACTCACCGGTCTCACATTTGCGTATTGGTCGAGTGGTTGACAAATCGCGAGGCGTAATCCCCACAGTGTGACGTGGTCTGGCACATCAGGAGCACCTACGGATCCAAATAAAATTGAATCAAATTCTTTCAGTTGCTCAGCCCCATCCTCTGGCATCAGAGCACCGCAAGCCTTGTAACGATCAGAGCCCCAGTCAAACTCCTGAAATTCGAATTCCAATGTGTTCTCGTAATGGCTAGACAATGCAACAAGCACCTCTAAACCAGCTGATATCACTTCCTTGCCAATTCCATCCCCGGGAATTACCGCGATTTTATGTTGAGTCACTCTGTTTCCTCATGTGCTGAATGGTTCTCATGGTTCAATTTTTTCTGATCGAATAATCGATGAGAGAAATAACCGATTGCAGTCAGACCGAGCCCGATAGCATCAGTCAAAATTCCTCCGGTGATCATAAACAGAGCCGCTACCACCAAAATAATACGGACGAATAAAGACGCTACCGATCCGACAAACCAGCCTTGAACCGCACAAGCCAATAGGAAAATCCCGAAAGTGGCTGTCACGAATGCGACAGCAATATCAAGCGATGCGCCGTCCATGAGTAATGTCGAGTTGTAGAAGAACATAAACGGAACAACAAAAGCCGCGATTCCGATTTTGAATGAAGCGACCGACGTTTCCAGCGGATTGGCACCAGAGATTCCAGCAGCCGCAAACGATGCCAGTGCAACAGGCGGTGTAATAGCCGACACAACAGCGAAATAGAAAACAAAGAAATGTGCTGTTAAAAGCGGAATGCCAAGATTCACAAGACCAGGCGCAACCACGCTCGCTGCCACAGCGTAGGCTGCAGTAGTTGGCATTCCCATTCCAAGTAAAATCGCGATACACATCGCAAAGAATAGAGCCAACAATTGAGAGGCCTCAGCCAATCCGAGTAAAAGGCTCGAGAAACGTGCACCAACGCCTGTCAACGAAATCACGCCAACGATGATGCCGGCGCATGCACACACTGCAATGATTTGAATCGACATCGACCCTGCAAGTTCAAATGCTTTCAATATACCCTTGAGATCCATCCGATGTGGTGTGAGCCAACTGACCACTGCAGCACTGATCGTTGCGAGGGTTCCGGCTCGTATCACGGAATAGCCCATAAATAATGCGGCAATCAATATGATGATCGGAATGAACAAAAAGACTTGCCGAACCATTTTGTTGAGTTGTGGGATTTCGTCTTCCCGCATCCCCTTCATTCCAAGCTTTGCAGCCTCGAAATCGACCATGAAATAAATCGACACAAAATAGAGAACTGCTGGAATGATCGCTGCAATTGCGATCTCCGAATATGGAATCCCAGTCACTTCCGCCATAATAAATGCGCCTGCACCCATGATTGGAGGCATGATTTGGCCTCCCGTTGAGGCCGCAGCTTCAATGGCACCAGCAGTCTGCTTTCGATATCCGACCCGCTTCATCAATGGGATTGTGAGCGAGCCTGTCGCCACAACGTTACCGGCCGATGTGCCGTTAATCATACCCATCAAACCTGATGCAAAAATCGCCACTTTTGCTGGACCGCCACGAGCACGGCCGGCAAGGGCAAACGCGAAATTGACAAAATAATCACCGACTTTCGACGCTTGAAGGAAAGCCGCGAAAATAATAAACAGGATAATGTAGGTTGAAGATACAGCCGTCGTCGGACCGAGCACGCCGGCATCAGTGTAGACCTGGCTGAAAAATCGCTCCCAAGTCACCGATGGCGAACTCAGGAATCCAGGGAGATATTCACCAACGAACACATAGATCAAGAACACCACAGCAATGATTACCAGTGCTAATCCAGCTACGCGCCGAGTTAACTCAAGAATAAGGGCTGTTCCCGCTACAGCTGCCATCGATATACCAATTGGAGCAAATGGCGTTCCAGTGGAGTTACGCATTAATGTGCCATAAATAGCGATCAAGTAAGCAGCTACAGCGATTGCAGCAACTGCCAGTACAACATCATGGTACGACATCCCATGGCGTGGGGAGCGATCGATCATACCGAAAAATATTGAGCCAAATACAGCCACCCAAAGCGGTGCACCATAAAGCCATATTTCATTAAATCGAATTGTGGCATCAAGGCCCTGCCAAGCGACACCATTTGCGATTTGCCAACCAAAATAAAATGCGACACCGAGTGAAAAAAGTGCGCAAGCCAGCAATGGAAAAGCGAGATAACGAACTAAACCGGAATTGCTGTTGTCAGAATCTGAGCTAAAAGGTCGGGCAGCGAATAAAACAAAACCGAGAAACAAAGCACCTGCAACGTGCGCGATCCGAAAATTCCATGTCTCGATTGGAAATTGCGGTAATAACGGAATTTCAATTAATCCACCGGTCATACCGGAGATGGAAACGCCGTTGAGCGCCAACATATGAAATGCTGAATAGATAATTGCGATCCAGATTACAACGGTCGCCGTGCGTCCTATGTACATTCGACGATTGGCCTCTACAGGCTCCTCGTCAACTCCTTCAGCAATCAGGCGATGCTCGTCATTTACAGTTGTCATGATTTTGAATTCGGTTGGGTGGAGAGAAATTCCCGGGGAGCTGGCTCCCCGGGATCAAAATGATTACTTATGAATCATGTCCGATTTGATATCGGCGCCATTTTCATTGAACCATTTCGCAGCACCTGGGTGCCAAGGTAGGACGTTGTTCTTGTCCCAGTTTTCTGGCAGCGTCGAACGTGCTGCCTTGTGGGCAGTCAACATGCGAGCGTTATCGCTCATTACAGCCTTTGTTGCTTCATACACGAATGACTCAGGTAGGTCGCAATTCGCGATTGCGAAGTTCCACATAGATACTGAACGCGCTGGAGCATTCAAAGTCGTGTACGCATCGGCTGAGATGTTGAAGTTTGCAACTGGGAAGGCGTCCGTAATTTTCTTCTGCTCTTCTTCTGTGAATTCAATGATATTCACTTCAGTCTGAACTTCGAGCTGACTAACTGCAGGGACAGGAACACCGGCTGCGAACGCGATCACGTCCAACAAACCATCCTGAAGCTGACCACCAAGATCTGACCATCCGCCGTTGCGACGCTCAAATTTCACGCCAAGCGCTTCGTCGAGCATACGTGGGAAATATGTGTCTGAAGTCGATCCTGCTGGGCCAAAACCAATCTTCGCGCCATCTGGGATTTCAGATACTTTGGTGATACCTGACTTCTTTAGCGTCGTGATTGAAAATGGAGTTTGATACATTGGGAACATTGCGCACGCATTAGTCATTTTGAGACCTGGTGCGATTGGGTTGGTTCCGTTGCGAGACTCGGCAGCTGGTCCCATTGTTGTCATGCCAAATGGCAGATCTCCAGTGTGAACGAGAGCCATGTTCTGCATAGGACCGCCAGTCACTTCCGCTGCGCCCGAAACACCAGTTTCTTCAGCCACGATATTGATCCAGCCAGTACCATATCCGAAGTAAGTACCACCTTGAGAGCCTGTTCCTACTGTGACGCTTGAAGGCCATCCTGAACGGTCAACGTGTCCACCAGCCATAGCCACTGAGGACGCAGCAAGTACGACTGCCGCTGCGAGGGTCGTTTTCATTTTCATGTGTTTCTCCAACGAGATTTATAGTTTTGAGTTGTTAAAGGTA
>CBFHIN010000049.1:0-5991 GCA_965655875.1 Litorivicinaceae bacterium | reverse complement strand
TATTAGGCGGTTCGGTCCTTTTGTTGCAAGGGATTGCCAACTGGCGAATTGTCCTCGGCGTTTTTCTTGGGATGGTCTTCACATCACTACTTTTCAACATGATCGGGTCTGAAACCAACCCGATGTTCAGCGTGCCATGGTATTGGCATCTGGTTGTGGGTGGATTTGCGTTTGGCATGATCTTTATGGCGACTGACCCGGTGTCTGCGTCAATGACTCATGCGGGTAAGTATTGGTACGGTGGACTCATTGGACTGATGGCTGTACTGATCCGAGTGGTGAATCCAGCATTCCCTGAAGGGATCATGCTGGCGATCTTGTTCGGTAATTTGTTCGCGCCGTTAATAGACCACTTTGTGGTGCAGGCGAATATTAAGCGAAGGGAGTTGCGTAGTGTCGTCCAATAACGAATCGATTCAAAAGACCGTTACGGTCGCACTAGTCTTGTGCCTGGTGTGTTCAGTAATTGTCAGTGCGGCTGCGGTTGTTCTGCGGCCGGCTCAAGCGGTCAATGAACAAGTGAATATGCAGATGAATATTCTGCAAGCTGCCGGTTTATATGATCCAGAACAATCAATCCAAGAACAGTTTGAGATCGTGACTACGCGGTTAGTGAATCTTGAAACCGGCGAATTTGTCGAAGACATGGATGTTGATCGGTATAACCAGCGTAAAGCGGCGAAAGACCCGTCGATGAATCGTGTGTTGTCAGGCGATGAGGACATTGCTTCGATCAAGCGGCAAGCAAAGATTGCCAAAGTGTACCTGATTGAGAACGGTGATCAGGTCGACAAAATCATTCTGCCGATTCACGGTTATGGATTGTGGTCCACACTTTACGGATTTATGGCACTTGAGGGTGATGGTAATACCGTCGCTGGTCTCGGGTTTTACGAGCACGCCGAAACCCCGGGTCTCGGCGGCGAGGTTGATAATCCGAATTGGAAAGCACAGTGGACTGGCAAACAGGTCTATCAGGATGACGAAGTTGGCCTTCGTCTTGTCAAAGGCGGTGCTGATCGGGCGGACAAATATGGCGTGGATGCCCTAGCTGGTGCGACATTGACATCGCGCGGTGTGGACAATTTGGTGAAATTTTGGATGTCAGATGCAGGCTTTAAGCCGTTTCTGGAGAACATGAAACAAGGACGAATTTAATGGCAAAAACCAAGGATCTGCTTTTTGACCCGGTTGTCAACGATAACCCGATTGCACTCCAAGTGCTGGGGATTTGCTCTGCGCTTGCTGTGACATCGAGTATGTCGGTTGCTTTTGTAATGTCATTGGCGGTCATCGCTGTGACGGCGTTCTCGAATTTGTTTGTTTCTGTGATTCGGTCACAAATTCCGAGTTCAATTCGAATCATCGTGCAAATGACTATCATTGCGTCATTGGTGATCGTTGTTGATCAAATCTTGAAAGCATTTGCGTACGAGATTTCGAAGCAATTGTCGGTTTTCGTTGGATTGATTATCACCAACTGTATTGTGATGGGTCGCGCCGAAGCGTTTGCTATGAAAAACGGTCCGGTGGAATCGTTTGTTGATGGGATTGGGAATGGTTTGGGCTATTCCGCGATTCTAATGATTGTTGGATTCATTCGTGAGCTGTTTGGGTCAGGCACATTATTTGGGATCGAAGTGTTAACCAAGGTGACTGAGGGCGGATGGTATTACACTAACGGCATGATGTTGCTGCCTCCGTCAGCGTTCTTCATCATCGGCTTTTTGATCTGGGGCATTCGCGCTTGGAAGACCTCTCAGGTTGAAGCGGATGAATTTAAGATCGCCCCGAATACAAAGATGAAGGAGGCTTGAAATGGAGCATTACATTAGCCTCTTCGTGAAGGCGATTTTTATCGAGAACATGGCGCTCGCATTCTTCTTGGGAATGTGTACGTTCCTAGCGCTATCGAAGGATATTAAAACTGCGGTTGGTTTGGGAGTTGCCGTCATTGTGGTGCTCGCGATCACAGTGCCGGTCAACAATCTGATTTTGACTCAATTATTGCAAGAAGGTGCGCTCACCTGGATTTCTCCAGAGTTGGCGAACGTTGACTTACGGTTCTTGGGACTCTTGTCATACATTGGCGTGATCGCCGCGCTCGTGCAGATTTTGGAAATGTTTTTGGATAAATATGTTCCGGCGCTTTATAACGCACTCGGTGTGTTTCTTCCGTTGATTACCGTGAACTGCGCAATTTTAGGTGCGAGCTTATTTATGGTTGAGCGTGATTATAACTTCGGTGAGTCTGTGGTATATGGACTTGGCGCCGGTGTCGGTTGGGCGCTTGCGATTACAGCGTTAGCTGGTGTGCGCGAGAAGCTGAAGTACTCGGACGTACCAGATGGCCTCAAGGGATTGGGTATTACGTTTATCACAGTGGGACTGATGTCACTTGGCTTCATGTCTTTCTCTGGCGTGTCACTCTAAGGGGTATATAACGTGGAAAATATGACTATTATCCTAGGCGTTGCCATGTTCACGGTGGTCGTGATCGGCCTTGTTGCGATCATTTTGGCCGCTCGGTCGAAGCTCGTATCATCAGGCGACGTCACGATTACCATCAATGACAATCCGGACCAGAGCATCAAAGTGGCTGCTGGTGGTAAGTTGATGAATACTTTGGCGGATGCGGGAATTTACCTGCCATCTGCTTGTGGTGGCGGTGGTTCCTGCCAACAGTGTAGTTGCATCATCAAATCAGGCGGTGGGGACATCTTACCGACTGAGACATCTGCGTTTACGAAAGGGCAGGTCAAAGAAGGCTGGCGTCTATCGTGTCAGGTCGCTGTGAAGCAGGACATGAACATTGAAGTTGAGCCGGAACTTTTCGGTGTGAAGCGTTGGGAATGCGAGGTTGTTTCCAACCCGAACGTTGCAACGTTCATCAAAGAACTAACGTTGAAGCTCCCTGAAGGAGAAAACGTTGACTTCCGTGCCGGTGGTTACGTGCAGTTGGAAGTACCTCCACATCACGTGAAATTCTCTGACTTCGAAGTTGAAGATGAGTATCGCGGTGATTGGGAGCGTTTTGGGTTCTTTAATCTGGAATCGAAGGTCAATGAGACGGTTGTTCGTGCATATTCAATGGCGAATTATCCTGAAGAGAAGGGTTTGGTGAAATTCAACATCCGAATCGCCACACCACCTCCAGGAACTGACCTTCCGCCTGGGCAGATGAGCTCATATACGTTTAACCTGAAACCAGGTGACAAGATCACTGTGTTCGGACCATTCGGTGAGTTTTTTGCAAAAGACACAGACAATGAGATGGTGTTTATTGGCGGTGGCGCGGGAATGGCACCGATGCGATCTCATATTTTTGATCAGCTAAAGCGGTTGAATTCAAAACGTAAGATTTCATTCTGGTACGGTGCGCGCTCGCTTAGAGAAGTATTCTATGAGGATGAATACGATTTGTTGGCACAAGAGAATGATAACTTTGAGTGGCATTTGGCGTTATCTGATCCGCAACCCGAGGATAATTGGGAAGGGAAAACTGGATTCATCCATAACGTGGTTCTCGAGAACTATCTAAAGGATCATCCAGCACCAGAAGACGTTGAATATTACATGTGTGGTCCCCCAATGATGAACGCAGCAGTCATCAAGATGTTGAAAGACCTTGGGGTCGAGGATGAAAACATCATGTTGGATGACTTTGGTGGTTAACCCAGTCACCGGATTGAAAAATGCCGCCGTTTTGGCGGCATTTTTTGTCGTAGCCCTGATAACTGGATGTTCAGGTGAGCTTGAGATCGAAAAGCTCCAAGGACGTACCATGGGGACGTCGTGGTCAGTGGTGATTGCGAATCCAATTGCTGCGCATGATCAAAAGACGTTACAAGCTGAGATTGAATCCGTGTTGGCTGAAGTCAATCGGCAAATGTCGACTTACGATCCGACGAGTGAAATCTCGCAATTCAACGAATCTGATGCATCGGATACGTGGTATCCGGTCAGTGAGTTATTTGCAATCACAACAGCGAAGGCTCTCGGCTTTTCTGAAATCTCTAATGGCGCTTTTGATCCAACTGTAGGTCCGCTTGTGAACTTATGGGGGTTTGGTCCTGATGCGGGTGCAGCAGCTTTGCCTTCAGATGCGGTGATCGATGAAGCCAAGACACAGGTTGGCTTTACTGCAATTTCTGTTCGGGCTCCGGAGGCCGACGGTGGTGCAGCAATAAAAAAGCGTGCACAACGTCGATTGGATTTGTCAGCAATAGCCAAAGGGCTCGGTGTTGATCAGGTCTATGAGCTGTTAGACGATCAGGGTTATGCCAATTTCTTGGTTGAGATTGGCGGTGAAGTGCGTGTGAAAGGCGACAAGGATGGCCTTGGTTGGAAGATTGCAATCGAAAAGCCAATCAAAGGCGAGCGTGCTGTTGAACAGGTTTTGTCGTTGAAGAACGTGGCGCTTGCGACCTCTGGTGATTACCGCAATTATCGTGAAATCGATGGAGTGGCGTATTCGCACACAATTGACCCGTCGACTGGCCGGCCTGTAACGCATCAATTGGCGTCAGTCACGGTGGCTGACCCTGAATGCGCAATGGCAGATGGTTGGGCGACGACGTTATTGGTGATGGGCCCCGAAAAAGGGTTCGCCTTGGCAGAATCAAGAAATATCCCGGCCATGTTCATCGAGCGTGATGGTGATACATTTGTAATCAAACAAACGCCGCGATTTAAGCGTTTATTAGCGGGAGATTCAGAATGAACTTGGGTTTATTTCTTACGGTCTTTGGTGTCTTTTCGTTTTTAGTCGCCATCATGGCGGTTGGTGTCATGATGGGACGTCGTCCAATTACCGGCAGTTGTGGCGGCATTGGTCGAGTCAATGGTGAAGATGGCGAGTGTGCGATCTGTGGCGACGATCCGGCTAAATGTGAAGCGGCAATCAATGATAAGAGTGTCGTTGGAACAGCATCATTTCGTGATGCCTCGAAACGATTGATCAAGGAAGCACCGAAGGGCGCATCGTGAGCAAATATCGCGTTCTTGTCACCGGTGGTGCTGGATTTATTGGTTCAGCCGTTGTGCGTCATCTGATCGAGGCCACAGACCACAATGTTCTCAATGTCGATAAGTTGACCTATGCAGGTAACTTGGAATCCTTGGCCAATGTCTCTAATTCACCGCGGTATCGATTTGCTCAAACTGACATTTGTGATCGGGAGGCGCTGGCGAGTCTTTTTGCGGAGTTTCAGCCGACTCATGTGATGCACCTCGCAGCTGAGAGTCATGTCGACCGGTCGATTGACGGACCGGCTGCATTCATCGAAACCAACATTGTTGGCACCTATACGTTGCTTGAAGTGACACGACAGTATTTTGATAATCTAACGGTTGAAGTGCGTGATGCATTTCGGTTTCATCATATCTCGACTGACGAAGTATATGGTGATCTGCATGGCGTCGATGATCTTTTCACTGAAGAGACACCGTATCAGCCAAGCTCTCCATATTCTGCATCCAAAGCCTCAAGCGATCATTTAGTCAGAGCGTGGAATCGCACGTACGGGCTACCTGTTGTTGTAACAAACTGCTCAAATAACTATGGACCCTATCATTTCCCTGAAAAACTCATTCCACTTGCGATCCTGAATGCCATCGAAGGTAAGCCAATCCCTGTTTATGGACAGGGTGATCAAATCAGAGATTGGTTGTATGTCGAGGACCACGCGCGTACTCTTGTCAAAGTTGTGTTCGAGGGTGAGGTCGGAGAGACCTACAATATCGGCGGGCACAATGAGAAAACCAACTTACATGTGGTTGAGACGCTGTGTGATTTGTTAGACCAGAGAATTGTCGATAAGCCTGGCGGCATAGAGAGCTTTCGGGAGCTCATCACTTTTGTGACTGATCGCCCTGGTCATGACAAACGCTACGCAATCGATGCATCCAAAATTGAGGCGACACTTGGTTGGATACCTTTAGAGACATTCGAAACAGGTCTCGCCAAAACGGTTGATTGGTTCCTCGCTA
>CBFHIN010000048.1:0-6055 GCA_965655875.1 Litorivicinaceae bacterium | reverse complement strand
CGGCGCGCATCGATCTCTGCAGTTCAACGGAAATTAAAAATCGGTCAATTGGCAGGCAATCGATTTCAGTTACGATTACATGGGAAGTTGATCGCAGATTTAGACGAACGGATTGGATTAATCCGTCGTCTCGGTGTTCCAAATTATTTTGGTCTACAACGTTTCGGTCGTTCAGGCTCCAATCTCGACTCAGCCAGACGGCTTGCCAGGCGAGATCCAAAAGGTCGGCGTCGATTGCATCCAAAAGATGGAATGGCCGCCTCGGCAGCACGGTCAGCTGGTTTTAATGCCATCGTTGCGGCGCATTTGTCAGCGGAACGATGGCTGACAGTTTCAGTTGGTGATGTGGTGTCGTTAAGTGGTCGTGGTAGCCATTTTTCAGTGACTGAAACTGAGCTCACATCTATTCAAACGCGGATTGATTTTGGAGAACTTGATCCAACTGCATCAATGGCGGGACGTCAAACGAAAACCTCACCGGAGCAGGCAATAGTTGAATCGACCATATTAGAGACTGATCCTGAGCTAATCGATTGGATGCGGGGTGTATTTCGTGACGAGGAGCGGCGTGCGACCCGTCTGTTACCAAAGCAGTTGGAAGCAGAAGTCTCTGGGAATACACTCGAACTGTCGTTTTGGTTGCCAAAAGGCTCGTTTGCGACAGCATTACTGAACGAAATAGGGAATTTGCAGGAGACGTATGCACGGACTGCTTCATGAGCGTGGTCAAAATCGCCTGGTTGAAACCTTAGGGGATCTTGGAATCAATGATGTGTTTGTATTGGATGCGTTTCGTCGCGTACCACGTCATCTCTTTGTCGACCCTGCCGTCGCAGATTCTGCGTATACCGATGTGACATTGCCCTTAGGATTCCAGCAAACATTGTCACAGCCCTCAGTCGTTGCGCGGATGCTTGAGTTATTGCGTGGTGGCCGTCAGCTCGGGCGTGTTTTGGAAGTCGGAGCGGGGTCAGGATTTCAGACAGCGCTTTTAGGCCATCTGTCTGAACAAGTGTTCGCAATTGAGCGCATTGCCCCTTTGGCGACGGAAGCACGCAAACGGATGGATCGCTTGGAGCTTGAAAATGTTGTGATTCGCCACGGAGATGGATTGCTTGGCTGGCCTGAGTTTGGACCCTTTGATGGAATCATTCTAGCGGCCTGCCCAGAATCAGTCCCAGATGCCTTATTCGCTCAATTAGCTGATGCTGGACGACTAATTGCGCCGGTCGGTTTAGGGCAAAAACAGCAATTGATTCTTTATATCCGTGAGGGTGAAACGGTCCAAGAAATCCCGCTTGATACCGCATTTTTCGTTCCCGCTTTAGCAGGCCTTGAATGAGTTGGTTTTCGATTTGGTTACGTGGTCTCGCAATGGGCGCTGCTGATGCGGTGCCGGGCGTCTCGGGAGGCACAGTGGCGTTTTTAACCGGTATTTATGATCGATGGTTATCGGTGTTGACTGCTGTGACACCAGAATTGTGGGCTGTTTTTCGTCAAGATGGAATCCGTGGTCTTTGGATCCGCTTAGATGGCACCTTCGTGCTGCCATTGTTGATCGGTATCTTGATGTCGCTGATCACCTTGGCACATTGGATTAAAGACTGGCTGGATGTCGTTCCGGAACGTGTCTGGGGATTTTTCTTTGGTCTTGTGATCGCGATGGGAATAGCTTTGCTTTCCGATTTGAAGCAGTCGATGCGAGGAAAAGACTGGGGATTCCTCTTGATCGGTGTCTTGATTGCGTTAATTCTCGGTTTGCAAACACCACAGGCTGCGAGTCCAGATTTATGGGTTTGGCCGCTCGCAGGAGCCATGGCCTTATCAGCGATGCTGTTACCGGGTATTTCAGGGAGTTTTTTATTGCTTTTGACTGGACTCTACCCTGCATTGATAACTGCGGTGAGTTCGTTTGACGTGCAAATTTTGTCTCTGTTTATTGCGGGTGGGGCTGTTGGTATTTTACTTATGGCACATGTGTTAAAGGCGATGTTGAGTCGTTACCACACCGAAGTACTCAGTTTGCTGACGGGCGTCGTGTTTGGTGCGTTAGTACGCGTATGGCCGTGGCAAACTGCAACTGATGATGGTGCACTCGAACTGTTCTTGCCGAGTATGGATTTGTTGTGGGTCCCACTGGGATTTGGAATCTGCGGATTCGTATTGGCATCATTGGCAGTGAAATTGTCAGCACAAAACGGATCAGTGATTCGATGAAACGTGGATTGGTTTTACTTGCTGTTTTAACCGGATGTTCAGCACCCTATGATGTGCCGACCGATAATTTGGGTCGTCCAATTGAGCGCGTCAAACCAGAAGTTACAACGATTGATGCAGGGCGTTTAGACGCAGAAGAACCAGGCTCACGTTATGTGGTTCGCCGCGGTGACACGTTGTTTTCGATTGCGTGGCGATTTGATCAAGATCCCGATGTATTGAAACGCCGCAATCAACTCGACACTGATTTGATCCGTCCGGGTCAATCATTGAAGCTCAAGGGGGAAGTTCCACCGGAGCCACAACCAAAGATTGCGCCACCACCTGTCATCAAAGCGAAGCCGGAATCTGTCCAAAAAGCAACTGTTCCAGAAAAGAAACGTGAACCAGTTAAATCGGTACAAAAGCCCAAACCGAAACCCAAGCCAAAGCCAGCACCGGCAGCAGCAGTGCCGCCACTGACTGGTTGGCAATGGCCTGTCGATGGTCCTGTTGTCGCTAAGTACTCGAATAAAACACGGTTCAGTCGTTCGATTCAGTTAGGTGGAAAGGCCGGTTCGCCGGTCAAAGCGGCGGCCAGCGGACGCGTAGTCTATGCGGGTGATGGCCTTGTCGGATTCGGTAATCTGATCATCATTAGTCATGAGGGTAAATTCTTAAGTGCCTATGGTCACAACCAAAGCCTCGATGTCAAAGTAGGCGATACCGTCAATGCTGGCCAAGTCATTGCCAAGATGGGTTCGACTGGAACGGATCGAGTTAAGCTGCACTTTGAGATTCGAAAAGCAGGCAAACCAATCAATCCTGTCTCATTACTACCAAAGCGCAGGTCGTAGTCCTTCGGTCCATCACGCCCCAGTGTGACAAATCAATATAACTGTGTTTCCAAAACAAGGAGATCGTTATGATTGATTCACTCTCAAATGCAACTTACCTCAACCACTTAAACCAACATGAATTGATGACCGCAAAAGAAGAACTTGAGCTGGGTCGTCGTGTTCAGAAAGGCTGTCAAAAAGCGCGAAATGAGTTTATTGAGCGCAATTTGAAATTAGTCATCAGCTTAGCTGGACGCTACAGAGGTCGTGGTCTTGATGTGGCCGATCTGGTGGAAGAAGGCAATCTGGGTCTGATGCGTGCAGTTGATAAATATGATCCTGAAATGGGTTATCGCTTCTCAACTTATGCCGCCTGGTGGATCCGGCAGGCTGTTGAGCGCGCTTTGATGAACCAAGTGAAAACGGTTCGAACTCCAATTCATAAACAGCGAGAAATTCGGCAGGAGCGTAAAGCGATCGAGGCTGAAAATGAGTCTCGGCCGGGTTACGCAAAACGTAATCTTGATCAATGGTTTAACCCAAGCGAACAAATCATCTCTCTCGATCAACCAGTTGACGGTCTTGACGGTTCGTCAGGAGTGGATTTACTCGAATCTGATCAGCCCAGTCCGGAGGAGATCGCTGTTAGTCAAGAAGATCAAGAAAACGTAGCGGCTTGGCTGAATTTACTGCCTGATTTGCCACGTATGGTCGTTGTTAGACGCTATGGACTCGATGGTAGCGACAGTGAAACCTTGTCTGCAATCGGTGAACGGTTGGGAACGACCCGTGAACGGGTGAGGCAAATTCAGGTTGAAGCGATTCGTTTGCTGCGTCGTATGGTTGAGTCAGGACGGATTCCCGCCGACGCAGCGATTTTGTCGTAAATTATCCGCGGTCGAGATGCTCGATTTTGTTGGAAACACCATCCCACTCTTCAGCATCGGGGAGTGGGTCTTTCTTTTCGGTAATATTTGGCCAAACGCGTGAGAGTTCATCATTGATTTCAATAAATGGCTTTTGATCTTCTGACAATTCATCTTCTGACAAGATCGCGCCTGCAGGACATTCCGGTTCACATAGTGCACAGTCGATACACTCATCAGGATTAATGACGAGAAAATTGGGGCCTTCATAAAAACAATCTACTGGACACACTTCAACGCAGTCGGTGTACTTACAGCGGATACAGTTATCGACAACAACAAATGTCATGGGTCTCTCCTTTATGCGGCGGTGATTCTATGCGTTTGTATCGGAATCGCCAAGTGACTCACGCGCTTTTAACACCAGAGCTTCAAGCGTTGACCACGCTTCGCGCGGTGATAAGTCGTCTGGATCCAAATGTGCGAGTTGATTAATCAAGGGATTGAGCGGTTGATCGAACAAATCCGATTGCGCTTTGACGGTTTGATTAAGGGCAACTTGCTGAGATTCAAGTTCCGCGAGATAGGAAGCTGCTCGTCCGATGATGGCATCTGGAACTCCCGCCCGTCGTGCGACATGTAGACCATAGCTCTGAGATGTTGGACCTTCCATGACACGATGCAAAAATACGATTTGATCGCCACTCACCTGCGCAGTGAGATGAACATTAAATGCGGACGGTTCAGTTTCAGGTAATTGGGTTAGCTCAAAATAGTGTGTTGCGAACAGAGTTAACGCACGACATTTGGCAAGTGCCTCGGCCGATGCCCACGCGAGTGCGAGGCCATCAAAGGTGCTGGTTCCTCGACCGACCTCATCCATCAAAACCAGCGACTGATGGGTTGCTTCAGCGAGGATGGCTGCGGTTTCGGTCATTTCGACCATGAATGTTGATCGCCCCCCGGCCAAATCGTCTGAAGCACCGATTCGCGTAAAGATTCGGTCAATTGGGCCGATGGTGGCGCTGTCTGCAGGAACAAAGCTCCCGATGCGAGCTAACAATGTGATGAGTGCAGTCTGACGCATGTAGGTCGACTTACCCCCCATATTTGGACCAGTAATCAGCGACAATGTGTGTGGATCGTCGAGTACCACATCGTTTGGCACAAACGGATCATTCGATGCTTTTTCGATGACAGGGTGACGCCCTTGAGAAATGCAGACTTGGACGGTTTCAGAGAGCGTGGGCTCGACCCATCGTTCGCGACTTGCAACCAAAGCTAGGCTTGTCAATACGTCGATTTCTGCAAGTGTTTGTGCTAACTCCTTGAGTTCATTGATTGCCTCGGTCAGTGGCGTAAACAGTAAGTCATACAAGTGTCGTTCGCGACTCAGCGCTTGGCTTTCGGCTGATAGTGCTTTGTCTTCAAACGTTTTAAGTTCGGGTGTGGTGAAACGCTCTGCATTTTTGAGTGTTTGACGTCTTTGAAAATGCAGTGGCGCATCCTGTGTCGCAAGTGCTGCTTTTGAGATTTCGAAATAGTAGCCATGTACTCGGTTATAGCCGAGTTTGAGTCCGGTCAAACCTGATTTTTCACGCTCTGCCTCTTCCATTTCGGTCAGAAGACTTGATGCGTCGCGAGAAAAGCGTCGTAATTGATCAAGCTCTGCATCAAAGCCCTCCCGTATGACGCCACCGGCACTGATCACAACAGACGGCTCGTGCTCAAGCGCTTCGTTTAAAAGCTTAAAGATGGCATCTAAAAGATTGATTCGATGACCTAAACGCTCTACCGATGCATAGTTTGATCGTGTCAGACGCAATTGCAGCTCGGGTAACTCTTGCAAGCTGTCGCGAAGGCGCGTGAGATCTCGAGGCTTCGCAGATTTAAGACCGATCCGAGCAATGATCCGCTCAAGATCTCCGATCCGTCGCAGATGCTCGGCTAGCGCAGGAGTCAGCCCTGAATCGATTAGTTCCCGGATATGTGTCAGGCGGTCGATTGGAATATCGCTATCGCGAAACGGTGCCGTAATCCAGCGACTGAGTTCTCGGCTTCCCATCGCCGTGGATGTCTGATCGAGAACCCAGAACAAGGTGTGTTTCCGTTCACCTTTCAGTGTCCGGATTAACTCCAGATTTTTTTGGGTCG
>CBFHIN010000047.1:0-6673 GCA_965655875.1 Litorivicinaceae bacterium | reverse complement strand
TATTTGTATTGCGATTCTCAGTGTGCGGGGAGGGCGCGTTTTAGGCGTCAATAGTCAGTTCCCTGATGCAGGTATTTTGGAGACGCCAGAAGAGATCCTGGATGCCTTTATTCCTCAATACTATCTATCATCATCGCGCTCAATTCCGTCAGAACTGATTTGTTCACATGAAGTAGGGGAGGCGCCACTCGTTGCTGAAGCCCTTGCACAATCTTGTGGTCGAAAAGTTCGGATCGCACACGCAGTTCGTGGTGTTAGACAACAGTTTTTGGATCTTGCAAAAACGAACGCAGAAGAATCACTTGCTCTTCGCTTGTCAACTCGAGATGGACAAGCGAAGCGCTTGAACGACTTTGCCGAACGGTTTGCCTGTGAGATTCCCGAGCGAATCGAATGTTTTGATATCAGCCACACATCGGGCGAAGCGACTGTTGCGAGCTGTGTGGTGTTTGATGCTTCCGGTCCTTTAAAGAGTGACTATCGAATTTTTAACATCACCGATATTCAAGCTGGCGATGATTATGCAGCGATGCGACAGGCTTTGACGCGACGCTATCGGCGGGTGAAGTCGGGTGAAATCCCACTACCAGACGTGCTTGTAATCGATGGAGGGAAGGGACAGCTCACGGAAGCGATAGAGATTCTCAACGAGCTTGGTGTGCATGGCATTTTTGTTTTGGGGGTGTCGAAAGGACCGACCCGAAAAGCAGGTTTTGAGCTTTTGCATCGCGCAGATACTGGCGAAGAGTTGACGCTCCCATCCGCTGCTCCTGCTCTACATCTCATTCAGCATATTCGTGATGAGGCGCACCGCTTTGCGATCACAAAGCATCGCCAGGCTCGCGGAAAGGCGAGATCGCAAAGTCCGCTTGAAGGTATCCCGGGTGTGGGTCCAAAACGACGCCAATCACTACTCAGGCATTTTGGCGGGATGCGCGAGTTGGCACGTGCAAGCGTGTCAGATATCGCTAAGGTGACAGGAATGAGTCAACAGACCGCAGAATTGGTGTACTCTGCGTTGCACACGGATTGAGACTTCCTCGTGAATTTGCCAAATTTTTTAACATTATTGCGTGTCATTTTGATTCCAGTGCTAGTTCTCGCCTGGTTTATTCCGTCACCACATGCCGGCCAGATTGCTGCAGCTATCTTTGTGATTGCTGCGTTGACTGACTGGCTTGATGGTTGGCTCGCTCGCCGTTGGGATCAGGAATCTGCATTTGGAGCCTTTCTTGATCCTGTTGCGGATAAGTTAATGGTCGCCGCTGCACTGGTGCTTCTAGTTGATGCGTTTGATTCGGTTCTGATCACGCTATCGGCCATTGTCATTATCGGTCGAGAAATCGTTGTGAGTGCTTTGCGGGAATGGATGTCTGAAATTGGTCAACGTGGGCATGTGGCGGTGAGTTGGCTCGGAAAGGTCAAGACAGCAACTCAGATGCTCGCAATTACCGTCTGCTTAGCCCTGCCTGTCACTGAGAGCTTGATGCATCCTGGATTATGGATTTTAGTTATCGCTGCAATGTTGACGCTTTGGTCAATGGGTACATATCTCAATGCAGCTTGGCCCCACTTACGTCCCTCATCTGAAAAAAACGCCGAATAGGTCGTTCTGTCACTGGAATAGTGCTATAAGCAACGACCTAGAGGTGGGGTTTATCTATTGCGAAACTGTTTTTTAGGTTTACTGTTGATCACATTTTGCGTGTCGGGTTGTTCTAGCGTGAGTCATCAAACTGCGCGCAACATGGAGCCCGAGCAGATTGCCATTGCTGGTGAATCCTGTTCTCAAGCTGTTGAAACCGCCCCTGATCATGATGGACTGAAATGGGGTCGAATGATTGCAACACCGGTTTTGACTGTTGCTTCCGCGGGCCTTATTCCGGCTTTACTAGGCGCAAATGCTGCTCTTGATTATGCGGATCGACGCAATGCATCAGAAATGCGGGAAGTCTGTGGTTACGCTCCACTCAGCCAACGGCAAATGTTGACAGACGTTGCGACCAATACTGGTATTAGTATGGGACTGACTACAATTGATTTTGGATTGGGGTCTGATGTGGCTCGTGTCCAAGCAAACAGTTCCAACTGACGCTTTCAAATCTAACCGAAGACTGTATAATCCGGCGCCCATACCAATGAACGACTGCATGCCGGTGTGATGGAATTGGTAGACATACCGGACTTAAAATCCGGAGAGGGAAACCTCGTGCCAGTTCGAGTCTGGCCACCGGCACCATTCAGAGAATTAAACACTGACCGTTCGATTTCACGAGCCGCAGATGGGTCGGTGAAAAGCCGATAACTCATTTAGAATGGGTAAAAAAAACCGCTGCGGTGCAGCGGTTGGGTGTCACTTAAGGCCTCCTGCCTTTAGCCCCGTTCCATCGAGAATTTCAGCGTTGATAACCCCCCACAGATTATTTGACTGAAACAAGCACACCGCAAAGGCCTGTTAGGCATTTCAACGGTATGATATTCAAAAAGGGTCTGACAACACATATTCGACTAATTAATTGAATTATATCAAATTTTTTGACTTATCTTTTCATCTTAGTAAGCTTGCGACTAGATTCGATTCGATTGGGTGAGTGATAACGAACTTTACTTACCAAACTGTTTCTGACGCACTGTTAACGACGCGATGATTGCGCGCGCGTGCTCCTCAGACAGATTAAAGTCCTGTCTCAATCGGTCAATGTGTTCGGCCTCGTCTGATGTAATAACGCCATCTGAAAGGGCATGATCGACTTCAGCCTCGAAGATTGCTTTTCGCTTTTCGAGTTGGTTGGCGAATGCGCTTCCCACGATGCCCGTTAAAAGCGCAACTGTGCAGACGCCCATTAACGCTGTGAATGCACCGATCAGTTTCCCTAAAGGGGTAATCGGTGATACGTCTCCGTAACCCACAGTTGTCAGAGTAATCATTGCCCACCACATCGTCTCTGGTATTGAAGAGAAGGCATCTGGTTGGACCTTATTTTCTGCAACATAAATAAGAGCACTTGCTAAAAACAGTGCTATGCCAAGTAGATAAAGTGCAGCGCCGAATGACCGTCGTTCTTCGTAAATCGCTGAAAACAAGTCTTCTAATGCGGATGAATAATGACTGAGCTTTAACAAGCGGATCATTCGGAGTGCGCGGAGCCAACGTAGATCAGCACCTGGAATGAGCCACTGTAAAAAGCTAGGAAGTAACGACAGAAGATCGACGATCCCAGTGAAACTGACCATATATTGAATGCGTTTCGTGCTCGCTGTGTGTCCATCGAGATCGGTCCGCTTGGGAGCCGACCACAATCGCAGCGCGTACTCCAGAGCGAAGATGCTGACCGAGATCATTTCAAAGACGAATAATTGGGGGCCGTAGATAGCGGCGATGCTTTCGACTGATTCTAAGCAAACAGCGATTAAATTAGCTAATATCAATAGTGACAATGCGAGATCGACTCGCCGGCTAATTTGATCGCCGTAACGGCCTTTGTTCATGATCTCAGCGACGCGTTGCTGTGTAATCGTCATGATCAGTCCTTGTCTTTGCTTACCGAGTGTAGAGGATTTCGATGGAAAACAATAACAGCGATTTTCGACGAGTTTTTGGAGTAATTATTTTGTTAGCGTTCGGAGGGATTGCGTCTCAGGTTAACGCGACCGATGCCAGAGACGACTACGCGTTTATGAGCGCTCAAGACCTATACGATGCGCTTTCTCAGGACTCACAGATTGCACGTGGCTATTTATTAGGAATTGTTGACGCGAAAAAAGGCCCTCAGGATGATGGTTCCTGCTTTGCGGTCCCATGGCAAGCAGACGCCGACCAGGTGATCGTTGAGGCATATCTCGAGTATTGGCCTGATGTTGTGGATTTTTCAAAAAAAGCCCCGGACGAACTCATAAACATGATGCGCCTGAAATTTCCGTGCTCGTCACAATGATGCGTCGCAATATCGACGTATGACTTTTGGGTAAGTGAGCTTGGTTCACATTGAAATAAGGTTTAGTGTTTCGCTTGGTTATATCGTTAGAACAATTTTAAAGGAGTGTTGTATGCGCATTGGCCTACTCAAAGTCTTGGTGATTGTGATGGGTCTTGGTTTGTTGCCGCTTCCTTCACTGATGAGTACTGCAGTGGCGGAAGAGCCTAAAACATGTGCCGATGGCACGCCTTGTCCATCGGATGCTGAGCTTGAAGATTCTTGCTCAGATGAAGGTGAATCGCTCTAACAGATAACCGTCTTCGAAGATAAAAATCGATAAGGAAATTGAAACATGGGTATTCAAAAAACTCTCGCGAGTGCGATGGTCGCTTTGGCGATGTCAGTTGCACCGTTTGCCTCAGCAGCAAACAAGCCAGTCGATATCACGTTCGGTGGTAAAGCGACTGCACAAGTAAAGCACAACGGTAAAATCATCACGATTCAACGTGTTCAGGATAACGACAACAGCGTCGATCCATCTTTTGCGAAGACTTCACGTCCTTGCCCACCATTTTGTATTCAGCCAATTACACTCGCGCCTGGCGTAGAGACGATTGCTGAGAACGAAATGATTGACTATTTGGAGCAGATGTCAGCAGGCGATGATTCGATCCTCGTGATTGATTCACGTACACCAAACTGGGTGGAACGTGGTCAAATCCCTGGAGCAGTCAACATTCCTTGGACTAAATTGAATACAGCAAAAGGCGCTGACCCACTGTCAATCAGTGAAATCATGGAAGGCGATTTCGGTGCGACTTCATTTGATGGCCTTTGGAAGTTTGGTAAAGCGAAGACGCTCGTTATGTACTGTAACGGTATGTGGTGTGGTCAATCGCCAACGAACATCAAAGCATTGCTTGATTTCGGCTACCCAGCAGACAAGATCAAGTGGTACCGCGGTGGTATGCAGAACTGGGCAAACCTAGGTCTGACTACTGTTAAGCCATAACCCGAGTATTGCTTGAAAAAAGCCCGCTCAACAGCGGGCTTTTTTATTCCTATGCTTAAACTTGTCTTGATCGATTAGTAACTGTAATATTCCCGGCCTTCCAAGTGGCGCGTTGGCAGAGTGGTTATGCAGCGGATTGCAAATCCGTGGACATCGGTTCGATTCCGGTACGCGCCTCCACCCGAATTGTGATCACTATAAAAAGATAACGCGTTTGCACTCATGGGCTCTACCCTTGGTACGTTGGCGACTAGTTGGTTCACGCAGCTTTTGGGCTATCGAGCTGGTTTAATCAAATTGGCTGAAGGAGAGGCGCGCTCGCGACGACAGCCCCAATGCGTTTGGATTTCAGTTCTTTAGTTTGCCCAAGCGATGATCTGATTCGGTTTTCCGCTAGGCCGATAATCATCTGTTCATAAGACATTCCGAGATTCAATGCGCAAGCACGGTAGAAATATCCTTTTTTTAGGCCGGGCATCAAATTGGCTTCCATAAAGTGAGGAATTCCAGAGGCACACATTCTGATATCGATACGCCCAAAAGCAGAGCCGCCAAGAACGTGAAAAACAGATTTTGCGAGATCTGAGAGTGCGCCATGAATTTTTTTGTTAGAAACTGCCAGTACTTCTTCTGCATCATTTAGTTTTGTTTGAAAATCTAAGATTCGGTGGCCTTGCTTGTTCTTGCTCGTCCGGATTTCGATTGGCATCGCTGTCAGTGTTTTTGTGGAATCATTTTCAAAAATTCCGACGCTATACTCTTTGCCGGACAGATACTGTTCGACCAAGACTTCGCAATTCAGTGAGGCAGATAATTGTTGAATCTTGGACTCCATGTCTAAAGCGTTATGCGCTAGTGACGCCGCGTCGATACCAATACTATCGCCACCGCAGGCCGGTTTGATGAATACAGGAAATTGCATGTTTGCGGGAAGACGTGAAAGCAATTCCCCTGGAGGTACTGACGCGTAGAGAGCAGTTTTCAAACCAGCATTGCATGTAAGTTTTTTGGCGGCGGTTTTATTAAATTCACGATCCAGTGCTTTCTTTTCAGATCCAATATATGGAATTTGGCTTTGATCTAAGAACTCATTAAGCCAAATAGTCTGGTTGTCAAAATTGAAATATTTGACACCAGAAAACACTAAGTCCGGTTGTCGTTTGGCAAGATCGTCAAGATCTTTACGGGTTTTAATTATTGTAACTTCGACCCTTGCGAAACGTTGAAGCAAAATACATCTGATTACTTCAGGATCAAAGTTGATTGCGACATTTTTTGACGGTTGTGTTGTAGGCACCACAACGATCTCAATGTACCCAAATTTTTCAAATGATTGTGTTCTGAACAGTATTGATTTCGACACAAGATTGACTGGGTTATGAACGATCATCGGACCATCTGTATTCAGTTGTAGTGGTTTTTTTAACGAAGTTATTTTTGAATCAACAATTGGTATATCTCGCGATCGAGCAGCGATAATTTTTTTCTCGCCATGGCGAAGTCCGTTGAATTTATTCACTTAATAATCCTATATGATGCCCAATGCGACTGCATTGGGTTCGATAAATACAGCCGACCTAGACTGATTTCCTAAGTTTAGGCGCCGCGGTAATATTCTCTAAGATCTGGTCATGGACGACGGAAATGAAGAAACTAGATTTGGGTATGCAAAGTTGTGTGCGTTTTTGAGTAGGCAGATGAGAGTCCGGACGAAGTGGTATCAAACTATCACATAGTTAGTATG
>CBFHIN010000046.1:0-7271 GCA_965655875.1 Litorivicinaceae bacterium | reverse complement strand
CAGTCAGTATCGAGTTTATTCGACGCTGGTTCCCGGGCAAGCTGTCAGGGCGAGGAATGGCACTTTACAGCGGGCTCGTTTTTGGCCTTGGCGGGTCTTTGGGAGCGACATTGTCAGGATTGTCATGGGACACCTTTGGTGGAGAATTGACATTTATTGTGTCTGGGTTCATCACCGGCACAACAGCCATGATCGCGTGGTTTGGCCTGAAAAAAGCACAATTGGGCCCGCAATCTTCCTGATTACAGCTCTTTGGTCTGTGATGATTTCTGATAAACTAGCGGGCTTATTTTTTAAGGAGTTTGAAATGGCCGGCCGCACTTTATATGACAAGCTGTGGGATAGTCATCTTGTCACTCAGCGAGATGACGGAAGTGCATTGATCTATATTGATCGTCACCTGTTGCATGAAGTGACCTCTCCTCAGGCATTTGAAGGTCTTTCATTGGCTGGTCGAACGCCTTGGAGGCTGCCTGCTAATTTGGCTACTGTCGATCACAACGTGCCGACAGAAAACCAAGCGGCTGGCGTGTCAGCGATTGAAGATCCAACGAGTCGTCTGCAAGTGCAAACGCTTGATGATAATTGTGATGCTTTTGGAGTCACGCAATTTAAGATGGGTGACCCGAGGGCCGGGATTGTGCATGTCATTGGTCCAGAACAAGGCGCAACACTCCCAGGGATGACTGTTGTATGTGGTGATAGCCACACAGCGACCCACGGTGCGTTTGGTGCACTCGCACATGGAATCGGAACGAGTGAGGTTGAGCATGTACTGGCAACACAATGCTTGGTTGCCAAAAAAATGAAGAACATGCGCGTTACGGTGACAGGTCCGCTAGGATTTGGAGTGACAGCAAAAGATGTGATTCTCGCGATCATTGGTCAAATAGGGACTGCTGGCGGAACCGGTTGTGCGATCGAATTTGCAGGCGAGGGCATTCAATCGTTGTCAATGGAAGGCCGTATGACTGTCTGCAATATGGCAATCGAAGCAGGTGCACGTGTTGGTTTGGTTGCTGTTGACGAGAAGACCATCGAGTACGTTAAAGATCGTCCCTATTCACCCACAGGGGCAGATTGGGATCGAGCGATCGAGGCATGGTCTGATCTGGTCAGTGATGCGGATGCGCAGTTTGATCAGGAAGTTGTGGTCGATGGGACGCTGATTGAACCGCAAGTGTCATGGGGAACAAACCCAGAGATGGTTGCAGGGATATCGGGGCAGGTGCCAAATCCAGATTCGATTGAGGATCCAATTCATCGTGGCGCGATCGAACGGGCCTTAAAGTACATGGGGTTGCACGGTGACCAACCGATTGAATCGATTCGATTGGACCGTGTGTTTATCGGATCCTGCACTAATTCGCGGATCGAAGATTTACGTGAGGCGGCGAAAGTTGCTGACGGTAAGCGGGTTGCCGATTCTGTGATTCAAGCGATGGTCGTACCCGGCTCTGGTTTAGTGAAAGAGCAGGCCGAGAAAGAAGGGCTTGACGTCATATTCCGCGAGGCGGGTTTTGAATGGCGAGATCCAGGGTGCTCAATGTGCTTGGCGATGAATGCAGATCGACTCGGGCCCGGGGAGCATTGCGCTTCGACTTCGAATCGTAATTTTGAAGGTCGCCAGGGAGCTGGTGGACGGACTCATCTTGTCAGTCCTGCGATGGCCGCGGCCGCCGCAATTGCAGGCCATTTTGTTGATGTCAGAGAATGGTTGTAAGGGGCGTTTGATGCAGCAGTTTGTAAAAGAAACCGGTTTGGTTGTCCCCTTAGATCGCTCAAATGTCGATACGGATCAAATCATCCCGAAGCAGTATCTGAAATCAATTCAACGGACGGGTTTCGGCGTCAATCTGTTTGATGATTGGCGTTACTTAGATCCGGGCGAACCTGGTATGGATCACGGCACACGTCGGCTGAATCCTGATTTTGTACTTAACGATGCGCGGTATGCTGGCGCAAGTATTTTGCTTGCGCGCGATAATTTCGGTTGTGGATCGAGTCGTGAACACGCCCCTTGGGCGATTCTGGAATATGGATTTAAAGCCGTGATTGCGCCCTCTTATGCGGATATTTTTTTCAATAACAGTTTCAAGAACGGGTTGTTACCTGTGATTTTGACTGAAAGTGAAATCGATACGTTATTTGGGCTTTCAAACGGCGAAAATCCAGCTGAGATTACTGTCGACCTACAATCACAGACAGTCGCTGGACCAAATGGATTTCAGGCTTCGTTTGAAATTGATCCCTTCAGAAAGACATGCCTATTAGAGGGATTGGATGAGATTGGCCTGTCGCTGAAGGATGCCGACGCAATTAAGGCGTATGAAGCCCGACGTGCCGTTGATGCACCGTGGTTATTTAGAGAGTAAGGACACCAGATGTCGAATATTGTTTTATTGGCCGGCGATGGGATTGGCCCTGAAATCATGGCCGAGGCTGGTCGCGTATTGGATCGTGTAAATGATCAGTTTTCTCTTGGGATTCAGACCGAGTCGTGCTTGATTGGCGGTGCTGCAATCGACGCCACCGGTGAACCACTGCCAAACGAAACGCTTGAGAAAGCCAATTCTGCAGAGGCTGTTTTATTGGGTGCCGTCGGTGGACCCAAGTGGGACGCTCTCTCAATGGATAAGCGTCCTGAGAAAGGCTTGCTGAAAATTCGTGCAGGAATGGATTTATTTGCAAATCTTCGACCAGCACTTCTGTATCCGGAGCTTGCATCAGCGTCGACTTTGAAAGAAGACGTCGTGAGCGGGCTTGATTTACTTATTGTTCGAGAGCTGATTGGCGGCATCTATTTTGGTGAGCCACGTGGTATCGAAGGTGAGCCTGGACAGCGTGTGGGGTACAACACAGATCGATATTCAGAGCCAGAGATCGAGCGAATTGGAAGAATTGCGTTTGATGCAGCAATGGCAAGAAATAAGAAACTGTGTTCGGTAGACAAGGCTAACGTGCTTGAAGTGACTGTCTTGTGGCGTGAGGTGATGGAGCGTTTGAGTGCGGAATACCCAGACGTCGAGCTATCGCATATGTATGTCGATAACGCAGCCATGCAACTGGTAAGAGCACCAAAACAATTTGATGTGATGGTGACAGGAAATTTGTTTGGTGACATTTTGTCTGACGCGGCAGCGATGCTGACCGGATCAATTGGAATGCTTCCATCGGCGTCTTTGAACAGTCAAAAACAAGGGCTGTATGAGCCATGTCACGGGTCGGCCCCTGATATTGCGGGTCAAGATTTGGCGAACCCATTAGCGACTATTTTGTCGGTTTCAATGATGTTAGTTCACTCGTTAAATGCCCCGAAGGCTGCGCAGGCGATCGATGATGCGGTAAAGACTGTTTTGGCTTCAGGACTGAGAACAAAAGACATTGCGACAGGTGCATCCGGTGAACAAATCGTTGGATGCCGAGCAATGGGTGAAGCTGTGCTCAAAGCACTGAATTAAGGGATGATGATGCGTGTTGGATTTGTAGGGTGGCGTGGAATGGTCGGTTCGGTCTTGATGGACCGAATGCGCGCTGATGATGATTTTGCTGGTATTGAGTCAGTGTTTTTTTCAACGTCACAAGTTGGTCAGAGTGCGCCAGCAGAAGCAACAGAGGAGACGCTCCTTGATGCGATGTCGACCGCGGCGCTCGGTAGTTGTGATGTGATCGTGACCTGTCAGGGTGGAGATTACACCAAGGCAGTTTATGGTCCTTTACGTGAGTCCGGATGGAATGGATATTGGATTGATGCGGCATCGGCACTGCGGATGGAATCTGATAGTGTGATCGTTCTAGACCCGGTCAACCGTGATGTGATTGATCAGGCACTAAGTAACGGCCGCAAGGACTTCATCGGTGGCAATTGTACGGTCAGCTTGATGCTCATGGCGGTTGGCAGTTTGATCCGTCAAGGATGGGTCGAATGGATGACTGCAATGACTTACCAAGCAGCCAGTGGTGCCGGTGCGAACAATATGCGCGAGCTGTTGTCGCAAATGGGATATTTGCAGTCTGAGGTAGCGACGGAACTTGCTACGCCATCATCAGCAATTTTAGACATTGATCATAAAGTCACGGATGCGCTCCGCGGTCAGGATATTCCAACGCAGTATTTTGGTTACCCGCTCGCAGGCAGTTTGTTGCCATGGATCGATACTAAGCTCGAAAACGGTCAAAGCCGTGAAGAGTGGAAGGCGATGGCAGAGTGCAACAAAATTTTGAGAACTGAATCAAAGCCAATTCCGATTGATGGAACGTGTGTTCGTATTGGCGCAATGCGCTGCCACTCACAAGCGTTGACGATCAAATTGACACACGATGTGCCGATGGATGAAATCAATGATGTGCTCTCCAATGGGACGGAATGGACAGACTTAATTCCCAATGAACGTGAGGACTCGATGGCGAAGCTCACACCGGCAGCGGTGACAGGGACTTTGCGAATTCCGGTCGGGCGTGTCCGTAAGATGAATCTAGGCCCTGAATATTTGAATGCGTTCACAGTTGGTGATCAATTACTCTGGGGTGCTGCCGAACCGTTGAAGCGTATGCTTTCAATTCTCAGGGACAGTCAGTGATCGAAGTACTTATCACTGGGGCTGGATCGGGGCTGTGTGACTCGATTCTTGAAGCCATCGACGTCGTTCAAGGTGATTATCGGCTTCGTTTGATAGATTCCATGGAATCCGCTGGCGAAGCGAGACGCTTCCAGGGCCGAACAATAGTGATTGAGCTCGACACCGAGGCTGATCTCAGTACCGCCGATTTGGTTTTGGATTTGAATCAAACCTACAGCGGAGATGCCGAAGCGTTTCGACCTCAGTTGTCACTGGTGATGATGTTGCAACGTCTTTTATCGTGTCTAGAGCCTGGCAGCGTAAGGGCACTACATGGTGCCGTAAGGGAACCTGCTGTTGAACAAGCTCAAGGCGTTGAGGCATTAGCGTCGCAGGTCACGCAGCTATTTAATGGACGAGATCCCGAACCAAAGCCGTTTGGCGGGACCTTGGCGTTTAATGCACGGACACTCGACGAGACGGCTCTCGTTGAAGCGTTGCCTGAAATTGACGCATTAACGAATGCATCAATTTCGCTTGAACGCTGGCAGTCTGATTCTTTTTATACCGTTCATGCGAGCTTATGGATACAGCTTGATGAGAAAGGTATCGCATCGCTTTTAAGTCTTACGAATCAAGACTATGTTCCGGGTCTAAGCGTGTCTCCGGACTCAGGACGAGTTGATCATGATGCCGATATGATGATTTGTGCTCGTCGCATATCAGATGATTGGGTTCATTTGATACTGACTGCAGATTTAGAGAAAACTATTTGGGCGCGTGAAGCGAAACGCATCTTGTCAAAAACACTAGGGGTGGCGTCATGAAACGCTTTTTTCTTTTTCCGGTCTTTTTCTGGTCGATGTTTGCATCGGCTTTCGATTGGAAAACACCCATTGTCGTGTCGCATCAAGAAGAGCCTTTGGAAGTACGTATTGAAGTTACTAATCTTGGACCGGTGACTCCAACACAATTATTTCCACTTCTCGCATCTGAATCTGAATTCACAGCGCGTGGTATTGATCGGCCTGAGTATTTATCGGGGCTTACTTATGCAGTGGATTCAAGCAATGGACGAGTTGAGCTTGTTGTCAGAACTGCGACGGCCTGGACGCAACCTGAGCTTACTACACTCGTCGAGGTATTCACCCCGAATGGGCCAGTTCTTATTCCAGTATCGGTGGGCGTCGGGCCGAAGCTCGTTACCGAGTCGAAGGTGGTGCAAGAGCCGCCTAAAGAAACAATTGCAGTCAATGCCGAGCTATCGGAAGACAAAGCTACTGGAAAAGCACCAGAGATAACGGTTGCTGAGCCAGTAGAGACGAGACTCAGGACTTTGTTGGTTCGAAACGGATCGACATTATGGCGCTTGGCTAAACAGGTGCAGCCCCCACAGTTCACGATTGAGCAAGTCATCATGGCGCTATATGACGAAAACCCTCAGGCATTTGAGTACGACAACATCAATGCCTTAGAGAAGGATAAAATTCTGAATGTACCGAGTCGTGAGCGACTGGGTCGTGATTCAGCATTGACCGCAAAGCAGCGATTTGATGCGCACATGAAGGACCCAAAAAATAATTTTCCGCGAAAAGAGTCCGAAAATAGTGTAGCAGCAGATACGGATGGTAAAGTTTTAGAACCAACGGATGAGCAACAAGCGGCGCAGGTTGAGCAGGTTGAAGTAAGCGCAGTACCCCTCGATGCATCAGTTGCAGTGAAAGAAAGCGTAGACGCACAGGAATCTGCAGTTCCCACGGAAACTGTTATGGGTGAATCGAATGTGGACAACACATTAGTTAAATCATCAGGAAGCCAGATTCCTCAGACTGTGACTATTGTGAGTCCTGAAGTTACCGAATTACTTGAGAAAATTACCAATTTAGAGACTAAGTTGGATGCGATGAATGCCAAAGTTGACGCTATTGCAAAAGATTCAAAAACGGTCGAAGTGCCATCGATCGTATTACCCAAAGCTCAACCCTCGCTCGAAACTGAGCGTCAAGTGGTTGAAACATTGTCTGATATCGAGATCGGCGATTGGATTCCCTCTAAAAGAGATATCGAGGCATTTGTAGCGACTGAACTCGGTAAAGGTACATTGATTTTCTCGGTGATAACGCTCGGTTTTTTAGTCGGTGTGAGATCGTTTAGACGAAACGCCAAGGGTATTGTTGAAGTTCCTCAGAGCGAGGTGAATTCGATTGCAACGACAACGCTGACAAATACCATACCGAAAGAATCTCAAAGATCTGACGAGTCTCAAGATACTGCTCAAACCAGCGAAGCTCTTGAGCTTGCAATTGAGCGATTGAAATTAAAAATTGACGATTCGAGCAAACAGCAGGAGGCCCAAGAGCTATATGCCTCGGGAGATGAGGCCTTAATTGATGCCTTTTCAGCAGACACATTGAATAAAAACCCTGAGTGGGGTGAGGATCCAGACGACGAGGCGGATGTTGCTGCGCATCAGTTGGAGTTGGCTCAAACTTACCTCGACATGGGTATGACTCAGACTGCCATCGAGCTCTTGGGGCGCGTTTCAGTGTCTCCTGATCAAGCCAGTGCCGAAAAGGCCAGGGCTCTTCTTGATGCCCACCGCAACTAAGGGTCAACTAAGTCGAATTGTGATTTCCTTAGAGTACGATGGCTCAGGATATCGCGGCTGGCAAGCGCAAAAGCACGACACCCAGGTGGTACAGTCTGAGGTTG
>CBFHIN010000045.1:0-7423 GCA_965655875.1 Litorivicinaceae bacterium | reverse complement strand
GTTGGTACACCCATCATCACCGTAGCATTCGGCATCGCATCCAAAACCATGTCTGGATCAAATTTCGGAAGCATAATGACTGGCCCACCATTCATTAGCGCTAGATTCAATGCTACGAACAGTCCGTGCACATGGAAGAGTGGTAGCGAGTGCAACAGAACGTCGGCAGAACTATAATTCCAAGCTTCGGTTAACATGTCCGCGTTAGCAACTAGGTTGCTGTGGGTGATCATGGCACCCTTCGGTTTACCTGTAGTACCCGAGGTATAGATAATCGATGCCAAATCATCAGAAGCTCTGATGACCACTTCACTAAAAGACTTGTTCGCTGCTTTCGCAACTTCAAAAACATCAATTAGCGTTCCAGTTTCACCATCGAGCGTTAACACCTGTAGCCCAGGAATCGAACCCTTTAAAGACTCAACATGGTCAAGCCTATCGGCAACGCACACATGAAGCTTCGACTCCGCATCTGTTAAGAAATATTCAATCTCACTATTCGTGTAGGCCGAGTTTAAAGGGAGATAAACCGCACCACAGCGTAAAACAGCGAGGTACAAAACGACGTTCATCCACCCTTTGTCAATCTGAACAGAAACTCGATCTCCCGGCTCTAACCCAAGGTCGATAAGAGCTGCCGACAACATCGCTGACTCAGTATCCAAATCTGCACCTGTCAAACCTCGACCTCCGGGGATCGAGAGTAATGTCTTATCAGCATAGCGCTGGAGATTGACTTGAATTGCCGAAAAAACATTATGCGTCATAAGAAAGTTCCCTCAATTTATGCTTTGAATTTTTCTTCAATAACTGCTGTACGTCTTTAGAAGTCGCGATTTGCCCCATTTCCATGAGTTGCTCATGATTACTCACAATATCATCGAGCTCATAAAGATAGTTCACCATAAAGCCGAAGCTCTGCTTCTGACCACGAGAGCTCAAATCAGCGTTTGCATTAATCCGCTCAAGAGTCGCACCGTTACCCAAATGGAATCGAGCTACGGGATCCTTCAACTTCGCGCCCTCACCGGCAGTCAAATATTGAGCAACGATTGGCTTTAGGTCGGCCGCATCAGCTTCAGACTCGAAGTCGTCAAGATATTTTGATCCATCGGTTTCAAGCCAACGACGCAGCCCAGGAATCGGTGACAAGGTAACAAACTGCTTCAATTTCGGATGCTCTGTTTGTAGAACAGATACCACCTGTTTGATTAACAGATTTCCGAAGCTCACTCCCGACAACCCAGGTTGGCAATTATTGATCGAATAAAAAACTGCCGTATCTGCGTTGATTGGTGAAACAGGAGGGGAATCCAAAAGTGGAGCGATCGAATCTGCCATGCCTCGAATAAGCGCAACTTCGACAAAAATTAGCGGTTCATCAGGCATCACTGGATGAAAGTACGCGAAACACAAACGATCTTCAGCTAATCGCCTGCGAAGATCTTCCCAGCCTTGGATTTCATGAACGGATTCGTACTGAATCAGCTTCTCTAGGACTGCTGCCGGCGTCTGCCAATTGATCTGCTCTAACTTCAAAAAGCCTTTATTGAACCAAGAGGTAAATAGATGCATAAAATCATGATCGATTGGCTTTAATTCCGGATGATCACGCAAGAGCTTCCGCAATGCTTCCCGCATCTGGATTAACGTTTGCAAACCGTTTGGAGCGGCGTTCATCCGGCGGAATAGCTCTTGACGCTTTGCTTCAGCCGCTTGATGAAGTTGCATTGCAACATCATCAGCTGGCGATGTCTGATAATCCAAGATCACCTTTTTAAGCCGATCTTTGTCTGGGCCAAATTCCGTAATAAGGCATTGAAAGAATGCGATGTGGTCATCGGGACTCAGAGCCTCCCACGAGGCAACAACAGAACTTGCGAGCGCCAAACCTGTCGCTTCACCTCGACGAGACAACACAGCATGACATTGCGCAATTAGATCATTCAGTGGGCCGCCTTCTGACTTAAGTTCGAATATCTCGAGTGCTCGATCAGTGACTTGCTGTATCCATTTTTTTATCCCGCTTGCCATGCAATCGCCTATTCAAACAGTGCGCCATATCCAGGAATTCGGGTATCGAGACCCAGTTCATTCATCATGCGGAAGCTTGTCGCAACCGATGCTGACAATGTCGGAATACCTGTCTTCTCTTGGATCGCCTGCACTGCTGGTAATGATGGCATTTGCACGCATGCGGATGCCACTAGCGTATCGACGTTTGCTATAGCCAACCGGTCAACAAGATCAATTGGGGCTCTAGGATCTTGTCGAGCGACTTCTAAATTGTCTGGAATCTCTAAGCTGATTGCGTCCATTACCTCAAACCCCTCAGATTCAAGGTACTGACACACAAGCTCGGTAAGGGGCTTTCGGTATGGCGTGATTAAGGCTATTTTTTTCGCCTGGAGAGACGATAAACCTTCAACTAGTGCACCAGCCGAGCTAACAACTGGGCACGGATGCCCGTTATCTACAGCGACTTGATGCAGCCTCGCCTGACTCTCACGGTGATAACCAAGGCCCATCGACATAATCGCTACCAAACAGGCATAGCCCATGACATCGACTGCAGCATCAGACAGTTCAAGCGCGCAACGATCGCTATCACGATCCATTGCCGCAAGTTCTTCTTTGGTGACCTGTTTCATCCGCATCCGGCTCGAATGAAACGTAAATCGGTCATCATAGTGCTGTTCCCGTGTCCTAAAGACTGCAGGAATCTCTGTTTCCATCGTCACGTTGGAACTCGGAACAATTTGACCGATTCGGTAACCGCGACTCATGAGACTGCTGATCCCATCAGGACGTCAGGTAGCCATGTCGCAATGCCAGGGAACAAGCAAAGGATGATGATCGCGACAACCATACAAGCGACGTATGGCAACGATCCCTTGAGAATGGTTTTCAATGGAATCTCAGGTGCGATGCCGTTAATCACATATAGGTTCAGACCAACTGGGGGTGAAATCAGCCCAATTTCCATGTTGATCGTCAATACAACGGCGAACCAGTATGGATCGAATCCAGCGCCCAGAATAATCGGCATTAAGATTGGAGCCGCCATCAAGATAACAGCTACTGGGGGCAAGAAGAATCCAGCAACAAGGAGGAACAGATTCACATAAAGCATTAGCACCCAGCGATTCACATCCAAGGTACCAATCCACTCAGCGATCGCCTGAGTAATAAAAAGACTCGACAGCATGTAGGAAAAAACGCCCGCTGCACCGATGATAAAAAGAATCATCACCGACTCTTTGGTCGCGTCTCTGAGCATGACCCAAACCTGAGACATGTCAGTCATTTTATAAATAATGATCGCCAGACCGAGGCACAACAACGCGCCGACAGCGGCTGTTTCCGACGGTGTGGCGACACCACCATATAGTGCGAAAAGAACGCCCAAAATGACCAACAAGAATGGGATGACTCGTGGCAGAACTTCAAATTTTTCTCGCCAAGTAAATGTTCGACCCGCTAGTGCATCAACACCGCCCTCGCGCCAGGTCGCATAAATAGACCAAACCATGAAGAGACCAACTAATAAAAGTCCAGGGAGGACTCCGGCCAAAAAAAGACGCCCAATCGATGTTTCAGTTGCGATCCCGTACACAATCATCGTAATCGAAGGCGGAATCAAAATTCCTAATGTCCCGCCGGCAGCAATTGAGCCTGCGGCCACGCCATCAGGGAAGTTACGCTTCCGCATTTCGGGGATGCCCATTTTCCCAATGGCCGCGCAAGTCGCAGGAGATGAACCTGACATAGCCGCAAATAGAGCGCATGCGCCGAGGTTTGAGACTACAAGACCACCTGGAATCCGAGTCAACCAACGGTCGAGCGCCTCGTACAGATCCGCCCCTGCCCGGGTCGATGCGATCGCAGCACCCATCAAAATGAACATCGGGATGGACAGCAATGCAAAATTATCGAGCTTACCGAACAAAATTTCAGGGATTAGCTCTAACGCTCTCAATCCATCGAAAACGATCAAAAATAGAGCTGAGACAACCAATAAGCCGTTGGCGACTGAGATACCAGAGAACAGAATAAAAATTGTTACGGCCGCGACAATAGCGCCCAGAATCAGAGGATCCATTAGTGTGCACCCCCCTCAATCGTAATCTCGTCGGCCGGCGTGAGCAGTGTCTCGAACAAATCTGCGAGCAATTGGAGCGCAAATAGACCAAATCCAATCGGCATCGCCAGATATGGAATCCATAGGGGTGGACCCCAAACCGTTTCAGATACCCATCCGCGCGTATAGGAAATATGCACGAGTTCAGCACCGTAAAACGTCATAACCGCCAAAATTGAGACTGCGGCCAGAAAGCTGATAACCATCAGAATCTTGCGCGCAACTGGCGGTAATAACATGGGTACGAGGTCGACATTCACGTGGCCCCTGAGCTTCTGCACGTAAGGCAACCCGAGTAACGTGGCGCCAATCATGAGATAGATCACGGCCTCCGTCTGCCAGACTGTCGAGCCGTTTAAGAAATACCGAATGAAAATCATTTGGCAAGTGATGGCGACAGCGATGACGATCATCCCAGCCGCAATAACCCCCACCGCTTGTGAAATCATATTCACCGTACGGATATATGCCTGCATTTTTTAATTTCCTGGAATTGCCCGGCCGAACGGCCGGGCTGTCGTTTTGTGCTATTACTCGACGGCTAACGCTAAATCGAGGAACCGCTGCCCTTCTGGGTAATCAGCGACAAACTGCTTGTAAGAAGTTTCTTTGGCAAGGTCCTGCCAAGCCTGAAACTCAGACGCTGACATCTCTTTGATCTGAACACCTGCGTCACGGAATACCTTCACAGAGTTAGCATCTTGCTTTTTGGCTTCGGCTAAATAAAACGCTTCAGCTTTCTCTGATCCCTCGCGCAACGCTTTCTTCTGCGCATCATTCAATCCATCAAACGTTGACTTATTCATCAACAAAGGCTGGTACATGAACCAAAGCGCCTGATCTGCTGCTGGTGTGTAACACTTGACTTGCTCGTAAATACGATACGAAACGAATGAAGAAGATGACGTGTTCGCCCCATCTAGAACGCCTGTTTGCATTGCGTTGTAGATCTCTGACGACGCCATCGAGGCAATTGATGCACCTGCACCTGCTAACAACTGGTTAAACGACTTACCAGCTGCACGCATTTGCATCCCTTTCACATCATCCGGATGAGATACACACTTATCTTTACCAACGAAACCACCTGCCAAATAGCCGTGTACAAGAACCATCACGTCATCTTCAGCCATTTTCTCTTGAACCGCATCCATAAACGGCGAGTTGTTAAGACGTGCTGCGTGGTCGTGATTTTTCACAAGGCCTGGCATCAGAGTTAGGTTGTATGATGGCTGTTGTCCACCAGCGTACGACAATGGAAGGACTGTCATATCCAACTGTCCGCGAGAAAGAGGCTTGTACTGCTCTTTCGGCTTAAATAGCGACTTCGATGGAAAAATCTTGATATCGAGATCGACGTTTGCATCCTTGACATGGTTCGCAACGATCTCAGCCAC
This sequence comes from Litorivicinaceae bacterium, assembly GCA_965655875.1. GTDB lineage: Bacteria > Pseudomonadota > Gammaproteobacteria > Pseudomonadales > Litorivicinaceae > HIMB30. The sequence goes on along the minus strand of CBFHIN010000045.1, from coordinate 1,885 downwards.
TTTGTGACGGACATCTTTTGTTGACCATTGATGTGATAGACGAAGCTCCGTCGCGCTGGCAACTGAACTGATAAATGCTGCACTGACTGCAGCGGCTACAAGGGCTTTTACTTTCATTTTTTGGGCTCCTGCCGATTGTTATGAGTTATTACGGCTTGCATATTTTTGTATGCTGTGTGGAAAATATCGTATACAAAAATAAGATGCAACGAGTTTTCTATTATGAGTAGTCGAGCCGCCACCCGCGTCTTTCAAGGGGTCGAGGAGCAAATTGCGACCGGACAACTGAAAGATGGAGAAAAATTGGATGAAGCTTCATTGGCCGAACGATTCCAAGTATCACGCACACCGGTGCGCGAGGCACTTCTCCAGCTAGTCGGTTCAGGTTTGGCAACTCAGATTCCCAAACGCGGTTGCTTTGTCAAAGCCCCGTCATTTCGAGAAATGATAGAGATGTTCGAGGTCATGAGTGAGTTAGAGGGTATGTGTGCTCGTCTTGCAGCACGTCGGATTAACGACCAGCAACTCAACTCCTTGAAAGCAGCCAACATAGGTTGCGAAAAGGCCATCGAAGCAAACGATAGCGATCTTTATTACCATCAGAATGTAGATTTCCATGAATGTATCTACATCGCTTGTGGCAATAGTTTTCTTGCTAACGAAACACGATCATTACGTCGAAGACTCCAGTCCTTCAGACGACTTCAATTACGAGTTCGAGGACGAATGCCGCAATCACTTCGTGAACATGTCGAAATCATTGAAGCAATCGAGACAGGCGACGCCGATAAAGCGGACTTAATTTCGCGGCAACATGTCACAATTCAAGGAGAACGGTTTAACGACCTTCTAGCGCATATGGAGCAGTCGCCGTGAAACCCAAAGCATTATTGTTTGATGTCTTTGGAACAGTTGTTGATTGGCGTTCTGGAATTACTCGAGATCTTTCGATCCATTTTCAAACGCATCCTTGTCCTTTTAACCCTGGAGTTGTCGCCGATGCATGGCGCGCGGCATATCAACCATCGATGGAACCGGTGCGAGATGGCAGTCGAGGTTATGTAGATCTCGACACGCTGCATTCAGAAAATCTGGAGTCAATCTGCCAGCAATTCGAGTTTGATCTCGGTACCGACAAGCAAAAAGAGTGGCTCGTCAAAGCCTGGCATCGACTTCCATGCTGGCAGGATAGCGCGAGCGGAATCGAACGACTGAAACAACAATTTATCTGCGCATCTCAGTCGAACGGCCATATTGCTCTCGCAGTCAATCTCGCAAAATACAATCAGTTCTCGTGGGACGTCATTTTAGGGGCGGAGGTCGTTCGAACATACAAACCAGTACCCGAATCTTACACTCGCGCTTGCAGCACCCTCGGATTAGAGCCTTACGAATGCATGATGGTAGCTGCACATAATACAGACCTCGCAGCTGCAAAAAATCAAGGGCTTCAAACATGCTTTATCGCGAGACCGAATGAGCACGGTCCAAATCAAACTGTCGATCTGGAAGCAACACAACGCTGGGATATTTGTACAGACTCGATCACGAAACTTGCACACATTATGGACTAGGGGTTTGATCGTCGTTGCTACAGCGTAGCCATTTGCCAAAAGCGTCCCAATATTCACGCATATTCCGCCCCTTAGAGCTTTTCAAAAACGCCAAGAGGATGCGAAACCCACACATTTTGTGTACTATCTCGCGCCTGCGCGGGGCCTATAGCTCAGTTGGTTAGAGCAGGGGACTCATAATCCCTTGGTCGCAGGTTCGAGTCCTGCTGGGCCCACCAATATCTACAAGGGTTCCGAGTCTTTCGGAATACTTCTTGCGACAAGTCAGTCACACAGAGGAGTGAACAATGGCGACTTTTCGCAAACGAAAT
>CBFHIN010000044.1:0-10091 GCA_965655875.1 Litorivicinaceae bacterium | reverse complement strand
GTTGGGCTCCGTAGACGTCGGTTTCACCAAATGCACCGGATGATCTGACGCGCTTGATCGTCACTTTAATCGCAAGTGCTGGCTCAAATTCAACGACAGAAAGCACATCACTCACCGGAATGTGAAACAGCGCCGCAAACTTGTTAGCTGACAACACTTCAGATTTCACTACACGCTCGAAATCATCATGAGTCGCAAATAACACATCAAAGGTGAGCTCAAATGGACCTGCATTCTTTGAGCGAATCACCGTCGCCAAATCAGATAGCTTCACCGGGACACTCCCCTATCCTTGATCTGAATTGGAAATAGACTAAGCGGATCATCAACTGTCATGAGGTGATACACACTGAATTCGTAGACCACGCCATGCGAGATATCTGATGGAGAGTATGGAAACGCGAGATTACCAGCTGTCGATTGCCGTCCTGGATAGCCAAAATGTAAAAGTGTCGACCGAGCAAATGAACACAGGGTATCAGCCAAGGTTTGTGTTTCAGCCACAACTTCAATCACAAGACCAATTTCATGAGCCACTTGATCTCTGAGTGGCTCAATTTCTCCCATCACACCATCACGACCATACGAACGGAATAGCAACTTCGCTTGAGTGTCACTGATCGATGGGAAGTTGCTAAACACACGATCACGAACAGCATCCAATACGTGATCGAGCTGATCAATCAAATCAGGAGCACGGATACCTGCAATGGAGATCGTTCGATATCCCACAGCTTTCGCACCCTCAAGCTTCACTGTGTACGCGTCACCTTTAATGAGTTCTGTTCCGCTCACGCGGACACGTTGATCATCAATTTGTTCAAATCGGCAGCAGCTCAAATCGAGAGTACCGCCAGGACCTGGCAGATAACGAGGATCTGATTTTTCATATAACGTGTGCGCGGCCACTGAAGTCACAGTACATAAACGGTCAGCATTCAATGTTTCAAGGGTAAAACCCCCACTATCAAGTGTACCTAGCATGCAGTCAGATCCACTCCCAGGAATCGCGGCAATCGCTGCGCACTCAAGAATCTTACCCATATGCAACGCCAGTGCTTCAGGCAAACCCGCTTGAATTGGAACAGCTGCAAACACGGCAGGATCGTAACATCGGCCTGTAACCACGATGTTAGCTCCATGCTCAAGCGCTTCAATGACCGGTTCGACCCCCATTTGCGCGACGATAAACGACGAGTCCTCAATATCAGAGACTGTCAAAGTGGGCACTGGACCTAATGAACTGATCGCGCCATTCTCGAGTGCTTGAAAAAGCGTAGTTGGATCTTGATCGGCAAAAATCGTTGCAACGCGAGCGGATTGATTAAGCTCAATGAGTACTTCATCAACGATTTCAACGCACCAATCCACGTGCGGCTTTGCGCCAGAACCACCAGCTGTTCCGATGAGGATTGGAATATCCAAGTTGAGACCTGCCTCGACCATCAACCGTAAGTCTCGTTTCACGGCTTCTCGATCTGTGAACGGTTGACCCGATCCTAGATAGAAGGGTCCAGGATCTGTCGACCCGGCATCGACTGCAATCGCGTCAGGCCTACGCTCTAAACCGGCTAAAAATGATTCTTCAGGAAATCCGTACCCTAAAATTGCTGTTGGGGACAGAATTGAAATTTGATCAATCAACCAACGTCTGCCTTTTGTCCACTCGCTTCATACGCGACCGAGTTTACCTGCCTTTCGTCAAATGAGGCACTCAATCAATACAGTCAGTTTCAAAGTCGGATAGATGTATTGGTTGGGATTGATTTAGAACAAACCAGATCGAATGGATAAGTAACACCGGCCTAATTCAAACGGATGCGCCGATTCAATGGCGACGCATCCTCCTTGATTAAATCGCCAGATAATCGTGTCGCAATTGCTCGTTTTCTAATACTTCTTCCGCTGAGCCATCGAACACGACAGACCCGGTATCCATGATCACTGAACGATCAGCGAGCTTCAATGCAGCAACCGCATTCTGCTCAACGATAATTGTTGTGATACCAAGCTGCTTAATATCTCGAAGTGTTCGCTCAATTTCTTGCACAATCACGGGCGCCAACCCTTCATATGGCTCGTCAAGAAGCAACAACTTCACATCACGCGCGAGCGCACGTCCGACGGCAAGCATTTGCTGTTCACCACCCGATAACGTGACGCCTTCTTGGTTACGACGCTCTTTAAGACGCGGAAACAGATCGTAAATCCGGTCGATTCCCCATCCAATTGGTTCCTCAATCTGAGCGAGGATCAAATTCTCCTCAACACTTAGACCTGGAATGATTCGGCGATCTTCAGGGACCAGTGCCACCCCATTCTGAGCAGCTTCATAGGCTGTCATGAGATGTAATGGTTTGTGATCCAACCAAATCTCACCAGAACGCAGTTGCGGATCATCAACACGCGCGATTGAGCGTAATGTTGATGTTTTTCCGGCACCATTACGCCCAAGCAATGCGAGAATTTCCCCCTCATGGATATTGAAACTGACGCCTTGAACAATATAAGACTCAGCATAATATCCATGGATATCTGCGACAGAGAAAAATGCAGTCGGCGTTCCTAAATTCGTCGTTTGAACGATTTCCGTTGGACCTGAAAACGTTGTGGCTTCGCTCATACCTCAGCCCCTCCTAGGTAAGCTTCTTTCACTCTCGGGTCACCCTTAATTTCTTCTGGTAACCCTTCGACAATGACATGACCTTGCGCCAGAACGCTAATGCGCTCGGCTAGAGAAAACACAACATGCATATCGTGCTCAATAATTGCCATAGTCAGCCCTCGCTCTGCGATACGCTGAAGTAGATCAATTGTATTGTTGGTATCGGCACGCGCCATACCGGCAGTCGGTTCGTCCAATAACAATAGTTTTGGCTCTTGCGAAATACACATTGCCAGCTCGAGACGACGCTTGTCACCGCGAGATAGCGAACCGGCATTCACTTCGCGCTTTTCCCACAGATTTACATCGTCAAGGAAATGATGTGCTTTCTCTAATACGTCCGCCTGTTGGTCGCCACGTCCCCACAAATTCAATTTGAAAGAACCATCTCGATGAGCCAATAACGGAATCATCATATTTTCGAGAATGGTTAACTCACCGTAAATTTCAGGAGTCTGGAAAACACGAGAAATACCCAACTGGTTGATTTGGTGTGGTTGCACACCAAGCATACTTTGCCCATTAAAATCGATAGCACCATTATCGGGTACAAGTTTGCCGATAATCGCATTCAACAGTGTTGACTTACCTGCCCCATTTGGCCCGATAATCGCGTGCACAGTACCTTCGTTGACCGTGAGGTTAACGTCATCAAGAGCTTTCAATCCGCCGAACGATTTATTCACTCCCGAAATTTTTAAAATCTCTTTCATTCGTAGTTCCTCACGCGTCGCTCTGATCATTCTGCGGCATTATTCGTTTTTTCACCCGCTCGATCCCTTCCATGATTCCACCGGGTAAATAGATCACCACCAGCATAAAGAGAATACCGAGGGTAAGGTGCCAACCTTTACCAACAAAGAGCGAAACGACAGTCGCAACAAAAGAACCAAACGCATCTGGTAAAAAGGAGAACAAGTCAACAAGTACTGACTTATCGATTGCTGAGAAAATATTTTCAGCGTATTTAATGACAGCAGCGCCAATCACTGGTCCCACCAAGGTACCGATACCACCTAGAATGGTCATCAAAACGACTTCACCAGATGCGGTCCATTGCATCCGCTCGGCCCCAGCAAGTGGATCAACAACAGCCATTAGAGCACCAGCTAGACCGGCGTACATTCCTGAGATCACAAATGCCGCAAGCTTATATGGACGTGTGTTAATACCTGTATACATCATGCGTGTCTGATTCGTCTTGATACCGCGCAACATGGATCCAAATGAAGACCGAGTAATGCGAATCGAAATGTAGAATCCTAGAATCAAAAATACCGCACAGAAATAGAACCCGAACAAACCATCCCACGCACTCATTTCAATGCCGAAAAAGTTAGTTGGAGGAATACCGCCACCTTCAGCAACTGGACCATCCAATACACGAGGGTCTTGGATGCTGAGTTGTAACCCAGTCTCCCCCTGTGTAATCGGTGTGAGAACTGAGTAGGCAAGGTTGTACGACATTTGCGCCAGAGCAAGGGTCAAAATAGAAAAGTAGATCCCTGTTCTACGCAGACACACAAAGCCAATGACAAGAGCGAATAGCCCCGACACCAAGATACCGAATATCATGGCTGGAATGACATTCATCGTCATTAATTTGAATACCCATACCGTTGCATATGAGCCCACACCAATGAATGCGGCATGACCAAATGAGAGATACCCAGTTTGTCCAAACAGGATATTGAATCCGATCGCAAACAAACCAAAAATCGCAAATTTCTGCATCAAATCCGGATACGCAGCTCCCAATGGCTGTAACCAGATTGGCATCAACAGAACTACTGCTGAAAAACCAAGGAAAAGGATTAAATCCGATTTGGGTGTAATTGTTGTTTTCGCCATTGTTTAGTCCTCCATTACACCTTTACGACCCATCAGTCCACGCGGACGAACGAGTAACACAACCATCGCAATCAGATAGATGATGATTTGATCAATGCCAGGGAAGATCGATTTCACTTCAGTCATGGAAGCCAGTGACTGCAAAATTCCGAGCAAAAACCCTGCAGCAACAGCGCCAGGGAGTGATCCCATGCCACCGACAACAACCACAACGAAAGACAGCACCAAGAAATCCATCCCCATGTGATAATCAGGCGGGAGGATTGGCGTATACATCAACCCTGCAAGACCTGCCACAACTGCCGCGAGACCAAAAACGATGCTGAATCGTTTGGTGATATTGATACCGAGCAACTGAACAGTTTCGCGATCGGCCATACCCGCTCTCACAACCATCCCAAACGTTGTGAACTGGAGAAATGAAAAAACAGCACCGATGATTCCCATCGAGAAAATAAAATAGACGAGTCGCCAGGTTGGGTAAGACAAGTCCATACCAATCAACGCACCCAAATTCACAGTACCAGTAAAAATGTCAGGTGCGGATTGAGGGATCGGGTTGGCTCCATAGAATGCCTTCACAATTTCCTGCAAGACAATGGCTAGACCAAACGTAACAAGAATCTGGTCGGCGTGAGGTCGCTTATAGAAATGACGAATCAATCCGCGCTCCATCACGAGGCCAACACCCAACATCACGGGTATTGCTACGACAAGAGATATCGGAATGGACCAATCTATGATCAATGTACCGGTATCACCCAGCCACATCTCCAGATATGGAACATCTTTATATGCTTCGAAAAATGTTACGGACTCATCACGAACTTTCGCTGACAACGTAATCAGCTTATTCACTGTGACCGCACAAAAAGCGCCAAGCATAAATAAGGCACCGTGAGCGAAATTCACTACCCCTAAAGTACCAAAAATTAGGGTCAGTCCTAACGCAATCAGCGCATAGGCCCCACCTTTATCCAATCCATTTAGGATTTGCAGAAGTATCGCATCCACTTCGATTCTCTCTGTATTTGAATTAAAAACAGGGAGAGGAGGATTCCTCTCCCGTTGGACGCAAGCTCACACTTGGCGTCCACGTTTATGCAACTGATGCGTCTTAAACCTTGTAAGGTCCCAAGTCGCCTGCATAAAGATCTGGCGAGTAAGTGACCTTATCGCGATCGACAATATCAACCACTTCCAACAGGTCAAATTGACTCGATGGATTCTGGTTACCACGTACAACAAGTACGTTTTTGAATACTTGGTGATCGGCACCACGATAAATCGAATCGCCATTACCCATTCCAGTGAACTCATGATCTTCAAGTGCTTTGATCACCTGAACCGGATCGAAAGTACCCGCACGTTCTACAGCGTCTGCGTATAGAAGCGTTTGACAGTAGCAAGTGTGCGCTGCCTGCGATGGTGGGAAGCCGTATTCCTGGCCAAATGACTTCGTAAATGCCTGCGAGCCTTCATCTTGCAGGCTCCAGTTCCAAGCTGTTGAACCGAGAATACCTTTAATGCTTTCCCCAGCACCCTGCGCCATCAAACGCGAGAAGAGAGGTACGACAACAGTGAAATCTTTACCGTTGACTTGTTTATCAAGAAGGCCGAACTGAACTGCTTGAGTTAGCGAGTTCACCATATCCTTACCATAGTGGTTCAGGACCAACGTATCAGCGCCAGAATTCAAGACTGGTGTGATGTACTGAGAAAAATCACCCGCTCCAAGTGGCGTACGAACAGCGTTCACAGTATTCCAGTTTGCCTGCTTCGCAGTCGCATCTTGAATAGAAGCTTCTTGTGACCAACCCCAGTTGTAGTCTGCTGTCAAGTGATACACCTGACGCTCATCACCGTATTCGGCTTGCAGTACTGGTGCCAAAGCCGCACCCGACATGTGCGCGTTAAAGAAATGACGGAATCCATAACGACGGCGGTCTTTACCAGTCGTATCGTTTGAATGTGTTAGGCCCGCCATGAAAATAGTACCCATCTCTTGGGCAAGCGCCTGAACCGCTACCGCAACACCAGACGATGAACCGCCTGAGAACATGATAACGCCATCTTTCTCAATCATACGCTTCGCAGATGCACGCGCTGCGTCAGATTTTGTCTGCGTATCACCGGTTACAAAATCAACCTTCTTACCGAGGATACCGTTACCTTTCAGGTTCATTGGCTTCATGGTTTGCATCATGCCGCCGTCGCCTTCGCCGTTTAAGTGCTTCACTGCAAGCTTAAACGCACGAAGTTCATCCGCACCCTCATCGGCATACGCACCAGTTTGTGGAACGTTGAAGCCAAGAGTTACGGTTGCTTTATTCGATGGGTCATTACGGAAGCCATGGCCGCCCGCGTAGGCGCCTTGGATCCAAAGCGCTGGCGTGCTGATTGCTGCACCGGCTGCTAATGATCCTTTCAAAAACGAACGACGTGAAATCGCCTTTTTCTGGTCAGTCATACTATTCTCCAAAGTTTATTTTTATGCGCTTAGATTTTGTACTAGCTCGCTAAAAGTAGCGCGAGCGACAGCCTAAAGCAAAGGTCCTGTCATGAATTACAACCATTGGATAACACATAATTTGCGCATCAATGTTAGGGAGAATGGGATATCGGTAGTTGAAAGCAAATTTTTGCCCGATCATTCAACCAACACACATCATCTTCTAAGTGGCTGGTTTCCTCTCCGATCACTAAACGAAAATCGTCACCCAACGAAGTGGTCGCTTCGGTTTTTAGTGGATGATCGTTCCAGTCAGCAGACCAAAATGTTTGTCCGAGAACACGGCGCTGGATTAGGAAGAAGAAATGCGCGCCCGAAGGTGAGTCAGGCTCATAATCACGAGGCCCCAGAGGAAGGATGAAACTGGGAGCCGTCTCCCATGCAGAGTCAAAAGGCTTGGCCCGGCAAGTGCCCTCGAGAACAACGTGCGGCTCAGGGCTATATACGATCGCATAGCAACTCGTATCAAAATATGCTGACTCATCAAACTGCACGGTCGTACCGAGCAACATTGTGGCCAATGTTTTCGCGATCCCCTCCATGGCGAAAACCTAACTTACCGCTCGTTTGATTTCTCTAGTGGGCAGGTTGACAAACCGATGATTGAATACAAACCACAACGCTCAAAAAGTCCGGTTGCCAACGGAATAATACCAACAAGCCCCCAAGACCCAATGGCCCCAACCATGGTTAAACCAATCAGAAATGAACCTCCAAAAATGCGAGCCCATTTATCTGTTCCACCAACATTCGCTTTCATCCACGATTCTCCGACGTATCAATACAAAAATATTTCAACATAACGAGCACTGCTCAATTACCCACGCACGACTATTGATTGAAGCAAGATTCGAAACCTTGCGTCATCCGATTCAGCATTTGGGTATAGCTCATCCCATCACCTAGAGGGTCGAGCTCGGCAATGGTAACTGGAAGTCCTTCCGTTAACACCTCTAAAATTGCAGGCGAAAACTGAGGCTCACGAAACACGCAGCGCGTATTGGAATTAAGTAAAAGCTCACGGATTTCTCGCACAACTTTAGCGCTTGGTGCCATCTCCGGATTCAACGTCACGACAGCTGGCGTCATCAATCTGAATCGTTTCTCAAAGTATTGAAACGCATCATGAAAAACAACGTATGGAGTATCTGAGGAGCGCCCTAACCGTGCTTCGATTTGATCCGTAGTCGCTGTCACCTCATCTCGGAATACTTGCAGGTTTGTCTCATAGATCGATTGCCCTTGGGGATCGATTGCAGACAATACCGATACCACATAGCGTGCCATCGCGATCGCATTATTAGGGTCAAGCCAGAGATGTAAATCATCCTCATGTGCGCCATGACTATGGTTATGGCCATGAGATTGTTCATGCGACGCCTCGATGACTCCGATTTCGCGTGTTTCAAGCCACCTCAATTGAGGGGAACGACTCAATTGGATCACGCGATCCTTTGCTACCATCCGGGCCGGTCTTCGGATAAATGTCTCCAACCCAAAATCTACCAATATCAGAAGATCAGCAGTTTGGATGCGTCGGACTTGCGAGGGTTTTAATGCAAAATGGTGCGGCGATGCTGACCCATTGATAAGCACAGAAACGTCTCCCCGTTCACCAACAATTGATGACACGATTGCTTGAATCGGCGTGATGGTTGTCACGATCGACAGACCGTCTGCCCGGCTCACCGAGGAAGCGAGCAATAAAAGAATCAAGCCAAGGGTTTGTTTGAATGCGTGCAATTTACGCTCCTGCAATTAAACCGATATGGTATAACACTGTGCTTATCCCTCAAACCAAGCCACAGCAGAAATGACCGAAAGCGCACTGATTCGACTTACTCACGCTGGTTACCAAACAGCCGATCGCTGGCTTGTGAAAGACGTATCCCTTTCGGTCGATCATGGGCAAATTGTCACCTTGATTGGACCCAACGGCTCGGGTAAGTCGACAACAGCAAAACTGGCACTCGGCATTTTAAAACCAACCTCTGGATCGTCTTATAGATCGCCCGGTCTTCGCGTTTCCTATGTGCCGCAAAAGCTAAGTATTGATTGGACGCTTCCACTTAATGTCGATCAGTTTCTTCGATTGACAGAAAAGCCCGCAGCAGAGGCGCGAACCCATGCAATTGAAGCAACTGGTATCGGCAATCTGCTCAAGCAAGAACTCCGATTGCTATCTGGTGGCGAATTTCAACGTGTTCTCATCGCGCGCGCAATTGCTAGGAAGCCGGATTTATTGGTTCTAGATGAGCCTGTTCAGGGCGTAGATTTTTCCGGTGAAAACGAGCTCTACCAACTCATCGGGGAAATCCGTGATGATTTGAATTGTGGAGTATTGATGATTTCACATGATCTTCACGTGGTGATGGCTAAAACCGATCAAGTGCTCTGTCTTAACGGTCATGTGTGTTGTTCGGGAACTCCAATTACTGTCTCTCAGACCGCTGAATTCCAGGCGTTATTTGGCTTGCGTGGAAACGCAGATATCGCACTGTATCAACATCATCATGATCACCATCATGCGCCGGATGGTTCAATCGCTCACGAACACCATGAGGGTTGTAGTCATGATCGATGATTTTTTCGTCCGCGCGCTCATTGCCGGTTGCGGACTGGCCTTGATGGCAGGACCTTTGGGTTGTTTTGTGATCTGGAGACGCATGGCGTACTTTGGTGACACGCTTTCACATGGGGCATTGCTTGGTATAGCACTCGGATTCTTATTTGAGCTCAATCTAGAGCTCTCCGTTTTCGTTGTGTGTGCGTTAATCGCGTTGACGTTGTTTTTACTACAACGCCGATCCAGCATTTCTTCTGATGCACTCCTTGGAATTCTAGCCCATGCCTCGCTCGCCATCGGATTAGTTGTTCTGTCGTTAATGACATGGATGCGGGTCGACCTCATGGGCCTATTATTCGGTGACATTTTGGCGGTCTCTAACGATGATCTTGCCGTGATCGGCCTGACGGTATTAATTACAGGAGTCGTTCTAGCATTCATATGGCGGTCACTGTTCGCTGCCACGGTCAGTCGAGAACTAGCCGAAGCCGAGGGGC
>CBFHIN010000043.1:616-10804 GCA_965655875.1 Litorivicinaceae bacterium | reverse complement strand
CGCGATCAGAAGTCTTCGCACCCAAGCCGATCCAGTGATCAACTCGCTCAAGGTCAACACGCAGACGCTCTGCTTGGCCTTGCGCCATTGGGTTAAAGAAACCGATACGCTCAATGAAGCGACCATCACGCGCATTTCTGTGATCTGTCACCGTCAGGTGATAGAAAGGACGCTTCTTAGAACCGCCGCGTGAAAGACGTATCGTTACCATGTTCTCTCAATCCTGTGTTCGCTCTACAAAGAGCCTAAAATTCAAAGGCGCGCAATGATAATGACTTTGCGTGCAACTTACAACCGTGGCATGCCACCCGGTGGCATCATTCCTGAAATACCGCGCATCATTTTCTGCATTCCGCCTTTTTTGCCGACTTTTTTCATCATTTTCGACATTTGCTTATGCTGCTTGAGAACTTTATTGACCTCTTGCACATCAGTTCCAGAACCACTTGCAATGCGCTGCTTCCGCGAACCGTTGATGACATCAGGATCACGTCGCTCGATTGGCGTCATGGAATTGATCACCGCTTCCATTCGTACAAATTGTTTGTCGTCGACTTGATTCGGAATCTGCGCACCCATTTGCCCCATGCCTGGCATTTTTTCTAAAAGCGCCTTCATGCCGCCCATATTGCGCATTTGCTGCAACTGATCTCGAAAATCTTCAAGATCAAACCCTTTTCCCTTGAGGACTTTCTTGGCGACTTTTTCAGCTTTGTCTTTGTCTAACTTCTGCTCAGCCTCTTCAATGAGGCCCATGATGTCGCCCATCCCGAGAATACGGGAAGCCAATCGATCGGGATGGAATGCTTCGAGTCCATCAACTGTTTCACCAACACCCATAAACTTAATGGGCTGACCAGTAATCGTTTTAACAGAGAGTGCCGCCCCGCCCCGCGCATCACCATCGGCCTTGGTCAATATCACACCGGTAAGCGGAAGGACGTCAGAAAAAGCTTTCGCTGTGTTCGCAGCATCTTGCCCGGTCATGGCGTCGACAACAAACAAGGTTTCAATCGGATTCAGCGTTTGATGAAGACTTGAGATTTCTTTCATCATGTCTTCATCGATACCTAACCGACCGGCGGTATCAACGAGCAGAACGTCATAAGCCGCCGACTCAGCTTTCTGTAGCGCAGCTTGAGCTAGTGTTGCTGGACTCTGATCCGGCGTCGAGGGAAATACATCGACTTCAATTTGTGCGCCAAGCGTTGCGAGTTGCTCCATTGCAGCCGGGCGATATACGTCAACACTGACCAATAAAACTTTTTTCTTTTCGCGATTGGTCAAAAATTTCGCAAGCTTCGCTGCTGTTGTCGTTTTACCAGCACCTTGAAGACCAGCCAACAACACAATAGCGGGTGGGCGTTGCGCGAGGTTCAATGACTCAGACGGCCCACCAAGAACTGCTTCAAGCTCACTTTGCACGACTTTCAAGAATTGCTGACCGGGTGTCAGGCTCGCCCGAACCTCTCGACCGAGCGCTCGAGTACGTACCTGAGATACAAATTGTTTGACAACAGGCAACGCAACATCAGCTTCAAGCAATGCTTTGCGGACTTCTTTCAATGTAGTCGCTATATTGTCTTCGGTCAGACGGGCTTTTTTCCCCATCGACTGCAGTGTCTTCGAAAGACGTTCACTTAATGAATTAAACATGTGATCTCTTTAGCATGAACTTCGAACACACTATGATAACGAAAAATCGACTCAGAGTAGGATGATGTCATTATTAGTTCCGGGTTTACTTGCAACAGCAGTGCTTTTTGCATCGGGAATCCGCCAGTTTAACGCGTTCAAAAACGGCGACGTGCATGACGTGGTCTCACGGATCCTTGGCATTACGGGCTGCGCACTCGCTGTGATGCTGGTGATTCTAGGTCTTGACGATAATGGCGGACGTCCCACCACAGGACTTATGGGTTCACTCCTTGGCGCTCTTCTGATGTTAATCATTTTAGGGTCGAGCTTTAAGCAACCTGTGAATGCATTATTGATTGGAGTCGCTCCATTAACTGGTGTTTTTACCTTGATAGCAGCGGCCATGGGTCCAGTATCAAGTCAACTCAATCCACTGTCGTTCGAAACAGCGCTCCATGTCGCCACATCGATTGTCGCGTATGGCGCAATCGCTTATGCCGGCACACTTGCTATTTTGTTGTCGTGGCAACATAAGAAACTCAAAGAGCGCCCACTGAACCGTTTGGCGATTGCACTACCCCCGCTTGATGCAATGGAACATTTATTTTTGCGGACCGTTCAAACAGCATGGATCGTTCTGACACTCGCTCTCGCCACTGGTATTTTTTACGTTGAGAATTTCTGGGCTCAACAGCTCGCGCACAAAACGGCATTATCTGCTCTCGCTTGGTGCGGTATGGCTTTGGCTCTGTGGCAACACTTCAACGAAGGTGGGGTGACCCGACGGATGCGACAAACTGCAATCGTTGCAGCAGCGCTTTTGTGTGTCGGTTATCTTGGCAGCAAAGCAATCTTGGAATTTGTCTTGTGACGGATCGCACAATTGAGTGACATTTCAAACGAAATCCTATTTGGAATTCTTCTTCTCCTAATCTGCTTGTCTGGCTTCTTTTCAAGTTCTGAAACAGGACTCATGTCAATTAATCGTGTCCGGCTCCAGCACCAAGCTGAAGAGGGATCGAAAGCGGCGTTGCGAATTTTATCGTTACTCGAGCGACCGGATCGCCTCATTGGCTTGATCCTAATCGGTAATAATTTTGTCAACATCCTCGCCTCAGCCATCGCAACAGTGCTTGCTGTCCGCATATTTGGAGACGCAGGAGTCGCGATCGCGACCGGCATACTGACATTGGTCATCTTGATCTTTGCTGAAGTCACACCGAAAACCTTCGCCGCACTGTACCCAGAGCGTATCGCAAAGCCATCAAGCCTGATCTTGCTACCACTTTTAAAAATCGCTTATCCACTGGTGTGGACAACAAATCTTTTGTCGAATGGGTTGCTGCGTCTTTTGGGAATCAACCCAGAAAGCTCGAATCGTGACCGCCTTACCAAAGAAGAGCTCCGGACTTTGATGATGCAAAGTGGGCACCGTATTCCAGCCAGACGCCACGGGATGCTCTTATCAATCCTCGATCTAGAAAAAGTACAAGTCGATGAAATCATGGTTCCTCGTGGAGAGATCATCGGCTTGGATTTGACTGATGAAGTGGATGAACTAGTCAACCAGCTTCATTCAACACAACACACGCGCTTACCTGTGTTTACAGAAGAGATTGAAAATCTAACAGGGATTTTGCACGCAAGGACAGCACTCAAGCTGCTTGATGATCCTGACTTACTAAGCAATGAAACTGAATTTAAAAACCGCCTCATCGAGCTATGTGAAGAGCCGTATTTTATTCCGCAAAGTGCCGCACTCCATACACAGCTATACAACTTCCAAAAAGAAAGAGAACGCCTAGCCGTTGTCGTTGATGAATATGGTGAGATTGAAGGCCTTGTAACGATCGACGATATCCTTGAGGAAATTGTTGGTGAATTCACCACCGACCACATTCAGGAAACATCACCGGATGTTCATCCACAAGATGATGGAACCTACATCATTGATGGATCAGCAACAGTTCGTGATCTCAACCGGATCCTCGAGTGGGAACTCCCCACCGACGGCCCTCGAACAGCCAGCGGTTTAATTGTTGAGTTACTGGAATTTATTCCAGAAAGCAGTTTGGGTATCGCATATGACGATTATCGACTTGAGGTCCTTGCCATCCAAGACAACCGTGTGCGGTCCATTAAAGCTTGGAAGATCGCTCCCAAAGTGTCTGATCAGTAAGAAGCGTTTGAAAGAAATCTCTGACGATGAGTGCCGTCAGACCCCAAATTTCGTGCTCATGATATCGCCACCTCGGCATCCAAATCGCAGGGCTTCGGTGCGCACTTAAATCAAATGTCGGTGGAACCTCAAAAAAATAGTCTAGGGGAACAGTGAAGACCTTTGCGATCTCATGTTCATGCGGACTTCCTTTGAGCGGTTTATCAGACCAAAAAATGCATGGAATGACCGATAATCGATGCAAGCTTTCAATTGGCCTCAAAAATCCAACACGTTGTCTCATCGTTAGCTGTAAGCCCGTCTCCTCACATAGTTCACGCAATGCCGCATGCGCGGTTGAATCATCTTCGTGCTCGAGCTTCCCGCCCGGGAGTGAGACCTCGCCGGCGTGCTTTCTAAGGTGGTCCGCCTTGACACAGAGCGTTAAGCTCGGCTCTGGTTGATTGGAGATCACAAAGGCGACAGCGGCTTGTCCATGACAGGTGGCCAAATGCTGAGGTTCGTCTTGTGACAGTTTTTTACAAACACTCTGTTTCGTCACGTTCATTTCGTTAGTATAGGAACAAAGTTGGGAGAGCCCTATGAACTTTTGCTCAAATTGCGGAGCAGCAACCGTCCATCGAGTACCAGAAGGCGATAATCGACCAAGAGACCTGTGTGATGGTTGCGGCACGATTCACTATCAAAATCCGAAAATCATTGCCGGTTGTGTTGTCCTGAAGGATGACAAAGTGTTGCTCTGTAAACGAGCCATCGAACCACGTTATGGACTGTGGACATTACCCGCAGGCTTCATGGAAAACGGTGAAACTGTTGCACAAGCAGCGCTTCGTGAAACCTGGGAAGAAGCGCGCGCAACACCCGACCTAGATCAACTCTATGTTGTCACCTCGATTCCAGCGATCAGCCAGGTGTACATGCTGTATCTCGCGTTTTTGACCGATAATAACTATGGCGTAGGTCCAGAAAGCCTAGAAACTCAGTTATTCGGATTGGACGAAATTCCATGGGATGAACTGGCTTTCAACACTGTTCGTGACACTCTGGTTCAATTGAAACAGGACATAGAAAAGGGCACATTTTCACTGCATTGCGTTGATCGAGACGAAACCCCTATTCCTGCACGTGTCTAAGTTCGGGGAATAACGTCTTCAACGCGGATCATGTCAAATGCCGGTTCTTCGTATGGGTGCGCCCGATAAAGCGCCTCTTTCACCGCGCTCAGCGCATCCTCTGGAACAAGCATCTCAACCCGCCATTCCGCGACCCGTGTCAGCTCACCAGACTTGCCAATATGCGGAATCGCAGTCTGGTCCGGTAGAAACTGTCCTGTGCCAAGCGTTTCCCACGCACAATGACTGTATGCACCGAGTGAGCCCGCCCCTGCTTCAAACAGTGCATTCTTAACAAGCTCTTTCGCGTGCTCTGGGATAAATACCACCAACTTAATCATTGCAATTCTCCATCACGGTGCGCGTTTTTTAATCTCTCGCGTGTCTAAATTTATCGACAAAAACTGAGACAAAAATGTAACAAAAACACAACCTCAAAATATTTTTTCATAAAGTTTCTCTATATTTCACTGATTTAGTGCAAAAACAGTTGACTGTCTAAATAAATAAGAGCAATGTTCAGGACATAATTTGGACAAAAAAACTACGGATAGAAGAGAAGAGGTAAGCCTATGTTGGTATTGACTCGAAAAATTGGTGAGAAAGTCATGATTGGAGATGACGTCTCGGTCACAATCCTTGGGTTGTTCGGGAACCATGTTCGCCTAGGAATTAACGCGCCAAAGTCTGTGGACATTCATCGCGAAGAGATCTATGTCAAGATTCAGACCGAAAATCAGGACTCTGACTCACAACAAATCGCAATCGGCCAGTAACCCTCTGGTCTCCATGGGGAGCCACGTGTAATCTCGCACGACATGAAAAAAAGGCTTCCCATGATTCGAATACCCCTAAAAGCAATTGCCATCGGTTTCTCCGTCTTAGGCGTAGGAATCGGTGGTTTTTTTTGGCTTACCAAATCCAAGCCAAAAGCTGTCGTTAACGAGGCGCCAGCTGCGGTTTGGCGCGTATCCACCAAAATCGCACAGCTCGAGACAGTGTCACCTGTCTTTAATGGATTTGGAATCATCGAAAATCCAGATACTCAAACGCTGAAAGCACGTCTCGCGACCGATGTAAGTCGTTTACGTGTGCGTGAGGGGGCCAAAGTCAGGGCCAATGAGGTCTTGATGGAGCTTGATTCAATCGATGCAGAAATCAAGCTCTCGCAAGCAAAAGCGAGCCTGGCAGATGCAAGAGCCAATCTCATTGCGCTGAATGCGACAGAAGAGAAAGACCGCGAAGCCTTATCACTTGATCAGGAGTCGCTCGACATTCTCGAAGGGCAATTGTCACGAATTAAAGATCTAAAACGCAGGAATCTCGCGAGCGAACAAGATCTTGATAACGCGCGCCAAGCGGTTGTAAATCAAAAGTTACAAATCAACCGACGCGAGTTATCGCTCTCAACAGTCGAATCAAAACGCGCGCAAATTCAAACCGCAGTACAACGATTCCGCGCTGAAGTACGCGCTGCAACGCGCGACTTTGAATCAGCTGTCGTCAAGGCGCCTGCTGACGGACAAGTTATCGAAGTGGCTGTCGTTGCAGGTGATCGAGTGCAATCCAATCAAAAACTTGCAGTATTTGCGCCCGATTCTGGACGTGAAGTACGAGTTCAAGTGCCCGCGGTCGTCGCACAAACGCTCGCCATCGCTCTAGAGCGTGCCGCTACAATCAGCGCTCGAACGGATCAAGGCGTGCCACTAGGTTTAAGTCGAGTCAGTGGCTCGCTGAAGGACAATACCGGTGCAGTCGATGTGTTCTTCACCTCAGAAGCCACACTCCCACCGACAGGAACAGTTTTATCTGTCTCCCTCAACTTAATACCAGAAGCCGATGTCGTTGTCTTACCAACCGACGCAGTCTATGGCGGCAATTTGGTTTATCGAGTGACTGATGGAAATACTTTAGAAGCGATTTCGGTACAGCGCCTCGGTCAGCGACCGGGTGATAGCGAGACCGAAGTTCTTGTCCGTGCAGCTCAACTACAAACAGGGGATCGAATTCTCACATCGAGACTACCTGCAGCTGTGACGGGACTCAAAGTTGAGGTCATCCAGTGATTTCCTTTGTTCACATGTTCGCCAAGCATCGCGTGGCCGCGAATCTGTTAATGGTGGTCATGATCATTGCAGGCGCGATTGGAGTCGATCGATTACGAACTCAGTTTTTTCCGAGTTTTGAGCTCGATATCATTACGGTTTCTGTTGCTTGGTCTGGAGCAACTGCCGAAGATGTCCAGGAAGGACTCACGGTTCCGATTGAAAATGCAATCGAAGAGCTCGCCGTTATCGATTCGATCGATGCCACAAGTCAATTCGGATCCGCAAGCTTCAGAATTGAATTAGTAGAAGGGACGAATCTGTCTCAAGCTCTCGATGATATCAGCCAAAGAATTGACCAAAATCTGACATTACCTGAGGGCGCTGAAGACCCCGTGGTGTCGTCTCTTACGCGTTACGAAGATATTTCAAATCTACTGATTACCGGCCCACTGACACCGTTTGAGCTTCAAAAAATCGCACTTCAAGCGGAGCAAGAATTGCTCGCCCGAGGAATCCGAAAAGTCGATTTTCGTGGATTGCCAACCCGTGAAATGCAAATCGAAACGACCACTGAAACACTCGCCTCCTTAGGTCTCACACTCGACACATTGGCCGACCGGATTCTTACTCAAGGTCGGGATTTACCTGCCGGCACTGCAGGACGCGCCGACGGGGAACGGCAGTTAAGGAGCCTGGAGCAAGGCCGAAATCAAACTGATATTGCGAATACACTCATCACGCTAGAGCAGTCACCGGTTGGCGTTCGTCTCAGTGATATCGCGACTGTGCGAGATCGGATCGATCCAAAAGAACCGTATCTCACGTATCAAGGGCAGCCTGCAGTCGAAATTATTCCTCAGCGAACTGAAAATGACTCGACGTTGAAGATGGCAGAAATTACCAATCAATGGATTCAAGATGTCGAGCGCTCGTTACCGGAAGGGACGCAATTAATCGTTCTCGATGAACGTTGGCAATACCTTGACGACCGAATCAATCTGCTCTTGGAAAATGGCCTCACCGGGCTCTTGTTCGTCATCATCATCTTGTATTTATTTCTTAACCAACGCGTTGCTTTTTGGGTCACTCTGGGGATCCCGGTTTCGTTCCTTGCAACTCTAGCCATTCTTTGGATGATCGATGGCACCATCAACATGATCAGTCTATTTGGGATGATCATGGCGCTTGGAGTCATCGTTGATGATGCGATTGTCGTTGCCGAAGACACTTTGTCGCTTTACCAATCTGGACAGACTCCTCTGAACTCCGCATTACATGGATCTGAACGCATGCTGGCCCCCGTGGTCTCATCAAGCTTAACGACCATTGCTGCATTTTCACCCCTTCTCATCGTTGGCGGTGTCATTGGCTCCATCTTAAGAGACATTCCGATCATCGTAATTTGCGTCATCGTCGCGTCACTAATCGAATGTTTTCTGATTCTGCCGGGTCACCTGCAACAAAGCTTGAATCGAGGTAAACGTCACGAAGAGGGAAAGATTAGACAGGCTCTTGATCGTGGATTTATCAATTTCCGTGACAACGTATTTAAACCATTTGTCGGCGTCATCCTGAAAGCTCCAGCTTTAACGTTAATTACCGCTCTCACCGTATTTATTCTTTCAGTTGGATTGATTTCTGGCGGCCGCGTGAAATTCACATTCTTCCCTTCAATTGACGGCACAACGCTATGGGCCGGCGCTCAGTTCACAATTGGCACAACTCCTGAAGACGTGGACCAATTTCTCGATCATCTCGAGCAAACAGCGCGTGAAGTGAACAATGAATTTGGCGGCTCAGTGATACGCCACACACTGCAGCAGCATCGGCAGCTTTCAGCACCTGGTGTTCGTGGCGGAACTGGGGATCACTACGGCACTCTGAAGGTCATCTTAACCGGAGAACTTGAAGGGCCACCGAACGATGCGGTGATTGAAGCGTGGCGAAATAAAATTCGATTACCTGGCGGGATCGAAAAATTCTCGATTCGCCAGGCACAAGGCGGTCCACCATCAAAACCTATCGAAATCAAACTCACAGGTGGCAATGCAGATACGCTTAAAGCCGCATCACTTGAAATTCAAGAGACGTTACGGCGCTATCCAGGCGTATCAAATATCGACGATGACTTACCCTTTGGTGCCGAACAATTGGTTGTTCAATTAACACCGCAAGGCAGGCAATTAAACTTGTCATCACAACAGTTAGCTCGTCAGCTTCGAAGCGCATTTGAGGGACGGACGCTTCAAACATTCTATGAAGATGGTATTGAAGTCGATGTCTTGTTATCACTGACTGAAAGTGAACGTGATCGCCTTGCCACCTTAGATCAACTCCCGATCATCACACCATCAGGTACGATCGTCCCACTGCCTGTAGTGGCGTCTTTTGAATCGCGTCGTGGACTCGATGAACTCAGACGAACCGATGGTCAAATGAGTATTGTTGTGAGTGCCGATGTGAATAATCTAAGTGCTAACGCTGCTGAAATTTTGGCAGACGTTCGAACCGAAGCACTTCCGGAAATCACAGCCAAGTATGGATTACAGTCAAACATCCAAGGACGCGCACAAGACCGAGAAGAGACTTTTGCTGACATGAAGGTTGGTGTTGTTGTGGCACTGACAATGATCTACATCATTCTTGCTTGGGTTTTCTCGAGTTATTCATGGCCATTTGCGGTATTGATCGCGATTCCACTCGGACTCACCGGAGCAATTGGCGGGCATTGGTTGATGGGGCTCGATCTCACAGTATTATCGCTGTTTGGCTTTTTTGGCCTCTCTGGAATTGTCATCAATGACTCCATCGTCTTAGTCGACACCTACAGACGATTAATCGATGCCGGAGAGGATCATATGGAGGCAATCGTCAAAGCGAGTTGTCTTCGCTTCCGTGCTGTGTTGGTTACATCACTAACAACAATCGCCGGGTTGACTCCAATTTTGTTTGAAACATCACCACAGGCTCAATTTCTCATTCCAATGGCAACCACGATCGTATTTGGTTTGGCGTATGGAACCGTACTTGTTTTGATGATTGTACCGTCTGTACTCAGCTTGATTGAGCGAAATCGTAATCGAACAGTTCCTGCGCATTCTGAGTACTCATCTGCTGAAGGGTCGACACACTAAGATTTAAATCCAATGCCAGCGATTGCCCAATCAATGGCAAGTGTGCCGGTGCCCCTTCCAAGTGACCCAAAGGCGGC
>CBFHIN010000043.1:0-606 GCA_965655875.1 Litorivicinaceae bacterium | reverse complement strand
ATCAGGCGCATCGGTTTCGAGCAATAGACGATTCCGAGGCATTGATTGAAAAACGTTCAATGCTTTTGGTCGAGGGATCCGCGTGATCAGACCACCTGCACTTAAGTATCCACCAAGGGACAGATAATCGTTTGCAATCATCTCCGATCCTGTGAATGCGTGGATCACAAATCGGTCCCATTTGACACGTTTGATCGATGCGATTATCTCTGAGTGTGCTTTCACGGAATGGATGATCACCGGGCGATTCAATGTTTTAGCAAGTGATAATTGATTCTCAAAGTGCTCAATTTGAATGTCGCAGGGCGGCATCCCTTTTCGAAAATCAAGACCAATCTCGCCAATTGCACTCAATGGATTTCGAACTAGAGTCTCCTCAAGATCGGCTAGCCAATCGCCGGTCTGAAGACAATGCGTGGGATGAAGTCCAAATGCTGCATGAGGCGTCCGATCTTCAACCCATGCCCACTGTCCAGGATGTGTTCCCGTCGCAATAAAATCCACCGACGCCTGAATCGCCTCTTGGCTGATCTGTTCGACTGGCCTCGACATCAACTCCAAATGTACGTTGATATCGATCCACATTGATCAATGCTCTCGAGTCTC
>CBFHIN010000042.1:0-11311 GCA_965655875.1 Litorivicinaceae bacterium | reverse complement strand
CCCCATCGCCGTGGATGTCTGATCGAGAACCCAGAACAAGGTGTGTTTCCGTTCACCTTTCAGTGTCCGGATTAATTCCAGATTTTTTTGGGTCGTCTGATCAAGAATAACGCGATTGTCGTCACGGACCAGTTTGGGACGTGAGAAATGAACAAGTTCGGTTCGTTGTGTATCGTAGAGGTAAGTGAGTAGAGCAGCTGTCGCCTCTAAGCCTTGGTCAGTCACATCACTCAATCCGAGGCCGCGGGGATCACTCACGTGGTAGGTGCGATCGAGTTCACGACTTAATTGATCGAGCGTGAAATGCCACGCCGGTGTCTCCACTTGTCGAATGTCGGTCGCGAATAAATCGGCAGTTTGAATTAAGCATTCTTTCGCCTCAATCCGAGTCAAAAGCGTTTCGAGACCCTCTCGGGTCAACGTGTCATGGATAAGAATTTCACCACGAGATACCGATCCAAGTGCCGCGGAATAGGTCAATCCGTGACTATTCACAGCGGCAACCCACAGTTCTTGACCTGATTCGACAAAGGCATCGTCCGTGACGGTACCAGGCGTCAGTATCCGCGTAACTTCGCGCGCGACAGGACCTTTTGATTCGCCCGGAATCCCCACTTGTTCGCAAACGACAACGGAAAGACCGGCGTTCAGTAATCGTGCTTGGTAGTTCTCTGCAGCATGATAGGGAACTCCAGCCATTGGAATCGGCTCCCCAGCAGAATGGCCGCGACTGGTTAATGTAATATCGAGAACGTGAGCTGCAGTCTTCGCATCATCAAAGAACAATTCGTAAAAATCGCCCATCCGATAGAACACCAGCGATGTCGGATGTTGTTCCTTGATCGCTAAGTATTGCTGCATCATTGGCGTATGTTGTGACGGTGGGGCTTTTTGACTCATCGTGGCATTCTAAAGAAAAGACGAGGATTGGTGTATGAGTTCAGAGGCTTTTACTGTTTTAAACAATTTGCACGCAGGATTAATTGAAGCAAATCAAACGGTTTCAGTCGCTGAAAGCTGCACCGGTGGGTTGCTAGGTGCTGCTTTGACGGAACAACCGGGCTCATCGTCGTATTTTTTAGGCGGTGTGCAGGCGTATGCCAATTCTGTGAAAGAAGAGCTGCTGGGCGTATCTCACGAGACGCTATTGTCGTTTGGCGCAGTCAGTGAGGAGGTCGCCTCGGAAATGGCACTGGGTATCAAACGTCTTACCGGATCTGATTGGGCGATTTCGACAACGGGCATTGCTGGACCCGATGGTGGTACAGATGACAAACCTGTCGGTACTGTTTGGATTTGTGTAGCCGATTTTGATGGAGTTTACAGTCAGGTGCTCAGTCTTTCAGGATCGCGGTCGGAGATTCGCGAATCAACTGTTGATGAGGCGCTGAACATGCTTCTCGAGCGTCTTTGTGATGATGAAGAGACGTTTTAACTTCGATTGGTTGTCCCTATTTTTAAAATCGGGTTCTTGGAAACGCTAAGGACCGGTATACTTTCATGTTTTTGGTAAGGAATTGGTCGAGGTCACGATGCCAATTTATGAATATCAATGCGCGGCTTGTGGTGAAACACACGACGCGTTACAAAAATTATCCGATGCGCCTTTGGTTGATTGTCCTGCTTGCGGTCAGCCTGAACTTAAGAAAAAGATCAGTGCTGCCGGTTTTCGTCTAACAGGCGGTGGTTGGTACGAGACCGATTTTAAAACGGGTGATAAAAAGAAGAATTTGGCTGGTGATGCCAAGTCTTCGGGATCCGAGACGAAATCTGGGTCAGACAAAACAACCGGGTCAGACAAAAAATCTGATTCAAAACCAGCGACTAAAAAAACGGAATCGGCTGCCTAAGCCACTTTAAAAAGGAATCCATATTCATGCGTACCCACTATTGCGGCGAACTCAATGCCAAGCACATCGGTGACACCATCACTGTCTGCGGTTGGGTTCACCGCCGCCGCGACCATGGCGGCGTCATCTTTCTTGACCTACGTGACCGCCAGGGGCTTCTTCAGGTCGTTGTTGACCCAGACACTGAAGCGGCTTTTGCTACAGCGGATCGCGCGCGGTCTGAGTGGGTGATGCAGATTACTGGACTTGTTCGCGCACGTCCTGAAGGAACTGTTAATGCAGAGATGCCGACGGGCGAAATCGAGGTACTCGGTCGCGAAGTTACAGTGCTGAATACAGCAGATACGCCACCGTTTCAGTTAGATGAGCACGCTAAAGTGGGCGAAGAAGTTCGTCTGAAGCATCGATACATGGATCTCCGTCGCCCTGAGATGCTTGAGAATCTCATGCTGCGTTCGCGTGTGACGACCTTTGTTCGTAATTTCCTCGCAAATAACGGATTTGTGGATACTGAAACACCAGTACTTACACGAGCCACCCCTGAGGGTGCGCGCGATTACTTGGTGCCTTCTCGTGTCCATAAAGGTGAGTTTTTTGCGCTTCCTCAGTCGCCGCAACTCTTCAAGCAACTCTTAATGGTTGCTGGCCTTGATCGATATTTCCAAATCGCGAAATGTTTCCGAGATGAAGATTTACGGGCAGATCGCCAGCCGGAATTCACACAGATCGACCTCGAGATGTCATTTGCTGACGAAGGGACTGTCATGGATCTGACTGAGTCGATGATTCGAGATCTATTCTCTACCGAACTCAATGTTGATCTCGGCGATTTCCCGAGAATGCCTTATGCCGAAGCGATGGCTCGATTCGGAAGCGACAAACCGGATCTGCGGATCCCGCTCGAACTCGTCGACATCAAGGATCTGATGGAGTCGGTTGATTTTAAGGTGTTTAGCGGTCCCGCCAATGATCCAAATGGACGCGTGACTGTTTTGAAGGTGCCAGGTGGTGCAACGATCTCGCGTAAAGAGATCGACGACTATACGAAATTCGTAAGTCAATATGGTGCCAAAGGGTTAGCTTGGGTCAAGGTCAATGCACTGGCACAGGGTGTTGAGGGTTTGCAGAGCCCAATCCTTAAATTCATGCCAGACGATGTGGTGATGAATTTAATCGCACGTGTTGATGCAAAAGATGGAGACATTCTATTTTTTGGTGCGGATTCGACACGTGTCGTATCCGATGCCCTCGGTGCGTTACGTGTGAAACTAGGCCATGACCTCAATCTTTTAACGCATGAGTGGGCGCCATTGTGGGTTGTAGACTTCCCAATGTTTGAAGATGCCGGTGATGGGCATGTTGCCGCACTACACCATCCATTCACAGCACCGACCGTTGAGCCTTCTGAACTGAAAGCAAAGCCATTGGACGCATTATCACGTGCTTATGACATGGTGTTAAACGGGACAGAATTAGGTGGTGGTTCGATTCGTATTCACGATCAAGGGATGCAGCAAGCAGTATTCGAGGTGCTGAATATTTCTCCGGAAGAGCAGCGAGAAAAGTTCGGATTCTTATTGGATGCGTTGCGTTACGGCGCACCACCGCATGGTGGTCTGGCGTTTGGTCTGGATCGTCTTGTGATGCTGATGCTTGGTGCAACATCAATTCGTGATGTCATTGCATTTCCGAAAACGCAATCGGCAACTTGCCTACTAACGGATGCACCCGGTACTGTCAGTGCAGAACAGTTGAAAGAAGTTGGTGTACGGATTCGTCAGGATAAAACGGAGTCGATGTAATGGCAGGTCATAGTAAGTGGGCCAACATTAAACACAAGAAGGCCGCCCAGGATGCAAAGCGCGGTAAAATCTTTACCAAGTTAATTCGTGAAATCACTGTCGCTGCAAAACTGGGTGGCGGTGAGCCGGCTGATAATCCGAGACTTCGAGCAGCTGTTGATAAGGCGTTGTCTGCCAATATGACCAAAGACACGATTCAGCGCGCGATTGACCGTGGTGCTGGCGGTGGTGATAACGATAACGTCGAAGAGTTAACGTACGAGGGTTATGGTCCAGGCGGTGTTGCGGTATTGGTCGAGGTCATGACAGATAACAAGAATCGAACAGTCGCCGAAGTTCGCCATGCATTTAGTAAGTGCGGTGGTAATCTTGGAACGGATGGTTCGGTTGCATATTTGTTCACCAAGCGTGGACAAATCGTCATTGAGAGCGCTGATGAAGATGCTGTCATGGAAGCGGCACTTGAGGCGGGAGCCGATGACGTCATTAGCCAAGATGATGGCTCAGTTGATGTTGCTACCAGTCAAAATGACGTTGTTGAAGTGAAAGACGCTTTAGTTTCGGCAGGCTTAGAGATTTTATCGGCTGATGTTGCATTGGTTCCTTCAACCATGGCGGATCTCGACGAGGATAGTGCGCCGAAAGTCATGAAGCTAATTGATATGCTTGAAGACTTGGATGATGTGCAAAACGTCTATACCAACGCCAACTTCACTGACGAGCTACTTGAGTCGCTCGCATAATGCGCAGAATCCTCGGTATCGATCCAGGCTCTATTAAAACAGGGTGGGGTGTGATCGAAGTCGAGGGCAGTCGCGTCACCTATCTTGATTCAGGAATCCTACGGCTTGGGACTGGTGAAATGGCTGACCGGCTAATGATTCTTCATCGGGGTCTCGGTGATGTGATTGCGGAACTCAAGCCGTCAGAATGCGCCGTTGAAGAAGTCTTCTTAGCGAAAAACTTTCAGTCGGCTTTAAAGCTCGGGCAGGCGCGTGGTGTGGCATTATTGTCGGCTGGGGTGGCTGGCATTCCGGTCAAAGAATTTGCGGCCAAAACCGTCAAGCAAGCGATATGTGGTCAGGGTCAAGCGAGTAAGACACAGATGCAAACCATGGTGATACGAATCCTTGAATTAACTGAAAACCCCGGCGAAGACGCAGCCGATGCGCTCGGGATTGCATTGTGTTCTGGCTATAGTAAAGATGGCGTTGGTGCTGACGCGCGCTTTCGTATGTCATCGCGCTCTCGATCCGGAAGTCGTTGGCGCTTGAAGGAGAGCCCTAAATGATTGGCCGGATTACCGGGACATTATTAGGTATTGAGCATCAGACGGCGCTTGTCGATGTTGGTGGCGTTGGATATGAGATCGAGTGTCCGATAAGCACACTGTGTGAACTCCCCGCGGTCGGGCAGCAAGTGACGCTTTTGACGCACTTCGTTGTGCGTGAAGATGCGCAACTGCTCTATGGTTTTTTGACCCAGGAAGACCGCGAATCATTCCGTATTTTGATCAAAATTTCTGGTGTTGGGCCGAAACTCGCGATTGGTGTGTTATCTGGTCTGTCTGGTGATGAGTTGGCTGCTGCCGTTGAGCGTGATGATGTGGCAACACTGACACGGTTACCTGGAGTTGGTAAGAAAACCGCTGAACGGTTATTGATAGAGCTTCGTGGACGAATAACTGCGACCGGAAGTACGTCAACGAGCAACGCGATATCATCTGTTGAAGAGGCAGTTCTTGGTTTGATCGCGCTCGGATATAAAGAAACTGAAGCGCGTAAAGCGATTAACACCCTCCCGAAAGATCCGGATGCGACACCTGAAAGTCTGATTCGGTCGAGTCTTAAACAGATGCTAAGAACGCCATGACCGATCGGATCATTGAAGGTGAATCAATGCCGGAAGATGTGCGTATTGAGCGTGCTGTCCGTCCAAAAACGTTGGCTGAATATGAAGGTCAGCCGAAGGTTCGCGATCAAATGCAATTGTTCGTTGACGCTGCGCGCAATCGTGCTGAACCGCTTGATCACACTCTGATTTTTGGGCCGCCGGGCCTCGGAAAGACAACGCTTGCAAATATCATTGCCTATGAAATGGGCGCGTCACTAAAATCGACATCTGGGCCTGTGCTCGAACGGGCAGGGGATTTGGCTGCGATCTTGACCAACCTTGAAGAGGGTGATGTGCTGTTCATTGATGAGATTCATCGGCTTTCTGCCTCAGTGGAAGAAGTTCTCTATCCGGCGATGGAGGATTACCAGCTCGATATCATGATTGGAGAAGGTCCAGCAGCCCGGTCGATTAAGCTTGATTTGCCGCCCTTTACTCTAGTCGGTGCAACAACACGCGCCGGGTTGTTAACCAGTCCCTTGAGAGATCGCTTCGGTATTGTTCAGCGCTTGGAATTTTATTCTGAAGCAGATTTAGCGAATATCGTTGGACGATCAGCACGTTTGATGGGGGTCGATTGTGAACCGGATGGTGCGTCTGAAATTGCAAAACGCTCTCGAGGTACACCGCGGATTGCCAACCGTTTGTTGCGTCGCGTTCGTGATTTCGCTGAAGTTCGAGCTGATGGGGTGATTTCCAAGCAGGTTGCTGACGATGCGTTAAATTTATTGCATGTGGATGCCCGTGGATTTGATCAGATGGATCGGAAACTATTGTCTGTGCTGGCCAATCATTTCAATGGAGGACCCGTTGGTATCGAGTCGTTGGCGACTTCACTCGGCGAAGAACGCGGCACCCTTGAAGAAGTGATCGAGCCGTATTTGATACAACAAGGGTATTTGCACCGAACACCTCGTGGACGGACGTTGACCCAAGCCGGATATCAAGTTGTTGGTTTATCTGGTGGAGCTGATGATTTGTTTCAGGAATCCTGATGTGTTTTGAAATCCCTGTGCGAGTGTATATCGAGGACACCGATGCCGGTGGCATTGTATTCTACGGGAACTACTTGAAATTCTTTGAGCGTGCTCGGACAGACTTCTTACGAAGCATTGGGATTGAACAATCAGTCACAATCGAAAACGACCTGATCTTTGTTGTGCGACACGTGTCTGTTGATTACAAGCGACCTGCTCGGCTCGATGATATGTTGCACGTGAGTTGTGCGGTTCATTCCGTTCGCCCAACCCGGGTTGTCTTTAAACAAACCGCGCATCGAGCAGTGGACGATGGGCATCTTGTAGACGCAGAGGTGGAAGTTGTTGCTGTGAGTAGAGATACTCTCAAACCGAAGGCGTTGCCTGAAAATTTATTGAAGACTTTACAAATGACTGTTGGGAAAACTGATGTCTGAAGAACTCTCTATCCTCAATTTGGTGTTGCAAGCTGGTCCTGTGGTTCAGTTGGTGATGGCGTCACTGGTCCTTGCGTCGGTTTTCTCTTGGGTCGTGATTTTTCAAAGAACTCGCGTCTTGTCTCGTGCTCAGAAACACGCGCGGCTATTTGAAGATACCTTCTGGAGTGGCGCTGAATTGGTGGGTCTTTATAAGCAGGTTGCGAATTCACCAAATTTGATCGGGCTTGAGGCGGTATTTAAGGCGGGATTTCAGGAGTTCACGCGGCTTCGCCAAGACGTGAAGTCTGATCCTGACGCAGTCATGGAAGGTGTTCATCGGGCGATGCGTGTCGCGCGTGCGAAAGAAGAGGAGCGTTTAGAAGCTCATCTGCCATTTCTGGCAACGGTGGGATCGATTAGCCCATACATTGGTCTCTTTGGAACCGTTTGGGGAATCATGAATTCATTCCGCGGATTGGCTGCCGTCAAGCAAGCCACTCTGGCGACGGTGGCGCCAGGCATTTCAGAAGCACTGGTAGCGACAGCAATTGGTCTTTTTGCTGCGATTCCGGCTGTGATTGCTTATAACCGCTTCAATGCCAAGGTTGATAGTCTTGCAATGGCGTATGAAAACTTTTCGGATGAATTTGCTGCCATCTTGCACCGACGTGTGCACCAGCGGGGTGAATAATGGCGCGATTGTCGCGACGTAACCGGAAACGCCTCGTTTCAGAAATTAACGTTGTCCCATACATCGATGTAATGTTGGTACTGCTGGTCATTTTCATGGTCACGGCACCCATGCTGACCCCTGGTGTTCCTATCGAATTACCCGAAGCATCAACAGAGCCATTACCTGTGGATACCGATGAAGAACCATTGGTTGTTTCGATGAATGGACAGGGCGAGCTGTTTATTAACATCGGCGGCAATGGTGAGACTCCCGTGACGCTTGGTACAGTCAAAGATCGCGTGATGAAAGTGTTGGCAGCAAAGCCTGGAACGCCAGTCCAGCTCCGTGGTGATCAAGGGCTTGATTACGGTCGCGTAATGGAAGTGATGGCTGCTTTACAGGGTGTTGGTGTTACCTCCATCGGTCTAGTCGCGGAGACGCCGTGATGGATCGTCGGGGCGATAATCTCGTTCGTCCCATCATGCTGGCTATTGGCCTGCATATCATATTGCTATCGACATTTTTTGTGGCGGTGTCTCCAGAGGCGAAGACGATCACACCACCACCTGTTGTCATTATTCAAGCGACTGAGCTGACTTTCGCGCCATCCGCTGCTGCTGAAGCGCGCGCGAAAAAGCAACAGGCTGAAGCCGATCGTAAGAACCGAGAAGCTGAAGAAAAGAAAAAAGCCGAAGAAAAGAGAAAAAAACAAGAAGCGAAAAAGAAGGCAGAAGCTGAGGCGAAGAGAAAAGCGGAAGCTGAAGCGAAGAAAAAAGCAGAGGCTGAGGCTAAGAAAAAAGCGGAAGCTGAAGCTAAAAAGAAGGCAGAAGCTGAGGCCAAGAAGAAAGCAGAAGCGAAACGACAAGCTGAGTTAAAGCAAGCGGAAGAAGCGAAGCTACGTGCAGCTGAAGAAAAACAGCGGCTAGAAAAGAAAGAAGCCGAAGCTGCCGCTCAAGCTAAAAAAGAAACCGCTGAAAAGCAGGCACAGCAAGAAGCTGAGCGCGAAGAAAAAGAAAAGGCATTAGAAGAAGCATTCAAAAAGGCAGAAGCAGAAGCGCGAGCGCTTGAAGAGATCAAAAAGAAAGAGGAAGCAGAACTCGCTGTATTGAATGCACTTGCTTCTGAAAAGGCGGCAGCAAACGTCCTAGACGCGATGACAACGCGAATTACTCGCGCATGGCGTCGACCTGTTGCATTTAAAGGCGGTCTTGAGGTTTATCTTCGTATGTCGCTGGCATCTAATGGAGAACTAGTGGATGTTCGTGTCGTTAAGACCAGTGGTGATGTATTGTTTGATCGTTCTGCCGTTACTGCTGTGAAACGGGCCGCCCCATTTGACGAAGTGAAGCAGTTTGATGCTGCGACATTTGAAGAAAAGTTTAGATCACTGACCGTGAAGTTCAGACCGGAGGATTGATGCGTTTATTTGTTTGGCTAGCCATGGCCCTTTTGATAGCAATGCCAGCTCGTGCTGAGCTTGTGATCGAAATCACGCGTGGCGTGGAAAATCCTATCAAGATAGCAGTCGTGCCATTTCGGGTGAAAAGTGCAGGCGCTTTTGATGTTGATTTGGCGCGGTTGATCGAATCGAACTTAGAGCGGAGCGGTCAGTTTATTCGAGTGCGTCGTGACACGATGCTTTCGCTCCCAGGGCCTGAAGATGAAATTTTCTATCGGGATTGGCGTGCGATTGATTCTGAATACACAGTCGTTGGTTCGGTTGAGCGCGATGAGCAGGGTCTACTCGTGCGGTACGGGTTACATGATGTCTTTGGCGAGCGGGTATTGTTTGCAGAGCGTATTCCCGGATCTCCAGATTCATTAAGGGATATTGGCCATTACATCTCTGATCGTATCTATGAATCATTGACTGGAATCAAGGGAATCTTTTCAACGCGGCTTTTGTATGTGTCTTCTGAACGCCGTTCTGAGAAAGACCAGACATTTAAGCTGATTCTTTCCGATGCTGATGGAGGGCGTCCGCGGACGATTTTCCAATCATCTGAGCCGATTCTGTCGCCTGCTTGGTCTCCCGATGGTTCACGTGTTGCCTATATGAGCTTCCGTGGGAAAAGGGCCGGTATTTATGTGCAAACAATTGCGACTGGTGAAATTCAAAAAGTGTCTGATTTCCCTGGGTTGAATAGTGCGCCATCGTTTAGCCCAGACGGTCGGAAGCTCGTGCTTACATTGTCACGGGACGGGAATCCTGAAGTCTATGTTGCCAACTTACGGACCGGTGAGTTGGAGCGAATGACAAATCATTTTGCGATCGATACAGAAGCATCATGGTCTCCTGATGGTCGCTCAATTCTTTTTACATCCAGCCGTGGAGGCAAACCACAACTGTATATGCTCAATGTGGCTGATAAGACAACGAAGCGTGTGACCTTCGATGGTGATTACAATTCAAACGGAACCTTCACACCCGATGGTGAAAATATTATTTTCGTGCATCGAAGTAACAAACGATTCCACATCGCTCGAATGAACCTGAAAACTCGCGAGCTCCGCATCCTGACAGAAACTGATTTAGATGAGTCACCGAGTGTTGCTCCGAATGGAACTATGTTAATCTACGCGACTTCTGACGAGGGCAAAGGGCTGTTGGGTCTTGTTTCTATGGACGGAAGGGTACGAGTTCGGTTACCTTCTGTCAGTGAGAGTGTTAGGGAACCCGCGTGGAGCCCGTTTTTTAACTAGAACAATACAGTGATTGATTTCATTAGAGTCAAATAGGGGTGACGGAATGAATATTTTGAAGCAGGCAAAAGCTGTTGGAGTAATCGCAGCGTTCGCGGTGCTTGCAGGTTGTGCTGGACAGGTCAATGAGTCTGCGCAATCAGCGTCAAAAGTTGAGACGGCAGAAGAGCGCGCAGCGCGTGAAGCACGTCAGGCAGAATTTTTGGCCAGCCAAGAGACTAACACGGCAGAGCAGTTACGTAACAATGCAATGGCTGCTGACACGCTATTCTTCTTCGAATTCGATAAGTCGGATCTAAATCAAGCCGCCCTTAACGACCTCGATGCGCATGCAAAGTATTTAGCTGCCGATCGGTCTGCGAAAGTTCGCTTGGAAGGTCACGCTGATGAGCGCGGAACTCGTGCATACAACCTAGCGTTGGGTGAGCGTCGTGCCAACTCAGTGACTCGTTACCTTGTGATTCAAGGCGTAAACCGTTCACAGATCGAAACAGTGAGCTACGGTGAAGAGCGCCCATTGTCGTTGTCACGTGATGATAACGGTTGGTCACGTAACCGTCGTGTTGAGCTGATCTACCAATAATCAATGCGGTTAGTTCAAACTGCAGGCGCCGCCGTTGTCATGACCGCGGCGTCTTTGTTTTCTTACGCAGAAGAACCATTGAGTGCTGAGTCTCTACGACAGTCTCAAGCTGAGCTTCTTTTGCAGATCGAGCAACTTCGACAAGAAACTCAGGCGCTCCGTGGGCTCATGGAGGAGTTGTCTTATCAGCTCGGACAAATGTCGGCTGATCAGAAGACACGATACCTCGATCTTGATCAACGGTTAGGCGAATTAGTTCGTATACAGAAAGAATCTGTGGTTCAAGCACCTACAGGATCTTCGTCTGTTATCGCAAATGCGACAGAAGATGCAAATGCTCCATCAGCTGCTGTTGATCCTGTAAGCCAGATATCTGATCAAGACGCCTATAATGCTGCGTTTCAGTTGATC
>CBFHIN010000041.1:0-11451 GCA_965655875.1 Litorivicinaceae bacterium | reverse complement strand
TATGGCCTATAAACGAGATGACCTAGAATCTCATATCAATTGCCTGATGGCTAAAGGTTATGGGTTAACTGCTGCCGTGCAGTCACGCAATGAAACATTCATTAAAGCCGTTAAAGAAAAGTTGCGCGTTGGTAATTTATACGTCAACCGAAATCAAGTTGGTGCTGTGGTTGGCTCTCAGCCCTTTGGTGGGGAAGGCCTCTCTGGGACAGGCCCGAAAGCAGGTGGCCCCAGATACCTGTCTGCTTTTCAGCCTGTTGAACAAAATATACACATAGAACCACTGTCATGGAGATCGCAACAAAAGCTTGATATGAAAGATCGAATTGCAAGTGCGTTACGGAATCAAATGCATGAGATGGGCACCGAGTTGGTTCGACAAGAGGATTGCACTGGACCAACTGGCGAATTGAACCAATTGTCGGAGTATCCACGTGGTGTGTGGCTAGCGCTTGGTGACGCGGCTGGACCCCTAGTCCAAGAAGCGATAGAGATGGGAAATCGCGTTGTCTGGCTTTCAGACTTGGACCGAGAGAAATCTATAAATCCACGTCTTAACCATATAAATATTGATGGCTTTGCCTATGATTGGCTGGTTGATTTGCCATTCAATGGCTTACTTGTTTCTACCACCGAAGAGTGCCTGAAAGAGATTGCGCAAAAGCTTGCAGAGCGAGAAGGACCTTTACTGCCAATTGTCACCCAAACTGGATACAGTTCGCAGTTGGTGCTCGAGCGTCATATTTCAGTCGATACGACCGCGAGTGGTGGAAATCCTGGTTTGTTGATGAGCGCGGTTCAATAAAAAACCCGGCCAAAAGCCGGGTCATAGTCGGGGAGTTTCCGATTAAGCAAAGTCTTCGATGAGAGAGCCCTGGGTCTCAGGATCGATCTCATCCACTCGGTAGTTGTAGTTCGAGTGATCTGAGCCCATCGCAATCGCGGCGCCGTTTTTGATTGCTGCAATCATGTCAGTCGTGAACTCAAAGCGTGAAAAATGAACAGAGCTGGTTTTTTCTTGATTGGCTCGTTCAAGATCTTCATCAGCAATTGCGTAAACACGATCAAATCCCTGAACCTGAATGTAGGTTCTATTTTCAACATCGACCAATTCGGCAAGTTTTACCTTACGCTCTTCCTCGTCGGGGAACTCAATCATTTGAGTGCATTTCAGATTCGTACCGTCTGGAATGAGAGGGTTGTATGCCTCAAGCTCATCCATGATGCCATCTTCCTCAAATGTCTTCTCAATACGGAGCATCTCTTGCACTTGGTACCGAATAGTTGCTTCGTTTTCGAACTGAAGCGTCATGTTTGGTCCGATGAATACGCTCCGAACACGCTTTAGTCGCATCGCTTCAGAACGAATTTCTGGGCGCTGTTTGGCGTAGTCTTCCAAAGACAGCAGGGAGTTGCGTTCAATCTTAGTCATAATTACTCCTTGTTCAGTCCGTAAGCTTTAGCGACCAGTGACAATGGGTGCGCTAAAGAGGGTTCATTTCCGTGATTTTCACGAATACCTTGGGCGATATGGTGTCCGCCAAGTGGGCAGTCACTCGAAATGTAGTCAGGACTCTGATCATTCATCGTTCTGAATACAGGCTTACCAATTTTCATTGATGTCTCATGAAACTCTTTCTTGACGCCATAAGTGCCGGCGTGACCTGAGCAACGTTCAGTCGTTTTAACTTCTGTGTCAGGAATCATCTTCAAGAATTCTTCAGTTTTCTTACCGATATTCTGTACGCGTCCATGACAAGGCGCTTGATAAGAAACCGTACCTAAACCGGCTGTAAAATCGGTACTCATCAAGCCGTCTTTGACACGCGCGATGAAATAATCGAACGGATCCCAGAATGCGTCTTTGACCGTTTGCACGTCTTGATCATCCGGATACATCAGTGGGATTTCCTGCTTGAACATCAAGGTACAGGATGGGACGCCAGCCATGATCGCATAGCCTTCGCGGGCAAGTTTTGCGAGGTGCGGAATATTGACTCGTTTCAGGCGATCGACAGCTTCGAGATCACCTTGCTCAAGCTTTGGCATACCACAGCAGACTTCTTTCTCGGCAACGACCCATGGGATGTCGTTATGCTCGAGAATCTTAATCATATCTGTTCCGATGCCGGGCTCGTTATAGTTGATGTAACAGGTCGCAAAAATCGCAACCTTACCCGGCGTGCGCTCACCATCTTTGATCTCAACTGCTTTCGACTGTTTAATCATTTGACGCAACTTCTTCGGCGCAAATTCAGGTAGCCAAGCGTTTTCATGAACCCCTAGGACACTCTGTACCGCTTTGCGGACAGGCTTCCATTGGTTCACTGCATTGACGGTTTCGGTAACAACCGGAATGCCTGCGAGTTTCCCAAGTCCGTCAGTGTCTGACAGAATTTTGTCTCGAGCGGGCATCCCTTCTTTCTGATGCTTGACCGCTTTCGCTTGCAGCATCAGATGGGGGAAATCGACATTAAACGGATGTGGTGGCACGTACGGGCATTTGGCCATGTAGCACATGTCACACAGATAGCACTCATCAACGACTTTGACATAGTCCTCTTTGGCGACGCCATCCACTTCCATTGTTTCACTGTCATCAATCAAATCAAACAGCGTTGGGAATGAATTACAGAGACTCAAACAGCGGCGACATCCGTGACAGATATCGAACACGCGCTCGAGTTCGGCGTTGAGTTTCTCTTCGTCGTAATACTCGGGGTTCTTCCAATCAATTGGGTGACGTGTTGGCGCTTCCAAATTGCCTTCACGTTTTGTTTCTGTCGCCATTATTTTCTCCGTGGGGGATGAAAACCAGGGGCGAACCCCTGGTCTTCGAGCGAATTAAGCTTCTGCTTTGTACGCGTCCAGAGTCTTCTGGAATTTGTTCGCGTGGCTACGCTCTGCTTTCGCGAGTGTTTCGAACCAATCAGCGATTTCGTCAAAACCTTCTTCACGTGCAGCTTTCGCCATGCCTGGATACATGTCCGTGTACTCGTGAGTTTCGCCTGCGATTGCAGACTCAAGAGCTTCGGCAACGTTTCCAGCAGCTAGGCCAGTTTCAGGATCACCTGAACCACCCTGAATCAGATATTCCATGTGACCGTGTGCGTGGCCAGTCTCACCTTCAGCAGTGTTACGGAATACGTTAGCAACTTCTGGAGCGCCTTCGATGTCCGCCATGTTTGCGAAGTAGAGGTAACGACGGTTTGCTTTAGACTCACCTGCGAAGGCAGCCTTCAAGCTTTCTTCAGTTTTTGTACCCTTCAATTGCATGCGATTTCTCCTTTAATAGAGTCATGCGTTTTTTCACATTAATGTCGCACCGAAACTTCGGTGTCGAGAATGAGTATGGGGACGGGTGTAATTTAATTCCAAGAGTATTTATAAATAACGCCGATAAATTTTTTCAATAAAAGTCACCGAAATTCAATTACTTATTTTAATGAGATGCATTCGCATGTAGAGATTGTGTGTGGACTTGTGAAAACCCGTTACACTTCAACCATGCAATTAAACACTCCTCAACACCAGGCCGTCACCGCACCTGAATCGAATCTGCTCGTTATTGCTGGTGCAGGATCTGGAAAAACTCGCGTGCTTGTTGAGCGCATGGCCTACTTGATGCGAGATCAAGGGTTGTCGCCCCATGCCTTGATGGCTGTGACTTTCACGAACAAGGCCGCTCGTGAAATGCGAGAACGTCTCGAACAGACACTGGGTCGTTCATTGCATGCGATGTGGGTTGGAACTTTTCATGGTCTCGCGCACCGGTTTTTGCGTGCCCATTGGCGAGACGCAGGATTAATCGAGCAATTCCTAATCCTTGATTCTGATGATCAACAGAGAATGTTGAAACGAATTATCGCTGACCTGCAATTAGATGATGCCAAGTTCAAGCCACGTGCGGTCGCTGGATTTATTAATGGTTGCAAGGACGAGGGCCAGCGCCCGCATCATCTTCAACCCGGTCGCGATTATTACAATGACATGCTGATCCGGTTATATGCAGAGTATGACGCTCGGTGTAAAGCTCAGAATCTCGTCGATTTTGGTGAGCTCTTATTGCGAACGTTTGAAACTCTTCAAAACAAATCAGAGCTCTTAGCGCATTATCAGGACCGTTTTCATCATTTATTGATCGACGAATTCCAAGATACAAATACAATTCAATATGCTTGGGTCCGGTTACTTGCTGGTTCGAGTACGCGAGTCATGGCGGTTGGTGACGACGATCAATCCATTTATGCATGGCGTGGTGCGCGGATTGAAAATATTCATCGATACGAAAATGACTTTTCTCCTGTAACTACGATCCGACTCGAGCAGAACTATCGATCCACCGATGTCATCCTGAAAGCAGCCAATGCGGTGATTGCCAATAATACGGGCCGTCTTGGAAAGGAACTGTGGACTGACCAGGGTGCAGGCACTCCAATTCAGCTCTATGCGGCATTTAACGAACAAGATGAAGCGCGGTTTGTTGCAAATCGAATGAGTCAGCATGTTGATCAGGGTGGTTCGTACAGCGACCAGGCCATTCTCTATCGGTCAAATGCCCAATCACGAGTGCTAGAAGATGCATTGCTACGTGCGGGTATTCCGTATCGAATTTATGGTGGGCAACGGTTCTATGAGCGTCTCGAGATTAAAAATGCGTTGATGTATCTCCGTTTGATTCAAAATCGGTTTGATGACACAGCCTTTGAGCGAATCATTAATGTCCCACCACGTGGAATCGGTGAACGAACAGTTGAGCAAATTCGTGCGACTGCTCGAGACGAAGGTCAGGGACTCTGGGATGCAGCAGTCCACTTGACCCGAGCGAATGCACTCAGTGGGCGCGCAAAAACCGCGGTGGTTGGTTTTATCGATCTCATTAACGGACTGGATGCCAAAGCAACTGATCTCGAGTTGTCTGATTTAACGCGCGATGTGATCGATGCAACGGGCCTTCTCGCCTATCACGGTTCCGAAAAAGGGGAACGAGGACAAGCACGTGTTGATAACTTAAACGAACTTGTCAGTGCATGTAGAGCCTTTGAGCCAGAGGATGATGAATCGTCGGTTCTATTGCAGTTTCTTTCACAAGCAAGCCTCGATGCCGGAGAAACACAAGCAGATCCAGACACCGACGCCGTGCAATTAATGACGCTTCATTCGGCGAAGGGCCTTGAGTTTCCTCGCGTATTTCTCGTTGGCGCTGAGGAAGAATTGTTCCCGCATGTCATGAGTCTTGATTCTGCAGGTGGCCTTGAAGAGGAACGAAGACTTGCTTATGTCGGCATCACGCGCGCAATGCAACACCTCGTTGTTACGTATGCTGAAAACCGCCGTCTCAATGGCCGCGATCACTTTGGCTTACTCAGTCGTTTTATTCGTGAGATTCCCCAAGACTGTATCGAGGAAGTCCGTTTAGAGTCACAAATCTCAAGGCCCTTTGTCTCATCTTCTTTTGGAGCACGGCCGGTCGATCGACCGCATCGACACCCTCGATTTCAAGAGTTTGACGATGCCTATGGCGAGGAATCAGGTTTGGGCATTGGGTCAAGGGTTGATCACGGTTTGTTTGGCGAGGGATCCATTCTGGCGTTCGAGGGTTCTGGCCCCCAAATGAAAGTGCAAGTTCGTTTTGACGACGGATCGACGAAGTGGCTTGTTTTGCAATACGCAAAGCTCGTCCCACTCAGTTAGTTAGGACGAAGGCACCTGTCGAATTCGACCGTTTGAATCAATGGCAACAAATACAAATCGTGTTTCTGTCGATTTATAGCTCTCTGCACCCTGTTCGGTGATCCACACCTCGATTCGAATCTGCATAGACGATCGACCAATATCTTCGAGCTCGCCGTAGATCGATACCTCAGAACCGACAGGCACAGGGGCAACGAAGTCCACGCTGTCTAGAGAAACGGTGGCGCAGCGTCCTTCACTCGCTTTCATTGCAATCTGCGCGGCCGCTTGGTCCATTTGATCCAACAGCCAGCCCGCGTAGATATCGCCAAGTGCATTGGTAAATCGAGGATGGGCAATGACACGAAGAATCAGCTCGCCTTCTGGATTTGGATCCTGTTCATCAAGCTCCACAGCGTTTCCTTATTGTTCAATTTGAAGTTTACCGAGTCTACATGGTCACGACGTTTTCAAGAAGTGTTCTAGACAAGTCACACGGTGGGTCTTTCTGGATACCGCCTGATCAATCATTGTTTCGGTTGCAAACAGTTTCACACCCTCTTTTGCTCGTGTTAGCGCGGTATAGAGTAGCTCCCGGCTTGGTTTAAAACGTGATCGAGACGACACGGGCTCCGGTAAGCTAATGAGAACCGATTGGTATTCGGACCCTTGGGATCGATGGATACTGATTGCCCACGCCGATTCAACAGACCCTAATTGGTTTTTCAGAAGCGGTTGATTGACGCTCTCGAAGGAGACGCGTGGATATTTAGTATCAGAAGATTCGACAACAATACCGATATCCCCATTGAAAACGCCAATAGCGGGTTGATTTTCAGTTACCAACACCCGTTCTCCGAAGCCATTGAGACCCAAGCTTTGGATCTCTGCTTGCATGAGCTGATTGATCATTCGTCTGCCCCCAATTCCCTCGGTGATTGAAGTCAGGCACTGAAAATCTGGTTGCGCTGGAACGCCTGTTTTTTTTACATCTTCGACGTACTCTTGGTACCCATCGAGTACGGCTTTTTCTAAACGGTCGATCTGCTGATTCGATTCCCAAAAAATTCCGATCTCCTTAAGGGCCTGAATAAACTCGTGCGAATTACCGAGTAAACACAGGTCTTGTAATTGAGCCAGTTTTCTTTGATTCCCGATGCGATGCCGTTGTTTGAGTTCGAAGCAATTATCAACCAAAGCGTTTGATTCAGAGATCACTTTCAGAATGCTACCCGCTTCGACGCTTGCCAATTGGTTGGGATCGCCCATCAATATCAGGTGAGCATTGTCGGAAAGTGATTTGAGTAATTGATCGAACAAATCAAGCGACACCATCGATGCTTCATCAACCAGTACAATGTCGGCCAACTTGAGTTCTTTTAGTTGCCGATGGATGGTTGTCGCCGCAACCGATTCAAGCTCTACCGCCTCCATGTTCGACACAGCCATTTGAAACGATTCGGTCAGCTTGACAGCGGCCTTGCCTGTCGGAGCCACTAATGCAATATGAGGCATTTTTCGGAACAGGGTGCGTTTGGCGGCGATGATTGCAGCCGCAGTCGTGGTTTTGCCTGTCCCTGGACCACCAGTAACGATCGATAACCGCTGACCTGCCGCACCGACAATTGTTTTTTGTTGCGATCCATCCGCGTGTGGCATCAATTGTCTCGGGTCGGTATCAATCCTGTGTATGGGATGGCTGGAGAGTTTGATAAGCGCATCAGCCACACGAGACTCTTGAGAAAAGTGTCGCTGAATCTGTAACGCACTCTGATTGACGGCGAATAGTTGCGCGAGATCGGATTGAGCCAAGGTTTCGGACCAGGCATCAGCGTCTTCGTTACACAGGGGCTGTGCAGTATGTCCGTGTTCAATCGCCTCAAACAGTTGCATGACTGAGGTCTGAAGGTTGTGTGGCAGGCCTTCTGATTCAAGGAGCTTGAGAACATCCGCAGACGTCATTGGGTGCATAGGCAACGCTCCTCTAAAACCAAGACACCAGAGGCTTCAATCGCTCGTCTCCAGATACCACCGTTGGTCGAATGAATCCCGCGACAAAAGAGATAAATGACATCACCCAAATGCTTGTGTGGATCATAGTCTGCCAGCCGGCTTTTCAGCCAACGGTGTAATGCGAGCGCATAAATGGCGGCTTGAAACGGGTAAAAAGAATGCTCCATTGCAAGCTCAATACGTTCATCTGAATATGCTTGATCATTTGGTCCCAGATAATTGGTCTTGTAGTCGACAATATGGAACCGTCCATTCGATTCAAATACGAGATCGATGAATCCAATCAAATGCCCGTTGATGGTTTGATCAAGCGGTGGCGTAACCGGATTCCACCATGAAAATCCATCACACGCATCGAATAGCTCATGCAACTGCAATCCGTGTTTTAAAGGCAGTTCAAACTGAGGCTCTGGTCGTTTTTTATCTGAACCCATGGAGCCAAGCGTTTCCTTCGGCAAAAGCTCTGTTGCAAGGATCTCTTGAATCCAATCAAGCACGATGGGCTCGTAGATTCGATCGAGATGGATTGGCCAATCGCTTTTGATAAACGACTCAAGCGCTGGAAACTCTCTTTCTGCATCGGCGAGCCATTCGAGAATCGCATGGATGAAGTTACCTGTATCAGTACCACCCGGAATCTTATGCCACCGTTCGTTTAAATCAGTATCGATGACAGTATGATTTTCATCGGTGGCTTTGGACATGATTTCATGGCCATCGTCATGTTTGATCAAGCCAGAGAAGCTCCTGAAAAACCACGACGGTACCGCTGGCTGTCTTAACAATCGGTTTTGAGCGATTGGGATTTCGAACGATGGCATAGCGCCGTCGTGAACGGGGATTTGCATGTGTTGATGGTCTGTTCCGAGGCTCTCAACATCGCGATCATCAAGCAGGCGATGCAATGCACTACCACTGCTTGGGACTCCCAAAAATACAGTATGTTTGGCACGTGTGAGAGCGACATACAGAAGGCGACTTAGGTCTTGCACTTGATCATGCAGAGCGGGTTCAAATGCTTGATTTGTTAGATCGATGATTGATCCGTTGTGATCGCAGTAATCAAGACCCCAGGCGGTTTTGGGCAATGTTTTCCCCGAGATCTCATCGGCCAAGATAACCACTCCATATTCAAGGCCCTTCGATCCGTGGATTGTATTGATAGTGATCACACCAGCATCAGTGGATGGTCTTTGGCTTGTTCGATCATCAGCATCTTTTTTCGAAGCCGCTTGCTGTGACCACCAAAGTGCAGACTCAAGCGGTGACAAGCCCTTGGCATCCTCACCAAATATTTCTAAACAATGAGTCAACGTATTCCAATTTTCGAGACCATCGAGGGTGTGTGGAATACGCTGAGCTGTTGAGCACGATTCAAACAAACGCGTGATCGCAGCCGCGGGCCCATCCGTTTTCCAGAGATCCCGTGCATTGAACAACTCAGTTTGTAGTTCAACAAAACGCGATTGCTCGCTCAGGCGACCCGGTGTTCTTAAATCAAATCCCATGAGAGTGGTTGAAGCCGCCGATGTGACGCTCGAAAGATCATCGGGGTTGGCAATGGCCTCGAGGATGAACACCATTTCTTTAGCAATTTGGCGACTGAAGATACTCGCTTTATTTTGATAGTGAAATGCGAGACCAAACCGTTCTCCGATTTGTTTGATCTTCTGTGCCGTTGTTCGGTTTTGAACCAAGATACAGATATCTTTTTCATGAATGGAGCACGAGCCGATCCTACAAGAGCCCTGTTGACCGCCTATTAAAAGTGATTTGGTCAGTTGAACCACTGCCTCTGGTGACCAAGAGTCGATCCATTGAAAACCAGCTATTTCTTGGTGGTCCAACGTTAATGATGGAACGTCTCCAGGTCGTCCAGCGACAAGTTTGTGGTAGTGCAAGTCCTTGCCAACCAGATGGTTGTCATCAAATAGCGCGTTGAGTCCATCGACCAGGGTCTGTGACGAACGATAAACAGTGTCGAGATACCAGAGATTTTGGTCTGGGAGATTCTTGCGGATTTGATGATAAAATGCGGTATCTGCTCCACGGAATCGATAGATGGCTTGTTTCGGGTCGCCGACCATGACCATCAAACGACCAGATCCATCTGGATACAATTGATCGAGCATAGTCCATTGATACCGATCGGTATCTTGGAATTCATCGATTAGGATGAGTGAGTGTTCCGGTCTTTCTTGCTCAATACG
The DNA here is from genome assembly GCA_965655875.1 of Litorivicinaceae bacterium. Lineage (GTDB taxonomy): Bacteria > Pseudomonadota > Gammaproteobacteria > Pseudomonadales > Litorivicinaceae > HIMB30. The sequence continues at coordinate 1,555 of CBFHIN010000041.1, read as the reverse complement.
TTTCGCGACTTCGGCGGCATCTCGGATGACCTGATCGTTATCTGTTAGTCCAAGTTCATTCAATCGGCGTTTCAGCTGCTGTCTTAATCGATGAAGACAATACGCTCGAAATCTGATTTCGATATCTGACGGCTTGACGAGTTCGACCCATTGATCGAATACGGTGCCTGCAAACTTGTCTTCCCGCTCTACGAAATACTTGATTGTGTCTTTTGGGATATCCAGACGACTTACTGCTTGTTCGATCTTGATGCAGTGTTTTTCGAGGTATTTGCGAGTCATCCCTTTCAGCGCAAAAAGGGATTCGATGTCTGCTAACAACGCAGTCTTTCGTTCATTGAATTCTGATTCGATAACACTGAGATCAGGACATGCTGTTTGTGAGGGTTTGATGTCATCGATCGGTTTCCAAGCAAGCTCAGCATGGCTCACGAATGCGTTCAGTCCACCAGTCAGCGCTCGAATGGTTTCCGCATCCTGTTCTTTGATCAGTTGACGGTAGCAATCGATCGCCACTTCTTGGCGGATGCCCCCGAGCTCTGTTTCTACAGGGAAGCTCGGGATACCGACGCGTGGTCCAAAATCGTTGACTAAACGAATGGCGAATCCGTGAATCGTTTGAATTTCAATCGCATCAATTTTTCGAAGTGCATGGCTGAGTCGTTCGATACCGACACTGTCTGAAAATTCTGGATAGGTCTTGGTTAGTTCAGATTGGCCGTTCCTGAGTAAGTCGATCTCTCGAATCAGCCGTTCTCGAACGCGTGCTCTCAGTTCTCGAGTCGATGCACGAGTGAACGTCATGAGTAGACATTGTTCGGGATGATGTCCATCGACCGCCAACGCACGCATCATGAGTGACATCAACGCGTAGGTCTTGCCTGTTCCCGCACTGGCTTCGATTAAATGTCTCCCAGAACTTGGGAGTAATTCAGGCTTAAAGCGTGTCACGAGGTTTTCCGAGATATTGAAGAAGTGGTTTGACAAGGGTCTTGGAGAGCGTCACATGTTTTTCTGAAATCTGCGGATCACTTTGAAATACACGCTGGTATTCCGGTTGATGCTGTAGCGCCTCATCATTCCAATGAATCCACGGGCGTGTTGTGTCATCTTTGGCGAGTGCTTTCGCTGTCTTGAGTGCAAGCGGCGCGATGAGTGGACAAGGGTTATGTTGATCGCTGATCGCTTCTAACCAGCCCGTTAGCAGTTGCCTCGCTTCATCGATTGGAATCGGTCCGAAAGGTGTGACGCGGTTATTGAATGTCACCAAGTTCAAGCTTTCGTCTGTAGGCTTCATCGCAAACAAGATAAGCCCCTCAAGAAGTGCACGGAGACCGCGTACGCCATCGATCGAAGATTTGATAATAATTCTCGGTGTGTCGATCGAATCGATCCCATCGATCTGCAATGTAAATTCGCCAAGCAGTAACTCAGTACCCTCGACCTGCTTCGCTTTAACAGCCGATGCCTCTGCAATCAGTGAAGGCGCGTAGTTCTCTAGCGCTTCATTCAAATCGATTTCATCGGGGAGTTCGGGAAAATGTTTTAAAAATTC
>CBFHIN010000040.1:0-11652 GCA_965655875.1 Litorivicinaceae bacterium | reverse complement strand
GTTATCGCTTGGGTGGTTGGCATAGTTTTACTCGCACGATAACTATGCCAACCACCCAAGCGATTATCACCAATTGACGCAACGCGAGCCGAAAGTGTTGCAACAGTGATCGGTTCACGATGACGAATCAGACGACCAAGTGCCGCATACCAGAGAAACGGTCCAAAACAATTGACTGAAAACACTGTCTCAAGATTCGAGCGAGTCAGATCAGACAGCTTTTTCTCGGGTTTGAGATCAAGTGATTCATTTTGCAAAATGCCGGCAGTGGTAATCACCAGATGGAGCTTATCGATATGCGATGCAACGGCCGCCGCCGCATCTGAGATTGATTGATCAGACAGTAAATCCAATTCGATTGGAATCACACGCGGATCGTTCGAATCGATCTTTTCAATATCCCGCGCAGTCACGAACACAGGTTCAAATTGATTGGATTGAAGAATCCGCGTTACTAGAGCTCGTCCTAAGCCACCTGCACCTCCTTGTATCAGTGCAGACTGTGTCATTACATCACCATTTAAAAAGTTTAATACTGAGCCCCATTCCAACGACACAGAAGCCGATCAAGACAGCCAAATGCCCGGAAATATCGATTAATCCTGCGTTATCGAGCATCACAGCGCGTGCCGCATCCAACACGTGAGTCAGAGGCAGCACTTGAGCGATGAGTTGAACCCACTCGGGTGATCCATCTAGGGAAAACCACACGCCAGATAGCAATAGCATCGGAAACGTCACGGCGTTCAATAAGCCATCTGCGAACTCTTTGCTTTCTGTCCGGCAAGCAATCGCCAAACCCAAAGTGATCATTGCGAGTCCGCCCATTAGCGCAATTAATAATAACAAAGCGATGTTACCCACCATCTTATAATCGAGAATCAAATTCGTACCCACAAAAACAATCGCGCTTGCAGTCAAAGTGACCAACAACCGTGACAAAACTTGTGCAGATAAAAACTCAAACTTGGTGAGCGGCGTGGCTTTCAGTCGCCTGAGATAGCCAGATTGACGATATCGAACGACGACGTAACCCACCCCCCAGAGAGCGCTATACATCATATTCATTCCGAGAATTCCCGGCACAACCCAATCGACATAACGGATTGCATCGCCATCAGCTTCACCGCGCTCCAACTGTCTCGATTCGGTGTATTTCAACAAGAGCTCCAAGATGGCACCTGCAGGCGAATTGCCATTGACCCAATATCGGACTGTTTGATCACTGATTTCAATAACCAAATCGGTTTGCTGCCTTGATAACCGATCAAGGGCTTTTTCACGCGTTGCTCGGATTGTTTCAACGCCTGGAAACTCAGTCAGCTCAGGCAATTCAATGGATTCTGTCACTGTAATGGAAAACAAAGCGCGAGGCGGCCCGGAAAATACGACTGCCAACGCGAATACGATGAGAACAGGAAATACTAAGTTCCATCCGAAACTCGCACGATCTCGCAGATACTCGAGGTTTCTGGCGACAAAGACAGCTTTCATCCGCCGCAACGAACGAATCATCGAACTCATTCAACCACCTCTTGTGTTTTCACTAGCGTCTCGCCAGTCAGCGATAAAAACAAGGTATCTAGGTCTGAGACGCCGGCGTCTAAAATCAACTGCTGAGGTGTTCCTTGTAGCAAAGTTTTACCATGTGACAGTATCAGGAGCTCATCGCAAAGTACTTCGGCTTCTTCCATGTAATGTGTCGTAAGGATCAACGTACGACCATCCGCTTTGAGACTCGAAACGACATCCCACAAGTCGCGCCGTGAGCGTGGGTCTAGACCTGTTGTCGGTTCATCTAAGAACACAATTTCAGGGTTGTGCACTAAAGCCAGAGCCAAAAGAAGGCGCTGTCGCTGCCCCCCTGACAAGCGACGCGCATCCCGATGCAAAAAATCGCTCAATCGAAATTGCTCAATCAGTTGATCCATTGGGATGGGATCATCATAGAAACTTGAAAACAGTTTTAGGTTATCAAAAGGCGTCAAGTAATCTTGAAGTGCGGTCGCCTGAAATTGAATCCCGACACGGGTTTGATAATCCGATGGCAATGCTTGATCGAAATATCGGACATCACCAGTGGTTGGCTCTTCCATTCCCTCAAGCATCGCAAGCGTTGTACTTTTGCCGGCACCATTGGGCCCGAGCAATCCGAAACACTGCCCTGTCTCGATATCAAAATCCAATCCATCGACGGCAACCACATCGTCATACGATTTCTTCAGGCCTTTGACCGATAAAATGACGTTACCCATCAGTCGGCCAATGCTTCGGTGCAATGCCACCGAGAAGCTGTGTAGCTAGATCAGCGGTCTTTGCGACAGCATCTCCATGACCAACCAGTACCGTCTCAGTCACACGGACACTCGGACCACTTACGCTCAGTGCACACAGCGGCATACCGAGTTCATTGAAAACAGGTGCAGCCACACATTGCATTCCTGCAACGTGTTCTTCACGATCATACGACCTGCCTTCTTCGATGATTTGATGGATTTCTCTAGTCAGGCCATCCTTGGTTTGCAAAGTTTTGTCAGTCAACGCGTCGAATACCAGCCCATCGATAACTTGGGTACGGTCTTCGATATCTAAAGCAGCCAACAAAGCCTTCCCAGCTCCCGAGGCATGCAGGGGTGAAAGGCTACCGAGTGGCGCCACCATACGCATCATCTTGGCACTTTCGATCTGTGACACAAACAGCGCTTTGTCATTCGAAAGGATCGCTAGATTCACGGTTTCACCGGTTTGGTCGGATAACTCAATCATCAGTGGTCTGAGTTGCGCAACATAGTCACGAGAACGAACGAACGCATTCCCCATTCGAAACCCTGACACACCAATACGCCAACGCCCCGTTTCATTATCAACTGACAAAAATGATTGTGCTTCAAGCGTTGTGAGTAATCGATGAACAGTAGATGGTGCCAGGGCGGTCGCCTCGGCAATCTCAACCAACGTGAGTCCTGATCGCGAACTTGAGCAGACATTCAGGATGGACAATCCACGGACTAGAGTTTTTGACTGCCCACCCGTCTCTTCAGACATGCTCACTCCCTTCTTGTTTTAGTTCTCCATGACGAATGATCAGTGACACTTCCTGGCCACGAAATGTGTTAATCGAAATACTGTAGACACATTCGATCCAATCGCCTGAGTGTACAGGAACGGGCGCATGCGCTTCGAGAGCAGAGAACCAAATACCTTGCACTTGCCGTCCTTCACTCATGAGTGAAAGACTCAGGTGTGTCCGATCTTGTCCTACTTGGCGAACCGAAACCACTTGAAACAAGCCAACAAATACCGGTTGATCAAATCCTCGACCGAAAGGACCAATAGATTCCATTTGCTCAACCCATGCAGTATTCAACTGCTCGGGCAATAACTCGCCATCAACCAAGAACTGAGGTTTTGGACCGACATCCGTAAAGTGTTGTCGATATGCTTCTTGGAGTTGCCGGCTAAACTCTGGCAATGCCGCATGCCGTAGAGTCATTCCGCAAGCGCCGGTATGCCCTCCGTACCGTAGGAGCACGCCGGGTAACTGTAAATTGACCGAATCCAATAAGGCCTTTGCATCGACTCCAGGAATCGAGCGCATCGATCCCGTCAACGTTTCTGGCTCATTACCCGTCGTTAAAACAATGACGGGCCTACCCTCGGCTTCAACTAACCGGCTTGCGACGATGCCCTGAACTCCAGAATGTCCATTTTCCAAAACAATACAAAGAACAAGCCCGCCGTTTACATGTTGTCGCCTTGCAAGTGGTTTTGCTTGCTCGACCATCTGTTTTTCCAGACCCCGGCGCGTTGTGTTGTCTGCGTCTAAATCGAGGAATGCATCAGTCGCCTCAGCAATGGAGTCCGCAACCAGATATTCATAACCGCGCAGGGAATGACCAATGCGGCCCCGCGCATTGAGTCGAGGCGCTAACTGAAATGCTAACAGCTCGGCATTGATATCACGGGTGGATCGCGTCAACTGAGATACAGCCACTTGCCAACACGGTCTTTGCTGACGTCGAATTAAGGACAGTCCAGCTTTAACAACCGCTCGATTCGTTTCGCTTGTTCCCAAAGACACACAGTCGGCGACGGTTCCTAATGCGACATAATCTAAGAGATCACCAAGCTTGGGCGTATTTTCATCAATGATGTGTTGCTCAATCAAACCTTGGCGGATATGACTCATGACGAGCCATGAAACCATACAGCCTGCAATGGCTTTATCCGGGTAGCAACAATCCGAGCGATTGGGGTTGACCACAGCATAAGCGCTCGGAGGAGGTCCTGCATCGGATACCCGATGATGATCGGTGACAATTACATCGATACCCGCCGATTGGAGTCGCTCAATTTGCTGTTCATCTGAGGAACCGCAATCAGCAGAAATCACGACGTGAGGTAACGGCGATGATTCAAGCAATCGATCAACCAGTGTCTCAGAGATGCCATATCCATCCTCGAGACGATGACCAATCCAGTGACTCATTGATCCCCGAGAGACCCCAAATCTCACGAGCGATTCGCTAATCACCGCGTGACTCGTCAGACCATCGGCATCGTAGTCAGTGAGTACACCAATTCGCTGACCATCGACAATTGCACGTTGCAGCCGACTTGATGCGCGGTCGATATCAATCAGTAGCGATGGTGGCGCGAGATGCTGTAGTTTTGGATCAATCACTGCATCGAGGGGGGTATCGGCTGAAATGCGACCCGCGAGGATTCTTGCAGTTACGGGATCAAAGCCACGCGATCGAGCCTCAGCAAACACTGAGGCATCAATTTGACGCGACGCTCGCACTACCCCATCACTGAACGAACAAAGGATTGGACTTGATCCTGATCGTTTTCAAGGACGGTGTAGCGTTCCTCGCGTTCAAGCAAATCAGCCATATCTGAAGGTAATGCAACCTCGTCAAATCCGGCGCTTACAACAGCTTCAGAAAACTTCGCTGGGTGGGCGGTCGCTAAGACAACCTTGGTCATCCCTTCAGGTGTAACCTGTAGGGCATCAACCCCTGTGGCTGTGTGCGGATCGATTAATTCACCGGTCTCTTTAAACACGCGCGCAATGGTTCGACATGTTTGTTGATCATCCACAGCATGCGCTGAAAATAGTGCTTTCGCTTGGCTTACGACCGAATCATCAAGCTGTACAGCATGATCTTGGAATGATCGCATCACCTCAGCCATTTTATTGCCGTCTCGACCGTGCAAATCAAATAAGAGACGCTCGAAATTGGAACTGACAACAATATCCATCGATGGCGACAGGGTTTTTTCCAATGGCTTTCTAGACAAATCGCCTTGAAGACCGCGCACCAATGCATCATTTGCATTCGTTGCTACGGTGAAGTGAGCAATCGGGAAACCCATTTGTTTAGCAAGATAACCACCAAAGACGTCTCCAAAGTTTGCCGATGGGACGCTAAACGCAATGTCGCGATCTAAAGCACCTAAGCGAAGTCCGGAGTAAATGTAGTAAACAGTTTGCGCCATAATCCGGGCGAGATTGATTGAATTAACCGCCAACAGTCGATTCGGGCTCACGAATTCTTGGTCTAGGAAGGATGCTTTCACAATTGCCTGGCAATCGTCGAAATTACCTTTCAAAGCGACGTTATGCACATTATCCGACAGCACAGTGGTCATTTGACGACGCTGAACTTCACTCACACGTTGGTAAGGGTGCAAAATCACGACATCCAAATGCTCTGAGTGTCGCGCACCTTCAATTGCTGCCGAACCTGTATCGCCTGATGTTGCTCCCATGACAACGCCACGCTCACCGCGTTCAGCCAAGAAATAATCAAGTAATCGTCCCAATAACTGAAGTGCAAAATCTTTAAATGCCAGTGTCGGTCCATGAAATAACTCAAGCAACCACGTGTCATGCGTTAATTGCTTTGTTGGCGCGATAGCAGAATGACGGAAAGAACCGTAGGCATCTCGCACCATCGACTCAAAAGTTTCCCGCGGCATCGACCCTTCAACAAAAGGCCACATCACTTCGATCGCGAGATCGTCATAGGCTAGCGATTGCCAATTTCGAAAAGTTGCTTCCGATACAGAAGGCAACGATTCGGGAACATAAAGACCGCCATCTTGGGCAAGTCCGGTTAAAACCACATCATCAAAGCTGAGTACTGGCGCCTGGCCTCGCGTTGAAACAAACTTCATACCGAATCTCCGAGCGTTTCACAGCGCAACACAACTGGACTGCCGTCCACAAAATCTTGTGCTTCAACCAATGCAAGTGCAGCCGACAAATCCTTTTCACGAACCGAATGAGTCAACAGAATGAGTGCGACAGGCTCCCCTGCAACACCGTCTTTTTGGATGACGCTCTCGAGAGACACATGATGATCAGCAAGCGTACGAGTGATATCCGCAAGGACGCCAATTTCATCACGCACAGATAAACGCACATAAAATGGACACACGGTTTCTTCGATTTCAAGAATTGATAAATCATTTAAGTGTGCGGGCTGGAATGCTAAATGAGGAACACGATTCGTCGGATCAGCCGTCAGAACGCGCGCAACATCGACAAGGTCAGCAACAACAGCACTTGCGGTAGGCAATGATCCGGCACCTGGTCCGTAATGCAAAGTTGAACCAACGGCATCGCCGTGGATCTGCACTGCATTCATCACTCCGTTGACATTCGCGAGCAACTGACTCTCTGGAATCAGCGTCGGATGCACGCGCATTTCTACCCCTTGCTCTGTACGACGGGCAATCCCCAAATGTTTGATCCGATAACCAAGCTCTTCCGCGTAATCAAGATCCATCAGATCAATGCTGGATATACCCTGTGTGTAAACGGCCTCGAAGTTAAGTGGGATACCAAATGCGATTGACGCGAGAATACACAATTTGTGTGCGGCATCGATTCCTTCCACATCAAAGGTTGGGTCAGCTTCGGCGTAACCGAGTGCTTGCGCCTCGGCCAGTACATCATGGAAATCGCGACCTTTATCGCGCATTTCAGTCAGAATAAAATTACCAGTCCCGTTGATGATGCCGGCAAGCCAACCAATCTGATTGGCAGCCAGACCCTCACGCAAAGCCTTAATGACTGGAATTCCGCCAGCGACAGATGCTTCAAATGCGATGGTCACGCCGCGCGCCTGCGCTTTTTCAAACAGTGCATTGCCATGTTCGGCGATCAGCGCCTTATTCGCAGTGACGACATGCTTTCCTGACGCGATAGCAACTTCTATCAACTCACGCGCGTAGTCACATCCACCAATCAATTCCACAAAAATCTCTACATCTGGATCGCGTGCAACGTCCATTAGGTCTCGCGACACTTTAACGCCTGATAGATCTACCCCGTCTCGATCCCGACGTGCACCGACATGCGTAATCTGAATTTCTCGTCCGATTCGTCGAGCCAATTCTTCACGGTTATTTGCAAGCACATTCAATGTGCCTTGAGCGACGGTACCGAGGCCAACAAGGCCAACAGAAATAGGTTTCAAAAATCTGTCCTTAGAACGTTTCAGTGGTAGTGGATTCGACTCGGAACAAGCGCTTGATATTACGCAAGGCCTGACGGGTTCTATGTTCATTTTCGATGAGAGCAAAGCGCACATGGTCATCGCCATACTGTCCAAAACCAACGCCCGGACTGACTGCTACGTTGGCATCACGAATCAATTTTTTAGCAAATTCGAGAGACCCCATTTCACGGTATTGCTCTGGAATTTTCGCCCAAACAAACATCGTGGCCTTCGGTGTTTCAACCGGCCACCCGAGCGCATTGAGGCCCTCACACAAAACATCACGTCGCGATTGATACATATCGCGAATGTCATGCACGCACGTTTGATCACTCTCAAGTGCTGCGATCGCCGCAACCTGAATCGGTGTGAACGTTCCATAATCAAGATATGATTTGATTCGCGCTAAGGCACCAATCAGCTCTTTATTGCCTGCGGCAAACCCGACTCGCCATCCTGGCATATTGTAGCTTTTCGACAGTGAAAAGAATTCGACAGCAATCTCTTTAGCACCCTCGACTTGCAAGATCGATGGCGCGATATAGCCATCAAACACAATGTCTGCATACGCAAGATCCTGAACAACCCAAATATTATGTTCACGCGCAATTTCGACAACTCGCTCAAAAAAATCGAGTTCAACACACATCGCAGTTGGATTTGCCGGAAAATTCAGAACTAACATCTTTGGTCGAGGCCACGATGTTTCGATCGCTTTCACAAGTTCAGCAAAAAAGTCTTCGCCTGGCAGTAATGGCACATGACGAATATCCGCTCCTGCAATCACAAATCCATACGGATGGATTGGATAAGCGGGATTAGGAACGAGCACTGCATCACCTGGTCCAAGTGTCGCCATCGCCAAATGTGCCAAACCTTCTTTCGAGCCGATCGTTGTGATGACTTCGGTTTCCGCATCCAGATCGACGTCGTAGCGCGTCTTGTACCAATTTGCCATCGCCCGGCGTAGTCGAGGAATTCCCTTCGATTGAGAATAACGGTGCGTATCTTCGCGACTGGCCGTTTCAACAAGCTTTTTAACAATATGATCAGGCGTTGGCTGATCTGGATTTCCCATCGAGAAATCGATGACGTCTTCACCTGCCGCACGCGCGTTCTGACGCATCTCACCAATTACGTTAAAGACATAAGGAGGAAGTCGCTCGATGCGAGGAAAACGTGTATCCACTTATCAATATCCAGTCAATTCGAAACCGATTATTCTAGCTCAAGAACCGAGCTGGTTCATGCGCTTTAACAGTTCTTGCCATGGCGCGTAGCCAGGTTGCATGTCGCCATTCTCAAAAATCAGAGTTGGCGTTCCAGTGATACCAAGTTTCTGCCCCAGCCGATACTGATCTGCTATCGGGTTATCACAGGTCGCGACCTCGGGAGTCTCACCCTGTTTTGCGAGCGTCATCATCTCGTTCTGATCTTTTGCGCAATACACGGAAACATACTTTGCAAATGACTCGGAACCCTCACCTGCACGCGGGAACGCTGCGTAGCGAACTTCGATCCCGTTTTCTTGAAGTTGCTCAATCTCGCCGTGCATTCGGCGGCAGTAACCGCAATCAATGTCTGTAAATACCAGCAGCCGATGCTTCACATCCCCTTTGGCTGGAAATACCACGAGTGTTGATTCATCGAGTTCTGACAACAAGGCTTGACGATCGCCACGGCGACCGATATCAGTGAGGTTTTTGACACTTCCTTCGCCAACTTGGTAAAGATCTCCAGCAACAAAATGTGACCCTGTTGCATCCGTATAAATTCGCTCTCCTGTCTTTAACGTCACTTCAAAGAAAGGTGAGTTTTCAATCGCTCGAACCGAATCGATTTGAATCATTGGATTGATACCTGTAATCGCCTTTTCGATTTGACCTTGATCGGCAACCGCGTGAACCGAACTCAAAGCGAACAGCAGGACTAACCAGCGCATAAAAAATCCTCATCTCGTTGAATTTGAAGTGTACCTCAACCGCGCGGATGATGCGCGGCATGTAACTGTTTCAGGCGCTCGCGAGCAACGTGCGTATAGATTTGTGTCGTCGAGAGATCTTCATGTCCCAAAAGTAACTGAACAACGCGAAGATCTGCACCGTGATTCACCAAATGCGTCGCAAATGCGTGACGCAGCGTATGCGGACTCAGATCAACAGTGACACCTGCGGCCCGAGCAATCCATTTCAGGCGGTGCCAAAATGCCTGACGGGTCATCGCTCGACCCGTTCGACCGGGAAAAATCGATGGACCGCGTGGATCCGGTAACTCCGGTCGTGCTTCCAGCAAATAACGAGTAAGCCAATCGCGCGCAGCATCGCCTAGTGGGACCAATCGTTCCTTGTTCCCTTTTCCTAAGACTCTAACTACCCCTTGCTCAAGATTGATATTGTTTCTTTCGAGGCCACACAGTTCGCTCACTCTGAGACCAGACGCGTACAACACTTCAAGCATTGCTCGGTCTCTCAACCCAATCGTTGTTGAAGTATCGGATGCCTCTAAGAGTCTAGACACATCCGTTTCCGAAAGCGTTTTCGGCAGTGGGCGCCCTTTTGATGGACGCTGGATTCGCGCCATTGGATCATCGTCCCGACGCCCATGACGGATTTGAAACTTGTAAAATCCATGCAATGCAGACAATTTGCGTTGAATCGAAGTGATCTTTAGTCCAGATGAAAAAAACGCTCCAATCAAGCCATTGATGTCTGCATCTGTTAAGGAATCGAGCGTCTTATCGATGGATTTCGCGTACTTGTCGACACTTTCAAGGTCAACTCGATACGCACGCAACGTGGTTTCGGACAGACCTCGCTCAAGAAAAAGCGCGTCTAAATAAGTATCAAGATCGGAACGAATCACCATAGATTAGGAGACTAGCATGGCGCCGACTGAAGTTCCGAAATCTCATTAGGTAATGGCGATCGATCCAACAATCGGCCATAAAAAAACCGGCTGCGTGAGCCGGCTTTCTTTTTAAGGAATTGGTTCAGATATTTCACATCTCACGCCCAGCCGACGCGAGATGTTGGTCCGCTATCCGAATTACTTGGTATCCAACTTTTCCTTGATACGCGCTGCCTTACCAGACAGTTCACGCAAGTGATAGAGCTTCGCTTTGCGAACATCACCGCGGCGTTTGACTGTAATTGAGTCAATCAATGGTGAATGCAGTTGGAAGGTCCGCTCAACTCCAACACCATGCGAAATCTTCCGCACAATGAAGCTTGAGTGTAGGCCTCGGTTTGATTTTGCAATCACCACACCTTCATAAGCCTGAAGACGCTCACGCGTACCTTCTTTGACTTTCACCTGGATCACCACCGTGTCACCGGGCGCGAACGCAGGTAAGTCTGTCTTCATTTGCTCATTGTTGATCGCTTCGATGATCGGATTCATGCTCACGGCTTTGACTCCCTAATAAATTCATTCAGCAGTAACTGATCCTCATCAGATAGTTCCTGCTTCTCCAATATCTCAGGCCGACGTAACAACGTCCGCCCCAAGGCCTGTTTGCGGCGCCACTTGGCAATGTCGCCGTGATGTCCGCTAAGCAGCACATCCGGTACTTTCAAACCCGCAATTTCTTCGGGTCGCGTGTAGTGCGGACAATCCAGCAGGCCATTGCTGAATGAATCCTCTTCTGCACTACTCGCATGCCCAAGTACTCCAGGAACCAAACGCGCTACCGCATCAACGACTGCAATGGCTGCTGGTTCACCCCCTGAGAGCACAAAGTCTCCCAGAGAAATTTCACGATCAATGTCGAGCTCAATCACTCGTTCATCAATCCCCTCGTAGCGACCACATACCAGAATCACTTCCGGCAGTTGGGCCAACTCGTGAACCAACGCTTGTGTGAGCGGTTCACCCTGAGGGCTCAAATACATCACTGGCGCCTTTGGTAGCGCTTCTTTTGCTTCAGCAATCGAGGCTCTCAAGGTCTCGACTTTCATCAGCATTCCAGGACCGCCACCATAAGGCCTGTCATCCACAGTTTGGTGCACATCGGTGGCGTGAGCTCTCGGATTAAAGGTCGTGAGTTCGACACATCCGCTCTGCATTGCTCTTCCGATGACGCCATGCGCCAACGCATCGGCAACCATGGTCGGAAATAGGGTTATCACACCCCACTTCATTA
>CBFHIN010000039.1:0-11830 GCA_965655875.1 Litorivicinaceae bacterium | reverse complement strand
GCCGGAAGGCCCAAAAACGAACTGAGTTTTTAAAGTATCTTGAGGCACGTAAGCTTCGATTAAGCGCGGCAGGAGCTCGGACATGCTGCCCGGTGCAAAGATCACTAGATCCTCACTCATGCCTCCTCCTTGTGACTTACTTGGCGTTTGGGAAAAACAATTGGTCGCCATTCACCTTATAGGATGCGATCGTGTTTTGCCCCACATCAGATAATAACCAATCGATGAACTTTTGACCTGCATCTGATTTAACCGATGGGCATTTGCTTTGATTCACTAAGATCACACCATATTGGTTAAACAGTCGTGAATCTCCCTCAACATGGATTTTGAAATCGCTTTTGTTGCCAAAATTGATCCATGTTGCTCGATCTGTCAGTGCATAGGCCTCCATTCCCACTGCAATGTTCAGTGTCGCACCCATACCAGACCCGGTTTCTCGGTACCAAGTACCTGATGCGCCGGAAGGATCAGTTGCTGCCTCTTTCCAAAGACGTAGCTCGGCTTTATGGGTCCCCGAGTCATCTCCCCGTGATGCAAAAAGTGCTTTTTTTGAAGCAATTGTAGTGAGGGAATCCAGTACATTTGTTTTGCCATTAATTTGAGCTGGATCAGAGGCGGGCCCAACAATAACAAAGTCGTTATACATGAGATCACTACGCTCAATGCCATACCCCTCTTTCACAAATTGTTCTTCGGATGCTTTTGAGTGGACGAGTAAAACATCGCCATCGCAGCGCTGTGCGTTTTTGATCGCTTGGCCTGTACCAACGGCAACAACATTCACTGTCAGTCCTGTATCAGCTTTGATTTTGGGCAAAATATAGTCATAGAGCCCTGAATTTCTCGTCGATGTCGTGGATTGAACGATGATGGACTCAGCAACTGCGAGGCCCGAAGCGAGCGGTAAAGTGATTGCGAGAGTGATCGATTTTAATTTTTTTGTGATATTCATCATGAGCTCCTATGGTCTTTCAGGTTCACAGCACAAGTTCGCCATTGAGATAGGCTTTGGCTTCTCTCGATTGGGGTGCTGTAAAAAATGTGTCGGCATCGGTATGTTCAGTCAGTCGACCCTGGTGTAAAAAAATAACGTCCGCTCCGAGTCGTCTTGCTTGCCCGAGATCGTGAGAAATAAAAATGCATTTCACTCCGTCGGCAGTCGCTTGTGAAATTAAACGTTCAATGATCAAAACTGACGCCGGATCCAGGCTCGCGGTCGGTTCATCCAGAAGTAGTAATCGTGGCCTTGTTAAAAGAGATCTGGCCAGTGCAAGCCGTTGCTGCTCCCCGCCGGAAAGTAAACGTGCGGGCTGGAGTTCCTTGCCACTTAAATGCACTTTTTCAAGTAGTTGTCGAATGAATGAATTTGAAATCCCAGTTGGCGCTGCAAATTCTAGATTTTTGATGACGTTACGTCTGAGTAGCACAGGCTTCTGAAATACCATGGATTGAGACGAGCGAGTCGCTTCAAGTTCTTGGTTGAGAAGTCGAATTGAGCCACTGGTTGGTGCAAGTAGCCCATGTAGACAGCGGAGAAATAAACTTTTTCCGGCGCCGTTCGGTCCCATGACCATCGTTACCCCTGGGGTATCCGATACTAGAGAGATATCTTGTAACAGCTGATGGCCGTTGATATTCAAATTGAGATGATTCACTTCGATAAAGGGAGTGTTCATCGACTGGTGTGTGCGTTTACTTGTCGTGGGTTCAGATCTAAACATAAGCGTTTCTGAGTCCGAATCCGCGCACAGTGGTGACCGCAGCGTTTACGATCAAAGCGAGTGCTAGAAGAATGATGCCAAGAGCCAGTGCGATTGCGAGCTCACCTTTGGAAGTTTCCAGTGCGATAGCTGTTGTCATAACGCGCGTGAGATGATCAATGTTGCCACCGACGATGATGACGGCTCCGACTTCGGATATTGCCCGACCAAAACCCGCAAGGACTGAAGTGACCAGTGAATAACGCGCATCCCAGAGGTAGGTGGGAACCGCTTTGATTAACGGTATACCCAAGCTTTGAAATAGGTCTCGATATTCACGATGCAGGTCATCCATGACTTGATAAGCTAGGGCTGCGATAAGCGGCGTGATGAGGACGACTTGTGCGATAACCATCGCGGTTGGCGTATATAGAAGGCCCAGCACGCCAAATGGTCCTGACCTGGATAAAAGCAAATAAACGAGGAGTCCGACCACAACAGGTGGCAATCCCATGAGTGAGTTAATAATCGTGACACAGGCTTTCTTGCCCGGGAATTTGGAGATGGCAAGACTAGTCCCAATTGGGAGTCCGAGTACCACTGAAAACAACAGCGCGGTCAGGCTCACCTGAATCGAAAGCCATAGGATTTCGAGCAGATCAGGGTTGACTGATACGATCAGTGAGATTGCTTGTTCAAACGCATCAATGAGCATACTTATGTTTAATTTTCATAACTTGGAAATTAAACATAAGTGTGGCATTGAAAAGAGGAATTGCAACCTCGACAGAAAGGAATATGATCAAAAATAAAAAATAATGAGCATTATGCGTCTGTCCCACACTTTTCGTGAGTTTTCATCTGCCTATGCAGATCTTGGAACCTTCTTGCCGCTGGTTCTCGGTTTGGTCGTCGTGGCTGACATGAGCCCGGTCGGTCTTCTCTTCGGGTTTGGTATCTTTGCGATTGGTACAGGGCTTTATTATCAGCGCCCGATTCCAGTGCAGCCAATGAAAGCAGTTGCTGCGATGGGTATTGCCGGTATCGCCGGTCCTGAGGTTTTGATCGCAACTGGGTTGTTACTTGGGGTCACATTACTGATTTTGAGTCAGACTCAATCAATTGGATGGTTAAAAGGCCTCATTCCGAAGACTGTTCTGTTTGGAATGCGAGTTGCACTCGCGGTGAGTCTGGTGGCAATGACTTCTCAATTTGCCGATGTCTCGTTTGGCCCTGTCGCGGTTTTGGTTGGATTGCTGATTCTGCTGCAATTCAGTCCAATCCGGTCGATCAGCTGTCTTATTGTGTTGGTATTTGGTTGGGTATGGCTTGGTAACCCCGTAAACGCCGCGGATTTAACTTTCGAGCTGAGTTTCCCATCACTCGTTTTGCCGTCAGCTGATGCTATGCTGAGATCGTTAAAGTTGACGTTCCTTCCGCAGCTGGCACTCACACTCACAAACGCTTTAATTTTGACGTCTGTTATTTCTCAGGAATACTTTCCGGATCGATCGTCTCAACTCAACGAGAAACGTTTTGCATTGACCTCGGGTCTTGCCAATGTGGTTCTCGCACCTTTCGGTGCGATGCCAATGTGTCATGGTGCCGGAGGACTCTCAGCCCATTATGGTCTTGGAGCACGGAGCGGTGTCTCGATCATTATTTTTGGATTGAGTTGTCTTTTGCTCGCACTGTGCTTTGGTTCGCAAGCCAGTTCTGTTCTCGCGCTGATTCCTCATGAAGTGATTGTGACTTTAGTGCTTTATGCAGCCTGGGTGCTCGCAGATCCACCTAAAATACTGAGTGTTAAGCCATCGTGTCAGTGCATTATCTTGATCATGGTCCCAATCTCGCTCTCTGCAGGCTTGGTTGCAGCTTTGCTCTCTGGAGTTGCCCTCGAGTGGGCTCTTTCAAAATCATCGAAGCCCCATGAAGCCTAATCGTGTCAAATTTTTGTGCGTATCAACATAATTGTGCATCTGCAAAAATAAGGTTCGACTAAATAGCAAATCGTGGCGGTGGACAGTGTGACAGGCCACAGGTAGTTTTGGCCTTAGAAGTTTGCGCAAACCCGTAAGAAACGGGTCAGTTAATAAAAACGTATAAGGGAATAGTATGCAAAAGTCTTTATATATCGATCCGGAAAAATGCACCGGATGTCTCCAATGTGAAATGGCCTGTTCATTCGAACAGACTGGCGTTTTCAATCCTTCGCAATCGCGAATCAAGGTTTTTAATTTCGAAGATGAGGGGCGAAAAGTTCCATATACGTGTACTCAGTGTGATGAAGCATGGTGTATGCAGGCTTGCCCGGTCGACTCGATTAAATTAGACGCGACAACGGGCGCAAAAGTCGTTCAAGACGATACCTGTGTTGGATGTAAGGTGTGCACGATTTCATGTCCTTTTGGAACAATTAACTACGTTGTCGAAACCGGCAAGGTCGCAAAGTGCGATCTTTGTGGTGGTGATCCAGCGTGTGCGAAAGCGTGCCCAACAGATGCGATCACCTTTGTTGATGCGAACTGGACCGGATTAGACAAAATGCGTAAGTGGGCTGCTAAAGCCAACGACGCGAGTTTGTAAGGAGAATAAAAAATGGCGTGGACCAGAAAAATTCTGCGGGTTGATCTGACCAAAGGCACCTGCACCTCAGAGCCCCTCAATATGGAATGGGCTATGGATTACCTTGGCTCTCGTGGCTTGGCATCCAAATACCTTGTTGAAGAAATTGATCCCAAAGTGGATCCGTTGTCAGCGGACAATAAGTTAATGATGGCAACGGGCCCGATGACCGGGACGATCGCATCGACCGGTGGTCGTTATACAGTCGTCACAAAAGGACCACTGACAGGCGCAATCGCATGTTCCAACTCGGGTGGCTATTTCGGCGCCGAAATGAAGTTCGCCGGGTGGGATATGATTATCTTTGAAGGAAAGTCATCGAAACCTGTGTATTTAATGGTCGAGAACGATAAGGCTGAACTTCGTGATGCATCTCATCTTTGGGGTACATCAACATGGCACACTGAAGAGCAGATTAAAAAAGAAAACCAAGATCCCCAGATTCGGATTTCTTCAATCGGTAAGGCTGGAGAGAATCAAGTGTTGTTCTCATGTGTTGTGAACGACATGCACCGCGCGGCGGGGCGTTCCGGTGTTGGAGCGGTCATGGGATCGAAGAATCTCAAAGCGGTTGCGATCCGCGGAACACGAGGTGTCGGCAATATCGATAACCCTGCTGAATTCCAGAAGGTCACCACCGAGAAAAAGCAAATCTTGGCTGAAAACGCGGTGACGGGTGAGGGTCTCCCAACCTATGGCACACAGGTTCTTATGAACGTCATCAACGAAATGGGCGCACTTCCGACGCGAAATCACAAAGATGTCGCTTTTGAAAATGCCAATGACATTTCGGCTGAAGCGATGGCTAAACCACGTGAGACTGACGGGAAGGCGCATTTGGTCACTAACCAAGCATGTTTTGGTTGCACCATTGCCTGTGGTCGAATCTCAAAGATCGATAAAGATCACTTTTCGGTTGTTGAGAAGCCGCAGTACCACGGCGCATCCGGTGGCTTGGAATACGAGGCCGCATGGGCATTGGGCGCTGCCAATGGCGTAAAGGATCTCGAAGCACTTCAGTATGCGAACTTGATTTGTAACGAGCAGGGCATGGATCCGATTTCATTTGGTGCCACCATCGGTGCAGTGATGGAGATGTTCGAAAACGGAACGCTCGATGAGAAAACGATTGGTGTCAAAGCACCATTCGGTTCAGCAGAAGCGCTTTGTGAATTGGTCGATATGACTGCTAACGGCGAAGGTTTCGGCGTCGAGATTGGTCAAGGCTCTAAGCGGTTGACAGAGAAATACGGACAACCTGAACTCTCGATGAGTGTGAAAGGCCTCGAGTTCCCAGCCTATGATGCGCGTGGTATCCAAGGCATGGGTCTGACTTACGCGACATCGAACCGTGGCGCATGTCACCTTCGTTCTTACACAGTTGCCTCTGAAGTTCTCGGGATTCCAGTGAAAACTGACCCGTTAACAACAGAAGGTAAGCCTGGCCTTGTTATGGCTTTCCAAGATGCGACTGCCGCGTTTGATGCATCAGGGCTCTGTATTTTCACAAGCTTCGCTTGGGGCTTGGGCGATATCCAGCCTCAAATCGATGCAGCCTGTGAAGGCGATTGGTCTGAAGAAAAGTTGCAAGAAGTTGGCGAGCGTATCTGGAACCTTGAAAAGATGTTTAATCTGGCAGCCGGCTTCACCAAAGAAGATGATCAGTTGCCTAAGCGTCTGACTGAAGAAGCGGCTACTGAAGGCCCTGCTAAAGGGTTGGTTGCAGGAGTTCCTGAGATGCTTCCTGAATACTACGATATTCGTGGATGGGACACAGATGGTGTACCGAAGGCTGAGAAACTGAAGAGTCTTGGTTTGTAAGTGAATGGTCAGACTGATGGTTATGCCATAAGCAAATGACCAGTTGAAAAGCCTCCCGAACACAACAATTTGGGAGGCTTTTTTTAACCTTTGAAGAACGATAATTTTTGAGGCAAGAAATGAAATATTTGATTCTCGGTAATGGACCTGCCGGTGTCATCGCCGCTGAAACCCTTCGTAAAACCGACCCTAAGGGAAAAATCACGATGGTAGGTTCTGAAAATGAACCGCCTTACTCTCGCATGGCGATTCCTTACCTTTTAGAAGGAAATATTGAGGAAGCTGGCACCCATTTGCGACACGCCAAAACACATTTCAAGAACTTAAAGATTACCAATAAAGTCGGTAGGGCAACTGCAATCGATGCAAGTGCGAAAACAGTTGCGCTAGATGATGGTTCGTCCGAGCCATACGATAAACTGTTGATTGCGACAGGTTCTCATCCAATTCGGCCTCCGATTCCAGGGATTGATTTACCCAACGTTCACACTTGCTGGACCTTGGATGACGCGCGAGCAATTGCGGAACTGGCCAAGCCAGGAAAGAAAGTCGTCCAGGTCGGAGCAGGTTTCATCGGTTGCATCATTCTAGAGGCGCTTGCGAAGAATGGTGTGGATTTGACAGTCGTCGAACTTGGCGACCGTATGGTACCTCGGATGATGACTCCAAAAGCGGGTGGAATCATTAAGAACTGGGTTCAAAATAAAGGTGTTCGCGTTGTCACTTCGGCAAAAGTCGAAACGATCGCTGCCCCTGGACAAGCATCAGGATCGTTATTGGATTCAATCAAGTCGTTATTCGGAGGTGGCAGCCAAACTGATATCGCCGATGATCAAATGACAGTCGCTTTGTCGACTGGTGAAAAGATTGGATGTGATCTGGTCATCATGTCAGCAGGCGTAAAGCCCAATATTGATTTCCTGGCTGGATCAGGCATTGAAGTACAAAATGGGATTCTGACGGATCGCAACATGCTTTCCTCTGTACCGGATATTTACGCCGCCGGCGATGTCGCTGAGGCACCTGATCTCTTTAGTAACACTCCAATGGTTTCTGCTATTCAGCCAAATGCCGCTGATCAGGCGCGCATCGCCGCATTAAACATGGCGGGTCGATCGACTGAACACGCCGGTGTGCTCGCGATTAACGTCCTTGATACGCTTGGCCTCATTTCCAGTTCGTTTGGACAATGGGAGGGTGTTGATGGTGGCGAAGGTGTCGAACTGGCTGAACCGAAATACAACCGCTACATCAGCCTTCAATTTAAAGGCGATGTTTTGGTCGGCGCAACTTCAGTTGGCTTAACCCAGCACGTTGGCGTGTTGCGAGGTCTGATCCAAGGTCAAGTGAATCTCGGAGGATGGAAAGAGATTTTGATGCATGAGCCACTGCGAGTGATGGATGCTTATCTCGCATGTTCTCAGCAACCACTGGTGTTGAATGGGTGATAACAAAGCCACGCTGAAACTGTATGCCAGTCTAGGAAAGTATTTGCCAGCAGGTGCGGTAGACAACAAGGCTTCAATTGAAGTCGATAGCTCGTCGAGTCTTTCCAGCATTATTAACGGGTTGAACTTACCTCCTCGGTTAGTTCATCTCGTGTTGATTAATGGTGTTTACATTGGGCCCCAAGATCGCGAAACGCGTATTTTGGCGCCTGGGGAGGTTTTAGCGATTTGGCCTCCGGTAGCCGGGGGATAAACAGTGTTCGGTGAAGAGAATTTGGACGTCATGGTGCGTACTGTTTCAGCAACCCCTAAAGAGTACATAAGTGGTTTAAAGCAGGCGGTTCCTAATGGCGTTTTAGTCGATGGGCATGATGCGTTGGTTAAATACGGAAATGTCACGATACAGATCAACATGAAAGTGTTGCCCGATCACGTTATTGCATTGATGCGACTACCTTCTCTGCAGGCGACGTGGACCTTCAAGTCTGGTACTTACGACGAACGTGCGCAGTGTTTAAAGAAAATGGATTGGTCGATGAAGCGAGGCGGCGGTTAGATTGGATGATCAACAACTGCTTCGCTACAGCCGCCATATTCTGCTGGATGGATTCGACACTTCCGGACAAGAGCGTCTTCTAAGTTCGCACGTTCTAATCGTTGGGATGGGAGGGCTCGGATCGCCCATTGCCACATATTTAGCGTCTGCAGGTATCGGTACGTTAACGGTATGTGATTTTGACATCGTCGAATTATCGAACTTACAGCGCCAAATTATTCATCGAGACAGCAGGCTAGGACAAAATAAAGCGTTATCGGCTCAAGAGGAGATTTCTCTTATTAACCCGGATTGTGTTGTCCACACCGTGACCGAACGTCTCGAGTCCAATCATCTTCTTAAACTTGTCGCAATAGCAGATGTTGTTGTGGATGCTTCAGATAACTTTCAGACGCGTCACGCAGTCAATCGAGCGTGTATTCATTATTCGAAGCCACTTGTTAGCGGGACTGCAATCAACTATGTCGGCCAGGTTGCTGTATTTGATCTGCGAGACTCAAAGTCACCGTGTTATGCATGTTTTGTCCCGGAGAACACTCCGTCAAGTGAAGACAACTGTAGCACTTCAGGTGTTCTAGCACCCTTGACTGGAACGGTTGGATCAATTCAAGCGAGTGAAGTGATTAAACTGATAGCTCTCGAAAGAAAACAAACTGGCTGTAGGGCTCTGATATACGACGCATGGGACGCTGAATGGTCCGCAATACCAATATTCAAAGACGCTCAATGCAAGGCCTGCGGTTCAGAGATTGAAGGCCCATAAGCGACTAAATGACTATCCTCCCGCTCGCTACTTCAGTCTTGGGCGACATATGTCTAAAAGATTTTGCTCTAGAAAATGCGACCTAATTCGGATCTTGATGCGGTGCTCTGTTAGTGCTTCGGGATTGGATTTAACCCGTTCGCGTCGAGCAGTTCCGTGACGTCTTGACGCATCATTTTGAGGATTTGATCGACGGCAGTCTGGTTTCCCCCGGTGGTTGTCGCCCGTAAATATTGCATTCCAATATCTTGATACATCAAAAAGCCATCACTCGGATCTCTGAGTTGATGTTCGATTGCCTGTTCGAATATCGATAATTCACCAAATCGGTTCATTACGTTTGCGATCGCTCGATACGTGATCACGCCATGGAATTCGGCATCGATGTTGAGGCGAACGGAAGCAATCCGTATAAGGGTCCGCCCAAAGCCATTGAGAAAGCCCAGTACTTTCTCGTTCAGTGCAACTTCATCTGGCACCGGATTGGTTCCATCAATACCAGTTGCAAGCCCAAGAAAATCTGGAAATGCGTAAGCCAGCTCAATTGCTGTTTGTCCTAAATCGTGTTCATCACTCATTATTGAATTGTCTCGACTAAATCTCACTTTCATCAATATGTCAGATATGGCGTTGGACTGGCGATGACTCAAGCCGAAAGATTACTGAATAAATGGATGATTATTCAAAGACCAAAAATAAAAAGGGAGCCGTTGGCTCCCTTCGCGAAATGGCAATCTGAGCGATCACATTTCTGTGTGCTGACATACGAGCTTAGGCGTTACCCAAAGCTCCGCTATGGCAACCAATATCACTCACGATTGAACACAATTCACTAGACATTGGATCACCTCCTTTTAATTTCAGCTATCGACATCTGTAATGTACTTCTTTTATCCAAACTGTCAAATCTCGTGTTTGGAGGAGGTGAATCAACTCACTGACGCCAAAATATGTGACTAAAGTGAATATCAAAATGACGGTTTATTGATCGTCATCCTCATCGTCGTCCATATCACCCAAATCTTCCATCGACTGAATGAGTCGACGCGCTGATCCGTCATCCAAAACTGGTTTGACGACCGGGAATGTTGCAAGTGATGACCATCCATACATCCAAGAGGTAAGCGCTTCCTCTGAACTGACATCAGCGATCATGAGCCCAGACCCGTTTGCAATGTCATGCCAACGACCGATAATCGTCATTCCTTCTGGAAATTCGGTTGCAATTTCCTCTTCAGACATGTCTGCAAAGTATGCCTGTGCTTGCTCTTTAAGATCAGAAAATAGTTCGTATTCGATATGAAATAGCATGGTAATCCCCTTGTGATTGAGGCCCTAGTAGGCACAGGAATATGTTTCATGCACGGGTCTGTCCGATGAATATTTCATGACAAATTTTGTATGGGAAGAATCTTCGTTTTTGAAATCTGAGATGTCGATTACACGAAATTGTTAGTCGCCCATCTACCCTCTTTTCACGAAGCAAAGAAGACTAAGGTTGGCGATGTCCTTAGTCTTCTCATCAGATTCAGTTACTTATTGAATCTCGTACAATGCCACAGTACCTGTCATTTCAAAGGCAATTGCCAAAAGTGGTTTGCCAGTTGGACTGTCTTTGGCTGCGATGAATTCAAGACCCTCTGGTGAATTATGATTCGCGGTAGGCATCATGTAGCCGACCAGGTGAGGATCTGAAGGCAAGGTCACATCATAGGCGAAGATTGCATTGTTGCGCTCCATGCCAATGAAGGCATAGGTACGCCCGTCAATCGCTCCTAATGCAAGCGCCTCCGGTTCTGGTCCCTTGTCATCTGACCGATCATCTCTCTCATCAACACCACCATTCGCGTTGAAGACTTCAGGCGATCGCTTCGCGATGAGATGTTCAAATGCGTTTCCGCTATCGAAAACGAGAGTGCCTTCTTGTGACCAGATTGAGAATGAGCGTCCGCCATAGGCGTAAATAAGATCATGATCTCCGTCACCATCTGTATCACCCATCGTGGTCGTCGTTTTAAGCCTTCCTAAATTTTCAGGCTTTTGGAGTTCTTCAGCATTTGGGAACATGGTCTGATCGAGCGTTAGTTTCGCGACCCGTGTTTCTTCCGAAAAGCCGTCATAATCCTTTGCGTCCCCTTCGTTGGCTGTAACCAAATAGGTCGCACCATTTACTTCGTAGGTCGCTAACGCATCGGGTTGATACATCATCAAAACGGGCCAGCGACGCATATTGATTCCATCGTCTTTGTTTGACATGTCATGACTCATTCTTGAGACATTCTTCACGCCCAAGCCGACAATATCTGTCACTTTTTTTGATGCGATATCAATTAAAGCGATGGCATTATTTTCTTGGAGTGTCGCATAGGCTGTTGTTCCATCAGCTGAAAACGCAACGTACTCAGGTTCAGCGTCCGCGGCGAAGCTTTGTCCAGGTTTGACAATGCGACCACCGATTGGAGCATCGAAACCTGACAACGAAATTTGTGTGACATTTGCATTCTGGGGGCCAGAGGCTAAGTCGATGAGCGTGAAACCGCCTTCTGGATCAACGCTATAGTCGTCAGAAGGCTCACCTTCATTGGCAGTAAGAAGGTATCGACCATCTGGCGAAAAAGCCAAATTATCAGGTAACGCACCTGTTTCGAACGTTGCTAGTAATGAACCTTTGATATCGAATAGCTTAACCATTCCGGATGCGTCCGCTGGTTTCATTTTGATCGAAGCAGCGACGAAGTCTTGATGTACTGCAACAGCAGTAACATCCCCTCCGTCTAAATCAAAAGCTGACATTAGTGATGGCGCAGAGGGTGTTGCTATTGAGATACGTTCGATCGTTCCTGTTTCGGAAGCAGTCACCATTAGGCTCGTTGATCCGGCATGGTAGCGAAGCATTTCTGCATAGCCTTCACCT
>CBFHIN010000038.1:0-12381 GCA_965655875.1 Litorivicinaceae bacterium | reverse complement strand
TCTGTGATTTCATGGGCGTCGATCCAAACGTTGCATCCTCCGCGATCCAGGCTTTTCGTGGTCTACCGCATCGTATGGTTGAACTGCAAAAGGTGGATGGCGTTCGTTTTATCAACGACTCCAAAGGAACCAATGTCGGCGCATCAGAGACTGCCGTTCGGAGCATCATCTGTGAAGGACAGAAGTTTCTGTTAGTTGGCGGTGATAGCAAAGGTGCGGATCTTGGGCCTTGGTCTCAAACCGCTAAAGCACACTGCCAGCATATTTTTGCCTTCGGTCGAGATGCTGGACGTTTTGTGGATGTACTTGGCGATCAATGCACCGCGTTTGAAACGTTGGATGAGGCGTTCGCAGCAGCAACGAAGATTGCAAGCCAGGGTGATGTGATTGTTTTAAGTCCTGCTTGTGCGAGCTTCGATCAATTCGCGAACTACCAGTCGCGTGGCGATCACTTTACCCAATTAGTGGAGGTGCATCGTGAAGTTTGAGATTCGGCGTTCTGATTTTGTGCCTTTGGGGCTGCCTGACTTTCATTTTATCTTGACCGCTTGTGCTCTTGCTTGTCTGGGATTTCTATTGGTTGCCTCGAGTTCGATCGAAGTGGCATCCGATCGGTATGGCCAACCCTTTAGTTTCGCGACCAAACACGGCCTATTTCTGATCATCGCGTTAGTCGGTGGGATCGTTGCGTACTTAATTCCGACTCGCTGGTGGTACAACTACGCAACGCATTTTCTTCTGTTATCCATTTTGCTCTTGGCGATTATTTTAATTCCGGGAATCGGATTAACAGTGAAAGGGGCAACCCGATGGCTGAGCCTAGGATTTTTTAATCTGCAGCCTTCTGAGATTGCCAAATTCACGATGATGTTATTTCTAGCGTCTTACCTCGTGAGGCGCCTTGAAGAGGTTCGCCAACATGTCAGCGGTTTTTTAAAGCCGATGGCGGTCGTCGGCTTAATTGCCGTTCTTCTCTTATTAGAGCCTGATTACGGAACGCTATTGGTTTTAAGTTGTGCTGTGATGGGTGTTCTTTTATTGGCGGGTGCACCCTTTACACAATACATCGCTTTTGGATCTGCGCTCATGTTGGGCTTGGCTGTATTGGCAATCATTGAGCCATACCGACTCGAACGGATTGCAACCATCTTTAATCCTTGGGAAGACCGTTACGGCGCGGGATATCAAATTACGCAAGCCCTTCTCGCTTTTGGGCGTGGTGGTTTATTTGGAATGGGCCTTGGTAACTCGGTTCAAAAACTCTTTTACCTTCCTGAAGCACATACGGATTTTGTGTTCGCGATTTTGGCTGAAGAGCTTGGGTTGGTCGGCGCATTAACGACTGTGGGCATGATGACTTACATGGTATGGCGCGGTTTCTTGATTGGCCGTCGAGCCGAACTCGGTGACAGGCCATTTGCGGCTTACCTGACGTACGGCCTCGTGTTGTTAATCGCGCTGCAAATCTTGATCAATCTTGCGGTCAATATCGGGTTGGCACCAACTACGGGGCTGACTCTTCCGCTCCTAAGCTATGGCGGTAGTTCTTTGGTGATGACGGCTGCAAGCCTCGGTGTCATTGCTCGAATCAGTGCAGACAATCTCTCAGGAGGGCGGACGTGAAGAAGCCAATTTGTATCATGGCAGGTGGTACTGGAGGACACATATTCCCAGGTCTCGCGGTCGCCCAGGAGTTACAAAAACGCGGTGAAATTGTTCATTGGATTGGATCCAAACACGGCCTTGAAGGTCGGTTGGTTCCTGAGTCTGGAATTCCAATGCATTTTCTCGCAGTTCGTGGATTACGTGGAAAACATGGCCTGCAGCGGATCACAGGCCCCGTTCGTCTGGGTATCTCAATTCTTCAGGCAATGATTTTGATGATGCGGTTAAAGCCATCTGTCTGTGTCGGATTTGGTGGTTATCCAGCCGGTCCAGGTGGTATTGCAGCTCGAATTATGCAAGTTCCTATCGTCATTCATGAGCAAAATGCGGTAGCCGGAATGACAAATCGTCACCTTGCAAAATTCGCAACCAAGGTACTGACTGCATTCCCCGATGTGTTGCCGGGTGGTGAGTGCGTCGGTAACCCAATCCGACCCGAAATCGATACAGTTGGCCGCGATAGGATTAGCAACGGTCCTCAGCCAAGCGATTCAACCCGAGTGTTGGTCATTGGTGGTTCGCAAGGCGCGAAAGCACTCAACGAGCAACTTCCTGAAAAGTTGAAGGAAGTCGCCGGTCAATACGGAATTGAAGTCACTCACCAAACAGGTGTGGTTGGGAAAAACCAAGTTGACGAGCAGTATCAAGCGCTGGATCTTGACGCAACAGTCGTTGCTTTCATTAGCCGAATGGACGAGGCGTACCGAGAGGCCGACATCGTGGTCTGTCGCGCAGGTGCGCTGACGGTCTCGGAACTTGCGAGTGCAGCAATGCCCTCTGTTCTTATTCCGTTTCCCAAAGCGGTTGATGATCACCAAACAAAAAATGGCCAGCAACTGCAGAGCGCGGGGGCAGCGGTTGTCGTTCAAGAACACGATCTCGATATTTTTGTCGCCAAGCTTTCCGATATTTTGAGAGCGCCTGAGACTCTTACGCAAATGGCGCATGCAGCGCGCTCAGTTGCGAAGCCTGAGGCCACTCAGCGAGTTGCTGATGCAGTCATGGAGGTGGTCAATGGTTAATCGGATGGGCCAAATTCAGCGCATGCATTTCGTTGGTATCGGCGGAATCGGCATGAGTGGAATTGCTGAAGTCCTTCTGAACCAAGGGTATTTAGTGTCTGGTTCTGACTTGCGTGAAGGGCCAGCAACAGAACGTCTTAAAACGCTTGGTGCGACGATCCACATTGGTCATCGCGAATCAAATATTGACGGTGCTGAGGTAATTGTCGTCTCGAGTGCGATTGACCGCACCAATCCAGAAATCGCAAGCGCTCTAAGCGCGCGCATCCCTGTGATCCCGCGCGCACAAATGCTCGCTGAGCTCATGCGTTTCAAGCATGGAATTGCGGTGTCAGGTACCCACGGAAAAACGACAACAACGTCATTAGCAGCTTCCGTTTTGGCAGAGGGCGGATTGGATCCGACCTATATCATTGGTGGAAAGCTAAATCAGGCCGATACCAATGCGAGTTTAGGTGCCAGTCAATACATGGTTGCCGAAGCGGACGAGAGTGACGCGTCATTCCTCGTGTTAAAGCCGATGATTGCGATCGTGACCAACATCGATGCCGATCATATGTCGACCTACGGTGGCGATTTTGAGCGTTTGAAACAAACGTTTGTTCAATTTCTCCAGAACCTTCCGTTTTATGGTTTGGTCATCGCGAACGCTGACGACCCTGTCATTACAGAGCTTCTCCCGACTGTGGGCCGGACATTTTTAACCTTTGGTATTGAGTCTGAAGCCGATTACCGAGCAATTGATATTCGCACTGAAGGATTACTGACGCACTTTGATGTGACGCGTCCTGATGCAGATACGATCACAATTACACTGTCGATGCCAGGTCGACATAACGTATTGAATGCCTTGGCCGTCGTTGCACTGTCAGATCATTTGGGTGTGTGCGATGCCTCGCTAATTAAAGCACTGTCCGAATTTCAGGGAGTCGGTCGTCGTTTCCAGCTTGCTGGAGAAATTGAGAAGTCGGGCTCGCGTATCCCGGTCATTGATGATTACGGGCATCATCCAAAAGAACTGGAAGTAACCTTCGAAGCACTTCGTGGAGCCTATCCAGGGCGTCGATTAGTCAGTGTCTTCCAACCGCATCGCTACTCCCGAACTCAAGATTTATTTGATGACTTTGTTTCGGTTCTCACAACCGCTGATGAGTTGGTGTTATTACCTGTTTACCCCGCAGGTGAGACTCCAATCGTCGGTGCCGAATCAAAGGATTTAGCGCAAAGCATCAGGCGTCTCGGCCATTGCCGTCCATATGTCGAGGGTGAATTTGAGCAAGTGATCGCACGAGTTGGCGCACTCGTTGAGCCAAATGACGTGGTATTGATTCAAGGTGCTGGATCGATCGGTCGCTTACCTGAAGAACTTGTATCGACCCTTGGGGGTGACCGATGAAATGGGCAAATGAACGGGTTGCACTGGTCTATGGCGGATTGGGGTCCGAAGCGGATGTCTCACGCGATGGCAAAGATACAGTCGCAAATGCGATGCGTGAACTCGGTATCGAGCCAATCGAGATCGATATCAAAGATGGACTGGTCGATCCTCTGATGGCTGCGAATCCAACGCGCGTATTTAACCTTGTGCATGGCCGCCCTGGTGAAGATGGTGTGTTACAAGGACTCCTCTGCGCCCTTGGTATTCCATTCACAGGGTCTGGTGTTGGTGCATCAGCTTTAGCACTCGATAAACCGCGCACTAAACAAGTCTGGGAATCACTCGGATTACCGACTGCGCCAATGGTGGTTGTTAACGAGTTAGATCAAGCTGATATTTGCGTCAAGCGCTTGGGTCCTGCCCTGTTCGTTAAGCCTGCTCACGAGGGCTCGTCGGTTGGCGCGCATGTGGTTCACGGCGAAGCACAACTCAAGGTTGCCTTAACTGACGCGTTACAGCACGACACCCGCGTCCTTGTCGAGCCGCTTTTGCCGGGGCCTGAACTGACGGTGGGTGTTGTGTGTGGATTGGCATTACCTGTTATCGGCATTCAGCCGAGTAGCGGTTTTTATGACTACAAAGCCAAGTATCAAACCAATGACACTCAATACCAAATTCCTTCGGGTCTTGGTCCAGAACTTGAGGCTGAAGCGCAACAGCTCGCACTTGAGGCTTTTGAGGCGCTTGGATGTCGAACATGGGGTCGTGTCGATTTCATGATGGATGAAACAGGTCATTTACTCCTTGTCGAATGCAATACCGTCCCAGGCATGGGGAGTCATTCGCTTGTACCAAAGGCCGCTCGCGCGTCCGGTATGGATATGCCGATGTTGATTGAACAGATTCTTCTGCAAGCGGAGGTGACACCATGACAGTGCAACAAATCGCAAATCGCACACTCACGCATTGGAAAGTTTTGCTGCTTTTAATCGGTCTTGGACTTACGGGATCCATTGCAGCCAGTGGTCTCGGCCAGCTATTAGAAGACGTCAAGATTCGCCAGGTTCAATTGCAGGGTGATTTGCGGTACTTAGATTCCGATCGCTTAGCTCGCGACTTGAGCATCCGATTCAATGGCAATTATTTCGATACGACTCTTGGGCAGGTGATTACTGAAGTTGAATCGCATCCATGGATTGCGAGTGCATCGGCTCGTCGCGTTTGGCCTGATACGTTATTGATCGAAATTACCGAACAACGACCGGTCGCAATTTATAACGATACCCAGTATTTGGGATTATCGGGTGACTTGTTTGAACCACCTAAGCCTGTTAGCGAACCGTTACCGCGACTGTATGGCGCATTGTCTGAAACCATGCAGGTCTACAGTCACTACGGAGTCTTTTCCGATCGCCTATCGGATTTTTCGGAGGTGGCCTCCGTATCGCGTGGCCATGATATGGGTTGGCAAATTGTTCTTAAGAATCAGATCCAAGTGCAACTTGGTCGAGTTGACGTATTGGGTCGATTGTCTCGAGCGCGTGATGTACTTAAGCGACTCGACGCAGAGAAACTAGACAAACTTCAAGAAATCGATGCGCGATACGACAACGGCGTCGCCCTTGCATGGAGGGCCGCTGAGTGAACCATATTTTGGTCATCGATATCGGATCGAGTCAGATCGCGGCTGCTGTCGCAGAGATCACCGATGCTCGCCGTATCGTTGTCCGTGGACTTGGTCGAGCTCGAACCGGTGGACTGAAACAAGGTGTCGTGATTCAAATCGATTCTGTTGTCGAAGCGCTAACGCGCGCTGTCGCTGAAGCAAATCAAATGGCCGGCACAAAACTGTCAAATCCCTTGGTATCCGTGGGCGGCTCACATTTAGTTGGGCAGGATATTTCGGGCACAGTGGCCTTGAATCATCGAGAAGTAACTGATGTGTTACTGACCCAGGCAATGGAGCAAGTGCAAGCGCAGGCACAAGTCCCCGAGCGTGACATTTTAAGTGTGATTCCCCGCTCTTTCACACTCGACAGCCAAAGCGGAATTCGTTCACCAAACGGAATGACCGGAAATCGTCTTGATGCGCATGTTCACGTGATTACAGGCTCAACGCACGTTTTGAATAACTTGAAAAAGTGCATGCGTTTAGCAGGGCTTGAAGAAGCCATTTTGGTGCCATCTGCACTTGCAGTCAGTCAATTAGTCCTTCCTGACGAACGAGAACTCGGTGTTTGTGTTGCAGATATTGGTGTTGGCACAACTGACTTGATGGTGATTTCAGAAGGGGCTCCTGCTTGGATGCAGGTTCTCCCCATGGGTGGTGAATTACTGACTCACGACCTTGCGGTGGCATTAAAAACGCCCTTGGGTGACGCGGAGAATTTAAAGGTGCAGTACGGCTACGCCCATACAAGTTTTGCACCGCCGAGCGACACCGTTCAAGTGAAGAAACTTGCCGATCGTCCGGCTGAAAATATCAGCTTGCAGCAACTGACCGCATTTATTCAGCCGCGTGTCGAAGAGATCGCCGAAATTATTGGTGACCGACTGCGTCAATCAGGACGTTTTGAAGAGGCATCAACCGGCATCGTGTTGTGCGGAGGAACAGCTGCTTTGCCCGGTATCGCACAAGTTTTTGAAAGCATCTTGCAGTGCCCGTGTCGGGTACTAAAGCAAAGCCATCAGGAAGGACTTGAGGGCTTATTACAAGATCCAGCAAATGGGGTATTGGCTGGCCTTTTGGCGTATGGACGCGACCAAGAAGTCAGACCGAAACCGCGTTGGCTTGGAACACAGGGAAGTGTGTTACATCGGGTCCGTCAGTGGATTCAGGGAAATTTTTAATTGAGAGGGTATACACAATGTTCGAGATCGTAGATCAAATCGAATCAAACGCAGTCATCAAGGTGATTGGCGTGGGCGGGGGCGGCGGCAACGCAGTCAACCATATGATGAAACAAGCAGTTGAAGGTGTTGAATTCATTGTTGCCAACACTGATGCGCAAGCGATGCGCGCTATTCCGGCAGACCGCACGTTACAGCTCGGTGGTGATATCACTAAAGGACTGGGTGCAGGCGCCAATCCAGACGTCGGACGGAATGCCGCTCTGGAAGATCGCGAAGCAATTGCTGAAGTTCTGCAAGGAACTGACATGGTATTTATTACCGCTGGAATGGGCGGTGGAACCGGAACCGGTGCTGCACCTGTGGTCGCGGAAATTGCACGGGAACTCGGCATTTTGACTGTTGCGATCGTGACACGTCCATTTGGCTTCGAAGGTCGCCGCCGCACCCATGTAGCTGATCAAGGTATTGCAGCACTTGAGAAGCATGTCGATTCATTAATCGTGGTTCCAAATGAAAAGTTATTACCTGTCCTCGGTAAAAATGCATCGCTCATGGCTGCATTTGCAGAGGCCAATAACGTACTTCAGGGCGCGGTTCGCGGAATTGCTGATCTGATTATTCGTCCTGGAATGATCAACGTGGATTTTGCTGACGTTCGCACTGTGATGAGCGAAATGGGCAAAGCCATGATGGGCAGTGGAACTGCATCAGGAGAAGATCGTGCTGCACAGGCGGCAGAAATGGCTATTCGTTCGCCACTCCTTGAGGATGTCGATCTTTCAGGTGCGCGCGGTATCTTGGTGAACATCACATCAGGTCCTGATTTCACATTGGGTGAGTTTGATCAGGTCGGTCACGTGGTCGAACAAATCAGCGATGACAACGCAAACGTTGTCGTTGGAACGGTCATCGACCCAGAAATGAGCGATCAAATTTGTGTCACGGTAGTTGCGACGGGTCTCGGTGGTGCAAAAGCGCCAACAGCAGTCGTTGATAATGGCCAGTTACATCGAACGCCGCGCGAAACCTATAGTCCAAGTAGTGCAGCTGCACCACAAGTGTTGAGAACACAAGCTGTTGGTAATACCGCACTTGCACAAGATGTGATGGATGAGTCAGAGCAGGGACAGGATATGGAGCGAATTTTGAATATTCCTGCATTTCTTCGTCGCCAAGCGGACTAATGGAGACAACTCCACACTTCCGTTCCAATTTGCAGGATGCGACTGAAAAAAGCCTGCTAAACTAGCCGGCTGAATGGAGGAGAGTTGAATTGATTGCACAGCGAACGCTGAAAAATGTTGTGCGGGCCACAGGTGTCGGCTTGCATTCAGGTGATACGGTGTACCTTACATTGAGGCCGGCGCCTGAAAATCATGGCATTCAATTTAAACGCGTGGATTTAGACCCTCCCGTCTTGATTCGGGCGAATGCAGACAGTGTCTCTCAGACAACCCTCTCAACCTGTCTGTCTTCGCCTGAGGACATCCAAGTTTCGACCGTAGAACATCTACTCTCTGCCTTATCGGGCATGGGTATCGATAACGCATTGGTTGAGTGTAATGCTCCAGAACTTCCCATTATGGATGGCAGTGCCTCACCCTTTGTATTTCTGATTCAGTCTGCGGGTGTGCGTGAGCAAACTGAAGCACGTGAGTACATCCGTATTACTCATATTGTCGAGGTCGAGCACGAGGGAAAAGTTGCTCGACTCGAACCGTTCAATGGCTTCCGGATTACGTTTTCTATTGACTTTGATCACCCCGTAGTCGATCAGGGTGAGTGCAAAACTGTCGTCGATATCGATGAAGCGTCCTTCATCCGCGAGGTAAGTCGCGCAAGAACATTTGGCTTTATGCGTGACCTTGATTATCTGAAAGCGAATAACTTGGCGCGCGGCGGATCCATGGCCAATGCCATCGTTGTCGGTGAAGACCGTATTTTGAATGATGATGGACTTCGTCAGAACGATGAATTTGTGAAACACAAAGTGTTGGACGCGCTTGGCGATTTATATCTCGCAGGTCGACCGATTATCGGCCACTATTTAGGTAATCGCAGTGGGCACGCTTTGAATAACAAATTGCTATTGAAACTGTTCTCAGATCCTAGCAATTATGAAGTTGTTACTTTTGATCGGGTAGAGGATTGCCCGATACCCGTGCAGCCAATCGTTGAAACTGACGTTTAAGCTCAAGATCTTCAATTGTTTCTGAAAACTCTTCAATTGAGGCGCCTGCTTTTGGGTTGGGTGTAATTGATTTGCTATTGCGCGGGGCCTCCTCAAACTTCCTTGGTCTGACGCGACATTGAATCCGACGTATCCCTCGAAATAACGGATCCTGCTTCAGTACGTCAATCAAGCTATACTCCTCAAAGCGCAATCTGGAGGCTAAGGCCGCTTGCGGAATGTACAACGTCAAGATCCCTGAATTGAGATCTCCGGTGGCGACCTCATGTTTAAGATCGTTAGGCAGAATGGATTCGATAATCTGGGCACGTTTCGCTTGTATTGAAGCTTCAAGTTGAAGTGTCTCGAGGTGACTTCCTGATCGGTTGATCAAAGTTCTCAGGCTTTTTAGCTGTCCGGGGTCTCGCAATTCGCTACAATGCCGTTTTGTTAATACACACATCATAGGATACGCATGTTAGGGACATTTGTCCGAAAGATCTTCGGCTCCAAAAACGACCGGGAAGTCAAACGGATGCTGAGGGCAGTCGCCGCAATTAATCAGCAAGAATCCACTCTCGAATCACTCTCCGATGAAGCACTTGCCGCAAAGCGTGATGAATTTCGTGAACGCGTTACCAATGGCGAAACGTTAAGTCAGATTCTTCCAGATGCGTTTGCAGTATGCCGTGAAGTCAGTAAGCGGACCTTGGGGTTACGGCATTTTGATGTGCAAATGGTTGGTGGCATGACCTTGCATGAGGGACGTATCTCTGAGATGCGCACTGGTGAGGGGAAGACGTTGGTTGCGACCCTGCCTGCTTACCTCAACGCGATCGAAGGCAAGGGTGTTCACGTGGTCACGGTTAACGAATACCTCGCCAATCGTGATGCCAATTGGATGCGTCCGCTCTATGAAGGGCTCGGTTTAACCGTTGGGGTGATTGCGTCCGGCCAAAGCCCCGAAGAAAAGCGTGCTGCTTATGAATCCGATATCACTTACGGCACGAATAACGAGTTTGGATTTGATTATTTAAGAGACAACATGGCGTTCTCACCTGAGGGTCGAGTACAGCGTCAGTTGTCGTTTGCGATCGTTGATGAAGTCGATTCGATTCTGATCGATGAGGCGCGCACACCGTTGATTATTTCTGGCCCTGCTGATGACCACTCAGAGCGCTATAAGGCAATCAATGCAATCATTCCAAAACTAACCGAAGCCAAGATGGCTGAGGATGATGAGACCTTCGAGGTTGAGGGCCATTATCTTCTTGATGAAAAAAATCGGTCAGTTGAATTGACTGAACTTGGTCATGAAATCATCGAAGGAGAGCTCGCTGAGATGGGACTCCTGGAGGCTGGTGATAGTTTATATAATCCAGCTAACCTTGCGTTATTCCATCATGTGAATGCGGGTCTCAGAGCGCACACGTTATTCCAACGCAATGTTCATTATATTATCCAAGACGGGCAAGTGGTCATTGTTGATGAGCACACAGGTCGAACGATGCCGGGTCGTCGCTGGTCAGAGGGACTTCACCAGGCTGTTGAAGCCAAGGAAGGAGTGGAAATTCAACCTGAAAGTCAGACGCTTGCCTCCACTACGTTCCAGAATTATTTCCGACTGTATGACCGCTTATCTGGTATGACCGGTACGGCGGATACAGAAGCTTACGAATTCAGACAAATCTATGGCCTCGATGTGGTCGTGATCCCAACCAACGTTCCGGTCAAGCGAATCGATCATAACGATTTGGTCTACATGACCATTGAAGAGAAATTTGAAGCAATCGTTGCCGATGTTATTGCTGAACGTGATAAAGGTCGCCCTGTGCTTGTGGGAACTGCCTCGGTTGAAGCCTCTGAAGTGTTGTCCCAGTTTCTCGATAAGGAAGGGATTCAGCATAACGTCCTGAACGCAAAGCAGCACGAACGCGAAGCGACGGTTATTGCAGAAGCCGGTCGTCCGGGTGCGGTTACTATTGCAACGAACATGGCGGGTCGTGGGACCGACATTATGCTCGGTGGTAATTGGCAAGCTGATGTAGCGACACTGGATTCGCCATCTGAGAAAGAAATCGAGGGTATCAAGCGAGTCTGGCAAGACGCGCACGACAAGGTGTTGGCTGCCGGCGGTTTGCATATTATTGGGTCTGAGCGACATGAATCACGTCGTATTGATAATCAGCTCCGTGGTCGTTCGGGCCGGCAGGGCGATCCCGGCTCATCTCGGTTCTTTTTATCCTTAGAAGATGACCTGATGCGTATATTCGCATCCCCGCGGATGCGCTCGATTATGCAAGGCCTTGGTATGCAGCGCGGTGAAGCAATCGAGCACAAAATGGTGACGAACGCCATTGAGAAAGCGCAGAAAAAAGTCGAGGGCCGTAACTTCGATATGCGTAAGCAACTTTTGGATTACGACGACGTCGCCAATGATCAGCGAACGCAAGTCTATGCTCAGCGCAATGAATTGATGGACGCAGATGATCTGTCTGATCTGGTCGAGGCAATCCGTCGCGATGTCTTCACATCGGTTGTCGCAACCTATATTCCACCGCAAAGCCTCATTGAACAATGGGATATTCCGGGATTAACCGAAGAGTTCGCAACACAGTTTGGTTTGGATATGCCAATCCAGGAGTGGCTTGATGAAGATGAGTCTCTCTATGAAGAAACCTTATTGGAAAAAATTATCGATGAGGCGACACGCAGACATGATGCGAAAATCGGTGTGGTGGGCGAAGACACTATGCGTCGATTTGAAAAACAAGTGTTGCTACAAGTTTTGGATCATCAGTGGAAAGAGCATCTGGCATCTATGGATTACCTGCGCCAGGGAATTCATTTGCGTGGCTATGCTCAAAAGAATCCAAAACAAGAATACAAGCGCGAAGCGTTTGAGCTATTCACGGCGATGCTCGATCAAATCAAACGAGAATCTGTGCGTGTACTGACTGCTGTTCAGGTGCCATCGAAGGAAGAGATCGAGGCGCAAGAGGAAGCACGTCGTCAACAGGCGGTTGAACAATTAGCGCAAGCGCAAGCAACGCACGATGAAGCAACAGGTGCCGAGGACAAGTCAGCCGAAGCAGTGCCTGAGCGGCCAATGCCAGCCGTCAGTCACAAGGTGGGCCGTAACGAGCCTTGTCCGTGCGGTAGTGGTAAGAAGTACAAGCAATGCCATGGCCGCATTGGTTAACGTGCACTCAACTTCGTCGTTCAAAGGCTTGAGCGCCATATGAAGTCCTCCGTCGGGGCATTACCGGTTACCGGCGTACGCTTAGGCTCGG
>CBFHIN010000037.1:0-12698 GCA_965655875.1 Litorivicinaceae bacterium | reverse complement strand
TTCAATGGACGTTCTTAACGTTATCAATTCCAGGTTGGACGCTCTTATCTTTTATCGTGACGGCCTTGGTTTCGGTTTATTTAATGATCTTCCGCGGACCCCGTCCGTTTCGACTTTTCAAGCATTAAGCGGCACACATCGTTATCCACATTCGAGCGCTCTACCGAGCGACAACTTGATCCTGTGGGCCACTTGATCTGCAGGTGTTTATCGAAGTAACAACAATGGCGTTATCGATTTAGTCAGCATTTTCGTCGTTTGACTCCCCACGAAAAACTGCCGAATCCGTGAATGTCCGTAGGCTCCCATAATTGTCAATTCGATACCGTGCGCCTTTTGATAGTCAATCAAGGTGTCAACAACAGATCCTTCTAGCATCGCAGTCGATACCGAAAATCCAGCCTGATCTAAGCGCTTTGATCCTTTTTCCAAGGCCGCTTCGATGGAACCCGATGATGCTGTTTTCACAGCCACCAAATGGCACTGCAACCCCTTCAACAGCGGGCTATCTGCGACCATTTCTAAAGCCTTGCCTGCCGTATCACTACCGTCATAGGCCAACATAAAATGCTTAGGAGGCGTCCAGCCTTCAGCAACAACAAGTACAGGCCGATGCAGAGTCCGAATCACACTTTCAATATGACTTCCGATCGCATCAGTAAAAGCCTCGTGCGCTTCGCCCTGGCGGCCGATCACAAGTACTCGGATCTCTTCTTCGAATTCACTTAACGTCTCTGTCAATGCGCCATGACGCTGCACCACATTAACTTGATCGAGGCCCTGCTCTTCTGCTCGCTTCGAGACAGCATCTAAAACCAGCTTCCCTTGTTTCATTTCAATGGCCGCTTTTTGAGCTTCAAGCTCAATCATCTCGGACAACAGATCTTCGCGTGCACCAAGACCAATCGATCCCGATAGATCACCAGTGACTGGTGCACTCTCATGTTCAAGCGCATGCAAACACGTCAACGGAGCATCCACATGACTAGCAACCCAGACAGCTGCATCACAAACCGACTCAGTTACGCGTGACCCATCGACACAAGCAAAAATCTGTTTCATGACGCCTCCTTAATGCGACTCAAGGATATCCGAGACATCCTGCTTATCATGCACACCAAACCGATCAACAATTGTTTGACTCGCCTCATTCATTCCAATGATCTCAACGTCGGCACCTTCGCGACGGAATTTCATCACAACTTTGTCGAGCGCAGCGACCGCTGTTACATCCCAAAAGTGCGCATGGTGTAAATCGATAATCACCTTTTCATTCACTTCCTTGAAGTCGAACGAGTGGGTGAATGCATCTGATGAGGCAAAAAAAACTTGTCCCACAACAGTGTAGCGTTTGGTCGCGGAATCGAGGCGCTCGGTACGAATCCCCATGAAACGACCTACTTTGTTGGCAAAGAATAGCGATGCAAGCAACACACCCACAAACACTCCAAGCGCTAGGTTATGGGTGAAAACGACAACGACGACGGTTGCCAACATCACCAAGCTTGATGAAGGTGGATATTCACGGATTTTCCGAATCGAATCCCAAGAAAACGTTCCGATGGAGACCATAATCATCACGGCAACCAACGCAGCCATTGGAATTTGAGAAATCAAATCATCTAAAAACACGACCATGATGATGAGAAACAAACCCGCCACGAAGGTCGATAATCGGCCGCGACCGCCGGATTTCACGTTAATAACTGATTGACCAATCATGGCGCAACCGGCCATCCCACCGAAAAAACCAGCAACGATGTTCGAGATACCCTGCCCTCGGCATTCCTGGTTCTTATCACTTTCTGTGTCGGTAAAGTCGTCAACGATCGTCGCTGTCATTAATGATTCTAAGAGGCCAACCACAGCCATTGAGACTGAATAAGGCAAAATAATCATCAATGTTTCAAGATTTAACGGAACATCAGGCCACAAGAAAATCGGCAGTGAGTCCGGTAGCTCTCCCAAATCACCGACTGTACGAATATCGATCCCCAGACTCATGACCAACGCGGTAATCACAACGATACAAACCAATGGCGAAGGAATGACTCTGCCGATCTTCGGTAGATAAGGAAAACCGTAAATGATGACCAGTCCGAACAAAGTGAATGCATACACATGCCAAGTCACATCAGTGAGTTCCGGCAATTGAGCCATAAAGATCAAAATCGCGAGTGCATTCACGAAACCCGTGACAACTGATCGCGATACAAACCGCATCAAACCACCCAGTCGAAGGTAACCTGCAGCAATCTGGAGAACGCCTGTGAGGACAGTGGCTGCGAGGAGATACTGCAACCCGTAATCTTTGACCAAGGTCACCATTAACAAGGCCATGGCACCGGTAGCCGCTGAAATCATACCAGGTCGGCCGCCTGTGATCGCAATGACAACAGCAATACAAAACGAGGCGTAAAGACCCACTTTTGGATCGACACCCGCAATAATGGAGAATGCGATCGCTTCAGGGATGAGGGCCAGCGCAACAACTAACCCAGATAATAAATCACCGCGGGCGTTGGCAACCCAATCCCTTTGAAACGTATGAACCATGAAAATCCTTTGTTATGACAATCCCTTGCGTGCAGGCGGCGACACTACACGAGACTTTGGTTTGACTCAACCAAGGGCGAATTGCTGAAACGATCCCCGCTCTGTACAACCAAAAGACAAAGTGCTCATCGTGGAGCGTTTACAATCTTGATTAAAGGAATAACTCATGTCACACGACGTTGTCGTTTTATCCGCTGCTCGTAGCGCGATTGGTAGTTTTGGTGGTGGCTTATCATCATTTGAGCCACAAGAACTCGGCTCAATGGTTTTGACGGAAGCGATCAAACGCTCTGCAATCGATGCAGGCCAAATTGAGTCACTCACCTGTGGAAACTGTATCCCGACAGATTCACGATTTGCATATGTTTCTCGATGCGTTGCCGTGGGAGCGGGAATGCCAATGGAATCCATTGCTTTGACAGTGAATCGTCTCTGCTCCTCGGGTTTGCAAGGCGTGGTCTCAACTGCACAACAAATCATGCTTGGTGATATTCAATATGGAGCTGGCGGTGGTGTCGAGGTCATGTCGAAAGGTGGATACATGTCACCCGATCTTCGTTTTGGAAAGCGTATGGGCGATGCGCAAATGATTGATCTGATGGTGTCAACTTTGACTGATCCTTTTGGTGCAGGACACATGGGAATCACAGCAGAAAATCTTGCTGAAAAATGGGGTCTCACACGTGAAGAACAGGATGCGTTTGCGGTGGAATCACATCGGCGCGCAGCGGCAGCAATCGAGGCGGGTCATTTTCAGGAACAGATCGTTCCAATTATCAAATCAACACGAAAAGGCGATATCACCATCGATACGGACGAACATGTGCGGCCTGGAACGACCATGGATGACCTCGGTAAGATGCGCCCAGCATTTAAGAAAGATGGCACTGTGACCGCGGGCAATGCGTCCGGCATTAACGATGGCGCAGCTTTTCTGATCCTCGCAAACCGTGAACGAGCGGAAAAAGATGGATATCAACCGATGGCTCGTCTGGTCTCATATGCTTTGGCTGGCGTTCCAAATCACATCATGGGTGAAGGTCCGATTCCGGCAAGTCAGCGTGCGCTCGCGAATGCGGGCTTAAGTGTTGACGATATGGACGTCATCGAATCGAATGAGGCGTTTGCTGCACAAGCACTCGCGGTTGCCAAGGGCCTGAATCTCGATATGGGGAAAACCAATCCGAACGGTGGCGCCATCGCTCTCGGTCACCCCGTTGGATGTTCTGGTGCGTTTATCGCAACAAAAGCACTGTATGAGTTAAAACGGACTGGTGGTCGATATGCTTTGGTTACCATGTGTATTGGTGGTGGCCAAGGCATCGCGTGCGTATTTGAGAATCTCTAATTCTTAATCACCTGTCTCAATGGGGAGCTCATCACGTGCTCCCCATTCAGACCAGGATCCGTCATACAGCTTCGGTTCTGACATCCCTGCAACTTCAAGACCGAGCGCAAGCACACAGGCGGTGACGCCCGAACCACAGCTGACCGCTAACGGAGTATGGTCGACGCCAGACGCTTCAAACCGTGCTTTGACCACATCTGCGGAATGAAATAATCCGCTTTCATGATCCAGTAAATCAGAGAATGGAACGTTAGCACTACCTGGAATGTGCCCTGCGCGCATGCCTGGACGAGGTTCCGCGGCTTCGCCTTTGAAGCGTGCATTGGCTCGCGCATCAAGCAC
The DNA here is from genome assembly GCA_965655875.1 of Litorivicinaceae bacterium. Classification (GTDB taxonomy): domain Bacteria; phylum Pseudomonadota; class Gammaproteobacteria; order Pseudomonadales; family Litorivicinaceae; genus HIMB30. The sequence goes on along the minus strand of CBFHIN010000037.1, from coordinate 8,452 downwards.
TAAAAATTCCTTCGTTTCGATGTTTTCAAGAATGGCGTCTGCATCAACAACGAGATGCGAGCGACATCGCGCTTTAAAGGGATACTGCGGAGGTTGAACTCGCCCACGTCCTGATTCAGTGGAAAAACCAGCATTCATCCATGCCGGTAGTCCACCGTCCAGCACCGCGACTGCATCGTGTCCGAAATAACGAAACATCCACCATGCGCGTGCTGCCGAAAACAAGCCAACGCTGTCATAAACAACGACCTGCATACCGTCACCGACACCCAGATCTTGCATAGCCTCATCAAATTGCGCCTCGGTAGGCAACATATGCGGTAACGACGCCTCATGATCTGAAATTTCGTCGATATCAAACCGAAGCGCTCCCGGAATATGATTGTCTACAAATTCCAAATCAGCATCGCGTTTGACGGTTGGCAGATGATAAGACGCATCCAGAACGATCACATTTGAATCGTTGAGGTGCTCATGTAACCAATCCACGGAAACAAGCGTATTTAGCATAGCGGTCGATCCTTCATTCGAGATACCATCACCCTACGATGCTTCTCGCCTCATCTCAACGGATTCTCAATGCCTAGTTGCAATCAAAGTCAGTCAACCCGCGAATTTATTACGCTGGCCGCATTTTTAATGGCGACCACTGCGCTCGCAATCGACATGATGCTGCCAGCGATGGGAATGATGTCAGATGATCTTGGGCTCACTCAGCCGCATCGAATCTCGTGGGTTATCTTGGGAATTTTTACCGGTCTGGTGTTTGGGCAGTTGTTATTTGGACCACTCTCGGATGCCATCGGTCGTCGCACATCGATTCAAATCGGAATTGGAATATTTCTGATTGGAACGCTGATTTGCGCGTTAGCCAATTCGTTTGAGATCCTCATTGCTGGACGAATACTTCAGGGATTTGGAGGGTCAGCGACGCGCATCGTCACACAAGCCATGGTGAGAGATCGCTTTGCAGGCCGAGAAATGGCGCGAATCATGTCATTTGTCATGACAATTTTTATCATGGTTCCCGTGTTCGCACCGATGGTTGGACAAGCCGTCTTATGGTTTGGGTCCTGGCACACCCTATTTCTCACCCTCGGTGGCTTCTCCGCGATCATTTTGCTCTGGTTCACGATAAGGCAGCCAGAAACACTCATCGAGCGACGTTCAATCACGCGTGAGCATCTGCTCAGTGCATTTTTAACGGTCATCAAGAATCAAAAAACGATGCGATTTACGGTGGCAGCAGGTATTAGTTTCGGTGGGCTCGTCAGTTATTTAAGTAGTGCCCAACATATATTCCAAGACATCTATCACACCGGCGAATGGTTCCCAGTTCTCTTCGGCTCAACCGCAGCATCAATCGCTATATCGTCAATGGTCAACGCACGCTATGTGCGTCAACTTGGGATGGAGCTAATTTGTAAGATTGCTTTTTCAGCACAAATTCTGTGGTCCGGGATATTTTTGGTGATATCTCTTAGTTCTAACGAAACTGGACTCATCGGATGGTTAATTTACATCGTGCCGGTCTTATTTTTGATGGGCTTAACGTTTGCAAATTTGCAATCTGTTGCACTTGAACCAATGGGAGCAATCGCAGGAACAGCATCGACAGTGATTGGCTCATTGATGACAGCGATTAGTTTAGTCGTCGGGGTGGTATTTTCTGAATTCATGACCGGTAGCCCAACACCACTGGTCATCACGTTTTTCGCAACAGGACTTATCGCGTTGGCGCTGATTCGTGCGCAACATAGTGCCTCAGTACAGGCGAATTAATCTGAAATTTGCGGACCGGTCGGTCCTTTTAAATGGTGTCCAATTTGAGCAAGTGTCTGTTTCTCGAGTTCATAGGCTTGACCGAACCCAACGATGTAGCGACCTGAGTCCGGCTGCAATGAAAACAAACGAAAGTCACTTAAAGTCGTCAGCGTTTCAACGAGAGCACCCTGACGCGACGTCAGCGCGTTAATCCCTAGATTCCACGCTGAGGTGTTTCTCTGAATCTCGGTCGCAGTCATTTCGTATTGAAGCCGCTCGCGAATGTAGACTTGTACGGACTCACTCTCATCTCGGATGATCAACACAGAACACACTCCCGTTCGTGCAAGGTTTTTCGCATGACCAGCAAGATCGCTGACGAGGATCCAAATACTTGCGCCATCGTCACTTCGAGCAAATGGCGTGTACGATGCAAGCGGCGTTTGATCACGCTGTACGGTAGCAAGCATCAAGCTTTTCAGGTCATCGAGTAAGGCCTCAATTTGCGTCTGGCTTGGGAGATCTTGGTTCGACATCAATCACCGGTTGCTTTGTTTTTTTGAGCTTGCGTGAGCGCTTCTAAATTTTCAATTTTCTGTACAAGTCTCGCGATATCGTCGCGTGTTGCCGGCTGATCGCCCTGCTTGCCTTCTTCTTCAGCCTCTAATTTTTGTGCGATCTGCATGGAGTCGACGATGATACCGATGAAGAAGTTGAGAACTGCGAAACTCGTAATGATGATAAAGGGTAAAAAGAAAGACCATGCCCAAGGAAACAATTCCATGGTCGGACGCACAACACCCATCGACCAACTTTCCAGCGTCATGATTTGAAATAGCGTATAGGCAGAGGCGCTGATTGTTCCAAACCATTCCTGCATGTTCGGATCAGGATGTGTTCCAAAGAGCTTGGTGGCAAGCACTGAAGACACATAAAAAATCAGTCCCAAGACACCAACGACTGAAATCATCCCAGGAATTGAATGGCCGATCGCCGAGATGACACGGCGCATTTGAGGAACGACTGAGATAAGACGTAACACACGGAGTACCCGGAGTGCTCGCATGACGGACAAGTTACCACTTGCTGGAATCCAAGCAATTCCAACGATGATCAAATCAAACCAGTTCCATCCAGACTTAAAAAATGAAAGACGATAAGCATAGAACTTCAGAACTAATTCGGCGGTGAAGACAAGAAGGATTGTTGTATCAAGTACACGCAACTGAGGTCCGATAGACGCCATGATGCTCGCATCTGTTTCCATGCCCAACGTCACGGCATTAATAAGAATCAGAAGTGTGATGAAGACCGTGAAGTAGGTGTGTTCAACAAATTGTACGACCTGCTCTCGCAGTGTAATCCCTTCAATCGCCGCATCATGATCCATAAACGCTAGTTCCTTAATTAATCTTGAACACCATTGTAATCAGTGGAATCTGTTAGAGACAGCTAACCTTCATCAACAAACCCTGATCTCTCCAATATCACTCCATTCTCTTTTGAAATACTCACCGCATTGTCACAGAACGAGGTTGACGCAGATGATCGATGAATTAAGCAGAATCGTATTTGGAATTTGTTTGATTGCAAGCGCGCTTGTAATCAATTTGCAGCTGCCCTGACCAGGGAACTCCGGCGAGCCAGTTGTATGGCTCTTATCCCCGCTTTGCGGGGATTTTTTTATGCGAATCTTCAGACAATCTGGACTGTAGGAAGCGATGGATCAGATAGGCCTTCAACGCAAAGACGAGAATCAGTGATCCAATACCGATGCCCACAATTTCTAATACTGACAACTCCAAAACAGGGCTCCATCGGGTTAAAACTTGACAACTACGGCATTGGCAGCGGTTTTTGCTTTCTCTAAGGCTTCATCAATCGTGGCTCCGCGGGCCAACGCAACACCCATTCGACGTTTTCCTTTGATGACCGGTTTACCAAACAAACGAATTTGTGTGTCGGGCGCGGCAAGCGCCTGATGCAAATTTGAAAACTCTGTTTGCTCTGAGTCACCACGCGGAAGAATCACCGCAGATGCGCTCGGACCATGCTGCGTGATATTTGGAATCGGCAAGTCGAGAATCGCTCGTACGTGCAGCGCAAACTCGGATAGATCTTGAGAAATCAATGTGACAAGACCCGTATCGTGTGGTCGTGGAGAAACTTCGTTAAAGAAAACATCCTCACCTTTGACGAAAAGCTCAACACCAAAAATTCCACGGCCATCAACCCCACATAAAGCAGCCGTCACTTGATCTGCGATGTGCTGAGCGGCTTCTAGTGTCGTTTTTGACATGGGATGGGGTTGCCAACTTTGTTGATAGTCTCCAGCTTCTTGGATGTGCCCGATCGGATTGCAAAACGAGACGCCATTTTGATGACGGATCGTTAAAAGCGTAATTTCGTAATCGAAATCAATCAGTGATTCGACGATCACCTCACTGACATCTCGTGTACGACCGCCGCTTTGTGCGTATTCCCATGCCGGCTCAACCTCACTTACATCGCGAACAATGCTCTGTCCTTTCCCTGAACTACTCATGATTGGTTTAATAACGAACGGAAGTCCTACTGCTTCAACAGCATCAAGAAACGACTGGTGCGTATCTGCAAACCAATAATTTGATGTCTTCAATCCGAGCTCTTTGGCGGCCAGTTCTCGGATACCTTTGCGATTCATTGTTAACTTAGTCGCGCGAGCAGTCGGAATGACACGAAAGCCTTCATTTTCAAGCTCAACCAATGTGTCAGTCGCGATGGCTTCGACCTCAGGAATGATGAGATGCGGATTCTCAGATTCAATTACAGAACGCAGGGCAGTTGGATCGAGCATATTCAATACATGGCTACGATCTGCGACTTGCATGGCTGGGGCATTGGCATAGGAGTCAAGCGCGATCACTTCCAACCCCAAGCGCTGAAGTTCAATCACGACCTCTTTACCCAGCTCTCCCGAGCCACATAACAGAGCGCGTTTCGCCGTGGCGGTAAATGGGGTGCCAATCGAGCTCACAGTGGTCTCCAACATAAATGATTTGTTACAGGGTACAACAAACCTGAACTGAGGCTCGAGGCAAATATCGACTAAGACACGGTTAACACAAAGCTAATCAGAAGAAGTATCCGCAATCCAATTGGGGCTCGCAGCAGAGGCAAACAAATAAGACCAAAAAACCAGACTAAGGCGGTCACGAAAAGGCCCCAAAGGCCATTCAGAATGCGTGAAGCGAACCCAAACACAAAATCGATAGCAGCGACCTTAAATGGTCTTTGCACAGGTACCAAACTTTAGTGTATTGAATCCGCCATTGAGATGACTGGTCGAGAACTTGAGGCTATTTAAATCAAATGACAGATGATTCTTTGGACCGGTCTCACTCGGTTCAGACGCCCACAAGACACCATCAAACTGCTCTTTGATCTCGTATAAAAATTCAAAATTTCGCCCATCACGGCTGTATTCATAGGCAATGGTATTCGCCGTGAGATTAATCACAATCGATGGACTATGTCCGTCTCGTTCATAGACAGAGAGATCATTCGACCGACCATAAACCGCTTTTGCCGAGCAGCTTAAAACCATCCCTTCAGCAAAAGTCGGGGAAGCTATCAAGACGCAAAGCGCGAAGGGAATGCCATGTTTCATTTTCATCGATCTGAACCCCAGCACAACTTTCAATGCCACCCAGTGTACAAAAACTAGATCGATTGAATCGAATTAATGTAAAGATTTTTTACGCAAATCCGATTCATTCCATGGTGAGGTGATGATGATTTTTTTTGGGCGCAAAATTACTCTGGTTTCGGCTATGTTGGTTGGCTTAGTGATCGGCCAGACACCCGTGCGGGCATCATCAGATACCGCAGCCACAATCGACGTTCTCGCATTATCATTCGGAATCAAGTTAACAGACGTCGCGATCCAAACAGGACAGAGACCTCTCAGCACCGAATTTTCAAAAATCTTCAGATCACGTAACAGCTTGACCCCAAACGCTGTGTCTCAATACATCCAAAAATACCCATCCGAACTCCTCGCATTTCGAAACTATAGCCAACAGCTCCACGACAGTGGCTATTTGTCCTACAGCGAAACGCTGGATCTGGTTAAAAGTGCCTTTTTAGGCTTCGCCAAGAATCAAAGTACCAATTCCAACAACTTAACTACTGAAAAAAGTACATTGCCGTCATCGACAAATGCCGAAGTTACAACTGCGAACTCAGCATCAGAACTTGCAGTTAAATCAGCTATCGCGGAATCAAGATCGAATGACACGCAGTCACCGGTACTCTATGAATTTGGTGAAAATATTCAAAAAGAACAAGATGAAGCCGCAAAGATTGAAGCTGCACGACTCATGGCAGAACTAGAAGCTGACAAAAAAAGGAAGCGAGTCGAAGCACAAGCTGCGTATCTCATGCAACAGCTGGCAAAATCAAAACAGCCGAGACAGACGTTGATGGAGCGGGTCAATTCTATTTTAAATCAACATACTCAAGACGTAGTGCAGAAAAAAGCAGACGAAGTTTTTGATAATGCCGAGATTTCAATTACTTCCACCGATCAAGGTCCTGAATTTAACGCACGAGTTTTAAAGTCATTTGACGTAAACCCCAATGATGGACTCTTCAATTATGGTGAACTTGGTCTTGTTGATATTGATGATCGTCAAACATTAAATGCTGGATTCGGTGTCCGGATGCTCGACCCAACAGAGCGGGTGATGTATGGCGCAAACGTCTTCTTTGACCAAGAATTTCCTTACGGGCACCAGAGAGCAAGTATTGGTGTAGAAATGACAACGAGTCCGTTTCGATTCAACGCGAATCGATATTACGCGCTCAGTGGTGGTAAAGGATTGGCTGGCGATATCACCGAAACAGCGATGTCTGGTCAAGATATCAAAACAAAGATTGCATTCCCCTATCTCCCTTATCTTTTCCTAGATTATTCGAAATTTAAATGGTTCGGGGAAGACGGCAGTCCGGATATTAACGGGCAAACTGTTGGACTCTCGGGTGCTCTTTCAGACAGCCTATCTGTCGAGTTTGCTCGCAAAACGTACAGTAATGATGATCTTGTCTCACAAAATTCTGCTCGGTTAACTTATCACTACATCCCCGGATCAGAAAAATCGTCAAGCATATTCGCTCCCTCATCTGTCCCCTACACGCTTGAAAAACTTGATGCGCGTGAGAAATATGCGATGACGAATCGTGAAAATGAAATTCAAAAACAGCAGACGACTCCTGGTCTCCGCGTGACATTTACATCACTTTGAGGTTAACGATGCAGCAGAAACTGGTTACCCCAACACTTGCCTCGTTGTCACTGGTTATGATTTGTCTTTTTTTCTCAGAAGAAGTAACAGCTGTCGACGCAGGAGCATCTGCTGCAACATTGACGGTACTTGAAGATGCGACTGCTACTTCAATTGACCTTTCTACCGAAGTGACCGGAGATAACCCTGAAATTTTTAATGTCAGTTCTAGTGGGTCTGGCACTGTTACGATAACTGCGGCAGAGACGATCAGTTATCAACCGGCGAGCAATTTCTACGGTACCGAGTACATTACTTACGACGTTCGATCTACAGACTCTGGCAGCAGCGCAGTATCAGTAGCACAGGGTGTTGTGACAGTAACAGTAACGTCGGTCAATGATGCGCCGACTGCGATCGATGACTCCGTTACGATTTTAGAAGATGCCAGTCAAACGTCGATTTATGCTGCATCGAACGACTCTGACGACGACACAGAAACAGCCAATCTAAGTGTCAGCAATGCCTCGATATCGTCTGGCGATACTTCGGGAACAATAAGCTATTCAGGTGGCAACGTTTTGTATACACCTTCTGCTAACTTTAACGGCACGACAGTGGTGACCTATACCATTCAAGATACTTATTCCACTCCTGCAACAGCAACCGGAACAGTCACGGTAACGGTCACCGCCGTTAACGATCCACCTGTGACAACATCCACAGTTTCGTCACCTGCAACAGAAGCTGTGACTGAAGATACTGAAACTACTATCGATATGAGCGCATATGTTTCTGATACCGCAGATGGGGATACAGTCGTGGTCGACTCGATCACATACTCAGGCGCTGGATCTGCAACGATTAGCGGTAACGACCTCAATATCACATATACGCCAGCCGCCAATTTCACGGGTAACGAAAACATTTATTACACTGCAATAGATAATCGGGGCGGCACGGTTAGCGGCATGGTTACAGTTAGCGTATCGTCAATTCAAGAAAACCCTGTGGCAATATCCGATACCGCAACTGTCGTTGAAGATTCGTCTGCGAATCTCATCGACGTGAAGCTCAACGATACCGATGACGATGACGCCTATGCAGCTCTAACCATCTCGACACCAACAATTACAACAACTTCGGCTTTGGGCTCTGTGACAGCAGCCGGCTCAGTTTCCATCGATAGCCAAAAAATTTCTTATACACCTGCAGCTAATTTCTTCGGATCAGAAACAGTTACTTACACACTCACTGATACCGACGGGCTCACTGCAACGGGATCTCTCGTTATTACTGTAACTAACACCAACGATCCGCCCGTAACGACATCCACAGTTTCGTCACCTGCGACGGAAGCGGTGACTGAAGATACTCAAACCACTATCGATATGAGCGCATACATTTCTGATACCGTAGATGGC
>CBFHIN010000036.1:0-14532 GCA_965655875.1 Litorivicinaceae bacterium | reverse complement strand
CAGATCAATATTCGGTTAATCATTTGGACCTCCATGAGAAAGGCCGATCGTAAGCTGTCCGCTAAAAGTTCTCCTTGATGTTGATCAAGTTTCTATTATTGGAAGAAAGCGGAGCCAACTTGCTTAGGATGGCAGCTGATCGATGCATATGGATAACTCACCTTGTGCTCTCAGAGTTGAAACCACGTCAGATATCGATCGCTTAAGATTTGATTGGAGCGGGTAGGGGGAATCGAACCCCCATCACCAGCTTGGAAGGCTGGGGTAATAGCCTTTATACGATACCCGCGAGCTATTGGTCTCTTGTTACTTCAAAAGTGACTTGCCTCAAGAGAGCGCGGAATAATAGAGCCGTCGCCGTCAAACGTCAATCTGAGAATATCCTTGTGTCTGCAGAGATTCACCCATATCGACTTTGGTGAGTGGTTATTTATTCGTCGGGTACTCATATGCGTGTTCTTTTTTTCTTATTTCTATTTTCAGTAGTTCTATCTGATGCGGATGCATTCGATCGTCAGCCAGAGGACACGGTTACGGTACGGCAAAAAGGCCCATTTTTTGGTTCCCGCGAAATGGTTGTTGCAGCGCACCCGATCGCTGTGGAGGTTGGTTCCGATATTTTGAAAAGCGGTGGTTCAGCGGTCGACGCGATGGTCGCCGTACAGATGGTATTAAACTTGGTTGAACCTCAGAGTTCAGGTATTGGTGGTGGCGCCTTTTTGCTCTACCACGACGCAACAGCCAATCAATTGGTGACGCTCGATGGCCGGGAGACCGCGCCAAAAGCGGCAACCCCTGCATTATTTTTGAATGACTCAAATACACCGCGACCTTGGCCTGAAGTGGTTCCTGGTGGGTTATCCGTCGGGACACCCGGAACACTTGCGCTGATGAAACGTGCGCACGAGCGATATGGAAGATTAGCTTGGTCGCAGGTACTTGAACCCGCGATTGATCTCGCAGAAGCCGGATTTTACGTTTCGCCTCGTCTATCTGGCTCTTTGTCGAGTTACGGCGGAAAACGGTTACACCAGTTTAACGAAGCGCGAAATTATTTTTTTCCAAAAGGAGAGCCGTTATCTGTTGGGTATCTTTTGAAGAATTTAGAGTTCGCTGCAACTCTTCGCGAGTTAAGTCGTTCTGGCCTTGCTGCGTTTTATGATGGTGAAATCGGTCGCGATATCGTTGCCGCGGTTCGTGGTTCTACGATCAATCCAGGGCGTTTGTCGGTCGACGATTTAGCGAGTTATCAGGTGATTGATCGTGAGCCTGTGTGTATTCCATATCGGGAGCATCGGGTTTGCGGAATGGGTCTTCCATCTTCTGGAGGTATAACCGTTGCTCAAATGCTTGGAATTCTTGAGCCATTTAACCTCCCAATGCTTGGTCCTGATCATCCGTTGACCTGGCATTTGTTTTCAGAAGCAGGGAAGCTCGCTTACGCAGATCGAAATCAATACCTCGCCGATGGTGATTTCGTTGATGTTCCGGTTGATGGGCTTATTGATCGAGATTATCTGGCTTCGCGTTCTAGATTAATTGATTTGAACCGAGCGATGCCAACCCCGGTTTCAGCCGGTCAGCCAACAGGGTTCGTTCAACGTTATCCCGATCATCGCGACGGATTACCCGGAACAAGTCACGTGTCAATCATTGATCAATTCGGTAATGCTGTGTCACTGACGACCACGATAGAAAGCGGATTTGGTTCGGGGTTATTTGTACGAGGGTTCCTGTTAAACAACGAGCTGACAGATTTTTCGTTTATCCCAGAAAAAAATGGGTTGCCAGTAGCCAATCGCGTTGAGGCGATGAAACGTCCGCGCAGTTCAATGGCGCCCACCATGATTTATGGCCCCGATGGTAGTCTTCGATTTATTCTTGGGTCTCCCGGCGGCAGCCGAATCATCAATTATGTCGCACAAACGATCATTGGATTGCTTGATTTTAATATGTCACCTCAGGAAGCGATTAATTTGGGACGAATGAGCAGTCGAAATGGTGCTATCGACCTCGAGAAAGAGACTGAAATTGCGCTGATGGCAGACAAATTGGGTCGGCTAGGTCACGAGGTCAAGCTTCGAGATCTCAACAGTGGTCTTCATGTGATTGAAGTTAAGAAGGATCGCTTGATTGGTGGTGCCGATCCAAGACGCGAAGGGATCGGAATGGGCCGGTAAATGGTTCATTGAAGTCCACACCAAAGAGTTTCAGTGAATCGGTATTGAGTTTTTCCACAACGGCCCAACCAACGCGACAGTTAATAAGAAATCTGGAGAGGCTGTCTTGACCGATAAACAGATCATGAGAATTGTAACCGTATTCCTTGCCTTAACGGTTCTGTGGTTGGGAATCAACGTCATGTTCGGTCCATTTGTTGATTAAGAAACGGCCGCTTTCGTCACTATCCACACTGATTTGATCAGACACTTCCAAAAGGTATTTCCTTGAAACAGAAACAATCGATTACGCTTCTTGATGGCGGCCTGGGCCAAGAAATCAGTCGACGCGCTTCACGATCAGAACCACATCCGCTGTGGTCGATTATGGTCATGCTAGAAGAGCCCGATGTCGTTGTTGAAACGCATCGCCATTTCATCGACGCTGGAGCCCGAGTCCTCGGTGTCAATAACTATGCGGCCACGCCGACTCGGCTTGCCCGCGCGGGGCTCGAGTCTGAGTTTGAGAGCATCCATCAAACAGCGATTCAATTACTAAATCGAGCAATCGATGAGTCAGGAGTGGATCCATCAATAGTAAACCGAATGGGTTGCATACCACCTCTTGCTGCGAGCTATGTTGCAGAAGTCGCGCCGAACTATGACCTCGCTTATGCGGAATTTCTCAAAATAATTCGAGTTCAAGAAGGTTTGGTTGATGGCTTTCTTGTGGAGACTATGTCCAACATTGCCGAAATGCGTGCGGCCCGAGATGCACTTGTAGCGACAGGGCATTCTGTTTACATGGGTCTGACACTTGAAGATGATCAATCGAATCGATTGCGCTCGGGTGAATCACTTGAAGATGCATTGGATGTGCTGTCTCAGGGCCCGCTTGATGCGTGTGTCATTAACTGTAGCCAACCCGAAGTTGTCTCGAGTGCGCTGCCCTTATTAAAGACTTTGGGGTGTCCTTTTGGTGCTTACGCAAACGGATTTACGACCGTTGCGCCGCTGAAGCCCGGCGGAACCGTTAAGGATCTCAAAGAGCGGGTCGATTTGTCTCCTGAGGTGTATGCCCAACATGCGCTCGATTGGATTCAAGCTGGCGCAACAATCGTTGGTGGATGTTGTGAGATCTCACCGCAGCATATTGCGCATTTACATCAAGCATTGCTTGATGAACACTTCGAGATTGGACATTTTAATCAGTCAGCGGAGGAGAGGTCTTATGACCCAGCTTAAATCAATGATTGCAGGCCTAATGATGGTGACGATTGCGACATCAGGTAGTGCAGACAGCACGTTTACACTGACGTCGTTAACACCGGATGTGGCGATTAAGCTTGCGACTGCAGCACGAGCGTCGTGTAACGAACAGGGCTACCAGGTTGCTGTGGCAGTCGTCGATCGCAGTGGACTTCTTCAAGCATTTGTCCGAGATCGCTTTGCGACACCCCATACGGTTGAGGTCGCGGAACGGAAAGCATGGACTGCATTATCGTTTCGCATTCCAACGTCTGAAATGGAGGCGGCAACAAACCAAGAGACAACTATGATGGGAATTCGTCATGCGTCTAAGGCGTTAATGGTGGGTGGCGGATTGCCAATCGAGGCCGCTGGCAGTTTGTTAGGAGGGATCGGGATCTCTGGAGCACCCGGTGGTGATCTGGATGAAGCCTGCGCGGCTGACGGCTTACTCGCGATTGAAGACGACTTACTGTTTTAAAAAAAAGGGGCGAACGCCCCTTTTTTACGGTGTAACGACCGTCAAGCCGAAGCTTTGCCATGACTGCATTCCGCCACGGTACCATTTAATTTTGTGCGCAGGATAACCAAGTGTTAGCAGTGTTCTGATGTTGGTTGGTGATTGACCGCACCAAGCTCCATTGCAATACAAAATCAACGTTTTTGCATTCGAGTAGTCCCACATTCCATCCATTGGGATCGCCCCAAAATTGGTCTCAAAGATGTCAGAAATTGTGAATAGATCTGATTTTTTCACGGACAACGTTGTCCAAGGCAAATTCACTGCACCAGGAATCATGCCTTTCTCGGCCCAATCCGGTGTTCTTGAGTCAATTAGAAGTCCATCAAGTTCGCCGAAATTTATCTTCTCCATCATTGAAAGGAGTTCCAGTTCACCGATGGTTTCAACGCCTGGAGCCAGATCCATCGGTTGGATGCAAAATGGAGGACAAGGTCTTGATGTCAGTGCATAGTCTGAATCGACTGTGTTGGTTCCGTCTTGGTTTCGCTTGATCACCACGGGTTGTCCTTCGTGCAACACTTCTTGCTCCATCAGTGTTGATGTGATCCCAACGGGTTGACTATGACTCGCGGCAATCGCATGCGACGAGACAGCGAGTGCGGTGATGAATAATCCAATCAATCGCATCTGAGCGTTCCTCTTATTTTTCCTGATCCCTGAATCTAAAGTGAGTAATCGATGTTGTCTAGGCAACCTTCATCTCTTCTCCACACTCTCCCCGTGGTTTCTCCCATCTGTTGAGGATGCGTTCAGGTCCAATGCACTCATCAAAAACAGGAGGATTCTTAAATGAAACATTTGATCGCGATCACGACTCTGGTTTGCAGTGCAAGTGCATTTGCTGACGGTAGTGAGTCAAAAATGCCGGAGCACATTGGATTCGGTTCAGGAGCTGCGGTTGGGGCGGCTGTCGCTGGACCCGTTGGTGTTGTGGTTGGAGGAACACTTGGTGCACTTATAGGCCATGATGTGGTGCAGGAGCGCATTCTTAGAAGAAAAAATCAGGAATTAGCCGATCTCAACCGAGAAATTTCCGGCGCACGGTCACAACTTGCACAGCTCAATGCTGCGCAAGCAAAAAATCAGGCAGAGCTTGTCGCACTGCGAACTCTTTTGAGTGATTTGTCCGTCGCTGTTCATTTTGATGTCAACTCAGCGATGACCGCAAATCAATACCGGAAAGCGCTGAAATCTGTAGCAAAGGCGTCTCAAGCGATCGATGGATTGACTGTTCGATTGGTGGGGCACGCAGATGCTCGGGGCAGTGATCTCTATAACAAACGACTCAGTGAAGCCCGCGCCTCATCAGTGGGGCAGGTGCTACAGGAGGTGGGCGCATCGCCACTGACGATTCAGACCGAGGGTCGTGGCGAACAGGATGCAATTGCCGACGGGCAGTGTGGGTATTACGCACTCGATCGTCGAGTTGATATTCAACTCACATTTGAAGGGAGTGGGACCAGTGAAGGTCTTTATTCCGTACGCTGATGAACCGAGGGGTGTGAACGCATCCCTGGTTCCGTTTGATCACAATGCGATGCGGATTGTTCGTATCGAAACCTTGGGGGAATCGAGTGATGCAGTCTGTCAGGTTGTCATCAAGATGGAACAACGCCACGCCCAATATCATATCGCGTCCGAAACGCGGTATGGTGACACTCAGGGCAAGGGAACAACTGACCTTTGAACTCACAGGAGGTGCAATGAATTCACATATTGTGGTGGTAGAAGATGATGTCGATCAGCTTGCTAACTATTCGTATGCGCTGACGAAGAAGGGGTTTAAAGTCTCTGGATATGAGTCGGTTGAGGAAATTCAAAACGCACTGACTGGTCAACCCAGTCTAGTGTTACTGGATATTCATCTGGGTCGCGATCCCGATGCAGGTTTTGGGATTTGTCAGTGGTTACTGGATCGCTACCCTGGGTTGCCAGTGATTTTTTTGACCAGTCGAACCGATGAAATTGATCAGATTTTTGGTTTGCGTCTCGGTGCATGGGATTATCTAACCAAGCCAATTTCTACCGCTTTATTGGTAGAAAAAGTTGCAGCGGTATTAAAGCGAGCGAATCGCGCGCGAACAGGGATGGACTCGGTGTTAGCTGATGGAGCCCTCATCGTTGACCCAGATCGCGCGCAAGTGTCCTATCACGGACAGCCGGTCAATGTGACTGTAACCGAACTTTCAATTCTTGAGGCGCTAATGCGAGCAGAAGGCGCAGTACTCACCTATGATCAGTTGGCTGAGCGAACTCGGCAAACGGTTGTCACAAACAACACATTAAGCACGCATATCAAACATATTCGGCGAAAATTAAAAGTCATTGATCCATCCTTTGATGCACTCATTAACGTCTACGGTACAGGCTATCGTTGGGAGTCACCGCCTGGATGAAATTGAGTTTACGGATCAAGCTCTTTTTGTTTGTTCCTGTCTTTGCGCTGGTTCCTTGGCTTGGATATCAGACCTTTCAAAAGCTTCAGGACTTCGCAGCAGAGGCGCAGTCTGAAGCGTTGCGCGTTTTAGCGGCAAGTTTAAAGCCCGAATTAGATGCCCTGATTCGTCCACCAAAGCAATCAGGCCTCAGATTGTCTCCAGAGCCAATGCAGAGTGCTCCCATTCTCGATGGTTTTTTTGATGAATACTCGGATGCAGAGACCTCGCTGGCTGATGATCAAGTGGTTCTCAAAATCGGTCAGTTTGATGATCAAATTGCGTTTGCGCTCGAAGTGCGCGACGTCACACGATTTTATCAAGAGCCGCTATTCGGGCGCACTGAAGCGGTTCCGTTCGATGCGATTCGACTTCAACTAACGAATACTTCAGAAACAACTGAGATTATTTTTGCAAGCGAAGCATCGGGACGCTTTGATGCAAAGGTGTCGTCGACACCGCTTTCTTTGACTCGACAGCCGCGTATTAAAGCGTTCTGGTGGGAGTTTTCAGGAGGCTATCGGTTAGAGTGGATACTGCCAAGCGATCAGATTGTTGGGCGACAGATCCAATTAACTCAAGTTGATCATAATTGGATTGAACCAACTGAGAGGCAGTACCGGTTCAGCGTGCAACCATTTAATGCGCGAGTCCAGCAGTTGGCTCGTCGCCTAGCAGGTGAAACACGACAGATCATGGTCATGGATACCGATGGTTTTGTTATTGCGAAAACCAAAGCGCCTGAAAACATGATCAATTTGCTGATATCAGATGTTTGGGAATTGGATGCGGTGGTGACCGATCAAGATATTCGGCTCAATATTCCATTATCGACTGAAACCGGACGATATTCTGTTTTACTGGCGGCGCCTACGTCTGAAATCGTCGGTTCTGCACAACACGCATTAGTGACCTTGGCGTGGCAAACATTGGGTGTCTTGGGCGCGTTAATTTTTGGACTTTCTGTTTATTCTGGGCGTCTCGCTGAGCGGATCACACGGTTACGTCGTGAGTTGAAATCCTACCTCGATACTCGGGGACGCTTTTCCAGTGAGCCGACACTGACCGATGCGAAGACGTCAGATGAAGTGGGTGAATTAAGTCGTGATGTGCAACAGGTGTTACGCGATCTTGCTCGTTATACCGCATTTTTGGAACGGATCCCTAGGACATTACGGCACGAACTCAGTAATCCCATGAGCACAGTCCAGACAAGCCTCGAATTATTATCGGATGAGCAAGACCCCGAGCAGCAAGCGCGTTTGCGCGCCACCGCCGAGCGCGGTATTCAAAAGCTCGAATCAACGTTAGGTAAGGTAACGGAGGCTGCGAGTCTTGAAGAGGCCCTGCGTGATGAGGATCAGCGTGGGTTTAATGTCGCCTCAGTCACACGTGATGCGGTAGAGAGTCTCGCACGAACCACGACAGATCGGCGTTTCTTAATTGATATCAAAGATGAGGCGATTGTGATTGTTGGCAATGATCTCCGATTCGAACAAATGCTCGATAAACTCCTCGATAACGCCTTAGATTACACTCCGGTTGACGGAACGATCACAGTTGGTCTGCGCGATCAAATCAATGCAGTGTCGCTGTCGGTCGAAAATGAAGGTCCATCACTTCGGATCCAGGACGGTGTCGACGCATTTCAAATGTTCTCAGGTACACGGAATGATTCCACTGGATCACATTTGGGCCTGGGATTGTACATTGTCCGACTCATCGCCGAATCGATGGGAGCCGAGGTCGCAATTAAAAATACCGAACATGGCGTTCGAGTTGATGTTACGGGGCTGCCGGTTCCCTGAGTGTTGTCACAATTCGTTCATCATTCTGTGGTGCAGTACGTTTTCAACGTAAGGAGTCGACCATGGCGGATATGAGGGATTTGGAACAAGAGCTTGAGCTCGAGGATATTTTTGACGAGCTGTATGAGCTCGAGCTTGAAGATGACGTCCTCATTTCTAAAAAAGTTCGCGAAGTGTACAAAGGTGCACGGCCACCTGAAATGGAGCGGCGCACGTATCTGAGGGAATTACTGCGTCTCCAGCTTGAGCTTATTAAATTACAAGATTGGGTTGAAGCCACCGGTGAGCGAGTTTGTGTTTTGTTTGAGGGGCGCGATTCGGCGGGCAAAGGTGGTGTCATTAAGCGTATTACGCAGCGGTTAAATCCCCGGATTTGTCGTGTCGTGGCTTTGAATAAGCCGACCGAAAAAGAAAAAACGCAATGGTATTTTCAGCGATATGTGGATCACTTGCCTTCAGGTGGTGAAATCGTTTTGTTTGATCGCTCTTGGTACAACCGCGCCGGTGTTGAGAGTGTCATGGGCTTTGCAAGTCCTGATCAAGTTGACGAATTTCTATCGGATGCCCCTGAATTTGAGCGAATGATCGTGCGCTCAGGGGTTCGACTGGTGAAATATTGGTTCTCCATTTCTGACGAAGAGCAGCAACTTCGCTTCTTGATGCGTATTCATGATCCGTTGAAGCAATGGAAGCTCTCACCAATGGATCTGCAGTCACGCGTCCGTTGGGAGGATTACACCTTGGCGAAGGAAGCAATGTTCGCGCGGACCAATATTCCAGAGGCGCCTTGGTATGTGGTTGAGGCAAACGATAAGCGGCGTGCACGATTGAATTGCATCGATCACTTTTTGAGTCTGCTTCCTTATGAAGAAGTTCCACATGAGACTGTCGTTCTTCCTGATCGCGTCTCGAATCCAGATTACGAGCGAAGTGCGCTTCCGCGTGAGTTATACGTCCCAGAAAAGTACTAATACGTCGGTCCTCTGATAAGCTGACGCTTCGGAGGATGTATGCGAATCAGTTGTCTACAGTACACGGCAGAGCCCAATATCACGGTTTCCGAGTCGCGACTGTACCCGTTACTCGATCAGGCATGTGAGGAGGGCGCCCAGGTTGTATTGCTGCCTGAATGCGCGCTGTTCTTGTCATCCAATCAAAGATTATCGCGTGAGCACGCAATCGCAATGGATGGACCGGAAGTCAGGCGTCTACAGAACTATGCGGTCGCACATCGGATCACGCTCGTTGTCGGTTCATTGATTGTTAAGGTCGGTGATGCGATCAAAAACCGGACTTTGGTGATTGATCCAGAGGGCTGTATCCAATCGACTTACGATAAGATTCATCTATTTGATGTGGATCTCGCATCTGGCGAGAGTTATCGGGAAAGTGCACTGTTTGAGGCAGGCTCAGAACCCACGATGACTTCGATTAACGGTTGGGTGGTTGGTCTATCGATTTGTTTCGATTTGCGGTTTCCTGCGTTGTATCGACATTACGGATTATCGGGGGCCGAGCTAATTGTAGTGCCTGCTGCATTTACGAAAACCACAGGTCAGGCGCACTGGCTCACACTATTGCGTGCCCGCGCGATTGAGAATGGTTGTTTTGTGGTAGCTGCAGGTCAGTGCGGTAAAACAAGCGAAGGCCGTGAGACCTTTGGGCACTCAGTGGTCTTTGACCCTTGGGGTGAAACGATTGGGGCCCTCGGGTCGCAAGAGGCCGTGTTGACGGTTGATTTGGATCGAAGTCGAGTGAAAGCAGTGCGCCAAAGCGTCCCTGTGATGACTCAGCATCGCAACTTTTAGGGTGCGATTCGAAGCAGCTGTCCGCGAGTCGAGTCAGTCAGTAGATAGAGAGCGCCGTCTGGACCCTCCCGGACATCACGGATACGTCCATAGTCGCCACGAAACATCCGCTCTTTCTGTTTCAGTTGACCATCCTCAAACGCGAGTCGCACTAGCATCTGTGCTTTGAGAGCGCCCACGAATAGATTGTCTTTCCATTCAGGAAAGAGTTTCCCTGAATAAATGGTCATGCCAGACGGCGCAATCGAAGGATCCCAGTACAGAAGTGGTTGCTCGAGACCGTCTTTTTCAGTGCCCTCGCCAATGGGTGTTCCGATTCCATAATTTCGGCCATAGGTGATTGTTGGCCATCCATAATTGCGGCCGGGTTCAATCCGGTTGACCTCATCACCACCCTGCGGGCCGTGCTCGTGAGTCACGAGTTCGCCCTGTCGGCTGATCGCCATTCCTTGTGGGTTTCGATGTCCGATTGAGTACAGTTCAGGTCGTGCAGTCGCTGTTTGGAGAAACGGGTTGTCAGTTGGGATCGAACCATCGAGGTGCAGCCTGATAATTGACCCAGCAGCGTCTCTTGGATCTTGCGCTCGTTCTCGTTCACCACGATCACCAATCGTGAGAAATACGTGTTGATCTGTTAAAGCCAGCCGACCTCCGAAATGGTGTCCGGAGTTGGTCGTTAATGGGAGCGCGTAGAGACGCTCGACATTCTCAAGCGTATCGCCGGCTAGTTGGCCTCGCCACAGTTCTGTACCTGTGGTTTTGTCTTCGCGCACGCCAGAGAGCGCCAAATAAACCCAGGGTATCGAGTCGATGGTTGTCACTTGAACATCTAAAAGTCCACCTTGACCTTGCGCTGTGACGGCCGGGACATTCCTGACGATTTGTTTCTCGCGCGTTTTAAGGTCAACACGCAAGAGACGACCTGATCGCTCGGTAATTAATACGGTCGTATCATTAACCCAAGCAACAGACCAAGGGCGATCGAGGTTGGATAGCACCGTCTCAACACGTGGCGCTGCGCTGACTGCGAGACTGAAGGCGACAAATGTAGCCGCCGCGATCAATACAAAATATCTCGTGTATGGAAACATTGGAACTCCGGAAAACTGATGAAAATATGCCGATCGAGCTATCGATTTTCAAGCGTTCCAAGTACTCTTTTTCAATCATTAAAAAAGAGGGGTCGATGATGAAATCTTGGGTAATTGCTGTGGTTATTGGATTGGGTTTGGCCGGTTGTACGTCACAAGCCATCGAACAAATGAATAGCGGATTGTCGAGTGCCCTAGGGCAGCATGTGAGTTCACTTGAGGATGCGCTTGGAAAGCCAGCTGAAGTTGTACGAGAAGGCAATCAAACGCGCTATCGCTGGTTTAAAGAAAGTCACATCGAACCCTGTAATGTCGAAGTCTGGGCCGATGTGGAAGGATTGGTCCGTAAGACCAGTTGGACTGGCTATCGCGGGGCATGCGAAGCATTTGCTGATGGTTTGACTCGCGTTTTTCCTACGAAATGATCCGAGGACGCTGATCGAACTCGCCGCCAACCGGTTTGCGGAAAAACTTTATGTGCGATGAGTTTCGGTTCAATGATCTGCATTGGTCGTTGATGCGATTGCCGTTGAAAGCTCCATTTCGCGAGAGGTCTTGCCACGAGATCACAAAATTGGTGACCTGCGAGATTGGCTTTTTTTGCAATGAACAGTGATTCAAGTGGGAATCGAGAGAAATCAGGTAGGTGATGACCGAGTGGATTGGCTTGCGTGAGGATCTGTTCAAATTCAATTTGGGCCGCTTTATCCTCACGTTTGCCTCGGCTTTCAAAAATAATTTGGGTTTGTTGATCATGTTGCTGTTGAGCCGCTAAAAACTGTCGTGTTCGCTCAAGACAGAAGCGGATCGCGAGGTCGTATGGGTCAAAGGGATTGACGTAGCGTCGAGTGAGCGCAATCTTGTCAATACACGCGCTAATGATGGCGACTTCACTGTGATCAATCCAGTCAAGTAAAGCTCTCATCCAACGTTGGTGGATTGTCGCGTCTTCGAGGACCGAGAATGCACCGGTCTTTCTGCGCATATCTGATTCGTGAAGAATAATGTCTGGTTGCCCAAAAAAATCAATTTTCAAATGGTTAAGCGTCGGCACTAAGTAGTCGAAGTAGTGGTCCTTTCGGATAATAGAAAAGACTAGATTGAGCATCGGAAATCGTGGATCAATCGACTCTAGATTTGCATCTCCCGACTCGTCGACGAAAACCACATAGTCTCCAATCGCATGGCCAGTCAATTGATCTAAGGACTTTGGCGATTGCCGAAATCGTCCGTGATGCTTGAGTTTGTTGAGATCTATTGTTGATTGCATGGCATTCCTCCTGTCACAAGCCTAGGTCGTGCAGACTGAAAAAAAGCGAATTGCGGGTGATCACTGACAGAGCTGTCAGTTCGATTAAAGATTTATATTGCGACTGCGAGAAATATCGAAATTTTTTGGTTTGAGTCTGGAGATTCTGGCCGAATCTCTTATAATCTTTCATCGCATTTGGCATCTATTCTTATGCCGTAAAGTTAGAACGCCTTCCGGAGCGCTCGGAATTTGTAAGGTAGGAAAGGACTCGATGATCGAGATCAAAACTGGGCTAGACCTGCCCATTAAGGGATCACCACAACAAGTAATCGGAGACGGAAACACAGTTCATCGTGTTGCAGTCATCGGCTCCGATTATCCTGGAATGAAGCCGACGATGCTTGTAAAGGAAGGCGATCAGGTCAAGCTCGGGCAGCCACTTTTTTCTGACAAGAAAAATGATGGTGTTGTATTCACGTCACCTGGCAGTGGAATAGTCGTCGAGATCAACCGTGGTGAGCGTCGCGTTTTCCAGTCTGTCGTTGTAGAGCTCGATGGGAGCGATACCGCGATTCAATTTGATCAACATGATGACCTGTCGGCATTGTCACGTCAGGGTGTCGTCAACCAACTGGTCGATAGCGGTTTATGGACAGCAATTCGTCGCAGACCTTATGAGAAAATTCCGGCGATCGACGCGCAACCGCATTCAATTTTTGTGAATGCGATGGATACGAATCCCTTGGCAGGTGATCAGGCGCTTGCGATAGCGCGTCAGCCCGATGCATTTGTCGATGGAATTACAGTTATTTCGCATCTGACCGAAGGCACTGTTTTTGTGTGTCGTGATCGAAACGCTTCGTTTGATGCGGGCTCAGCGCAAGTTGAGACGTTTGCAGGCAAGCATCCGGCAGGATTAGTGGGCACTCATATTCATCATCTGGATCCAGTTGGCGAAGGCAAAGAGGTTTGGCATCTGTCTGCGCAAGATGTGATTGCTATCGGGCGTCTATTTAAAGAGGGCGTACTCTCGACCGAGCGTGTGATTAGTCTGGCTGGGCCATCAGTCAGTAACCCTCGATTGGTTGTGACTCGGCTCGGTGCATCGTTGGCTGATTTAACTGCTGGTGAACTGACTGATGGCGAACACCGGATTGTCTCAGGTTCTGTTCTCGGTGGACGAACTGCCGAGGGCGTGACTGGTTACCTTGGGCGCTACCACCAACAGGTCTCTGTACTTGAAGAGGGGACACATCGTGTGCCATTCGGTTGGTTGTCACCAGGGGCCAACAAGCATTCAGTGATGGGCATTTATTTGTCTAAATTCATGCCGAAAAAATTGTTGGACTACACCACAAACACAAATGGATCACCGCGCGCCATGGTGCCGGTTGGAGCCTACGAAAAAATTATGCCCCTCGATATCTTACCCACACAACTACTGCGTTCGTTGATCGTTGGTGATACCGATATGGCTGTGAAGCTCGGTGCATTGGAGCTTGCAGAGGATGATTTAGCCCTGTGTACCTACGTGTGCCCAGGCAAATACGAATACGGCCCGATTCTTCGGGATAACCTAACAACGATTGAGCTGGAGAGTTGATGATGTCACTACGTGCATATCTCGACCGCATTGAACCGAACTTTCACCCAGGTGGTAAGTTTGAGAAGTTTTATGCGCTCTATGAAGCGGTAGATACGATTTTTTATGCACCGGGATCGACGACGAAGTCGAGTGCCCATGTGCGCGACGGAATCGATCTCAAGCGCATCATGATCACGGTGTGGTTTTGTACCTTCCCGGCGATTTTCTTTGGCGCATTTTTTCTAGGTCAGAACGCGTCTGAAGCGATTGCAGCAGGTGCGATTGCTCCTGATGGGTTAAGAGGCGCATTTATCGAGGGTTTGGCCGGTACTGAATATTGGAATAACCCAAGCGTTTGGTCCAACCTCGTGTATGGATTTGCTTTCTTCCTTCCGATCTATGCAACAGTGTTCATTGTTGGTGGTTTCTGGGAAGTACTGTTTGCCTCAGTGCGCGGACATGAAGTCAACGAAGGCTTCTTCGTCACTTCGATTCTCTTCTCATTAACGTGCCCGCCAGATCTGCCATTATGGCAAGCAGCGCTCGGTATCACTTTTGGTGTGGTCGTCGGTAAAGAAGTCTTTGGCGGAACCGGTAAGAACTTCTTAAACCCAGCATTGACG
>CBFHIN010000035.1:7888-15178 GCA_965655875.1 Litorivicinaceae bacterium | reverse complement strand
GCTTGGCTCATCGGCGCTGCTTCCCAGATTTTTTGCTTCGATCTTTTGCCTTACCCTTACCTGGAATCTGACCTGCTTTTAACCGCGAACGAACACTGCCTTTGGCTGGTCGACCAACCGGACCATTGCCTGCCAATGCAAAATCAATTCGTCGTGAATCCAAATCAACTCGGGCAACTTTGACACGTACAGAATCTGCCAATCGAAAGACCTGATGAGTCCGCTCACCTGTCAACGTATGTTGCTGCTCACTAAAAACCCAATAATCAGGCGGAAGTTGTGTGACATGCACCATGCCTTCAACGAAGAGTTCATCCAATAAAATGAATAGTCCAAAGCCTGCCACACCGGTGATCGTCCCCTGATACTCCTCTCCTAATTTCTCGCGCATAAATTGGCATTTCAGCCATTGTCCGACATCACGGCTTGCCTCATCAGCACGACGCTCTGTCATCGAACAATGCTCACCCAAACCAACCATCCGCTGCATGTCTGGCAATCCGTCACGTACCAAATGGCCTGGATCATCCTGCGCACCGGTTTGCACAATACGCTTCAGTAATCTGTGAACGGTTAAATCAGGGTATCGGCGAATCGGCGACGTGAAATGCGTGTAATGCTCATAGGACAAACCAAAATGGCCGATATCTGGGTCAGGAGCATATTTTGCCTGCTGCATCGAGCGTAAAATCATTGCTTGAATCAGAGCAAAATCAGGCCGAGCATGCGCCTGTTCGAGAAGTGCCTGATAATCAGAAGGCTCAGGTTTCTCACCACCCCCCAAACCGAGCGCCATCGAACCTAAAAACTGACGAAGTGCTGCCAAACGCTCATCACTTGGTCCTTCGTGGATTCGATAGAGCGTTGGTAACTTAAACTTTTTCAGACAACGCGCTGCCGCCACGTTGGCAGCTAGCATGCATTCTTCGATGAGTTTATGAGCCTCAAGTCTCTGATGCGGGACGACACCGGAAATTTTCCCTCTATCATCAAAACTGAATTTCGGTTCGACAGAGTCAAAATCTAGTGCGCCTCGATTCTCTCGCGCAGCGCGTAACACACGGTACAGGGAAAACAAATCAGCGATATTTTCGGCAACTGTCTGAGTTGTGAATCGGTCTGCCTCAATCATCGAGGCTCGCAGTTCATTCGCAGACTTTGTATCTGCCTCAACAGCATCTAACGCATCTTGAACTTGGTTGTAGGTTAGGCGCTGTTGCGACTGAAAAACAACTTCGTGGAATCGATAACTTGTGACACGTCCAGTTGAGGCAATTTCCAAGCAAACAGCCAATGCTAAACGATCAACATGCGGATTCAGTGAACAAAGCCCATTAGACAAAGTCTCCGGCAGCATCGGAATGACTTCACTTGGGAAGTAAACAGATGTTCCGCGCTCGATAGCTGTTTGATCGAGCGGCGAATTCTCAGTGACATAATTCGCTACATCAGCAATAGCAACCCATAAAGTCCAACCATTTTTTCCTCGGGGAGCCGCATATACCGCATCATCAAAATCCCGGGCATCTTCGCCATCAATTGTCACAAACGGAAGTGATCTAAGATCGAGACGCTCATTTGCAATATTTGGATCGATTGCATCGCCGAATGCCGTCGCTTGCGCAATGGCGTCTGCGGAAAATTCATACGGTAAATCATGTGCCCGTACAGCCACTTGAACCTCAATTCCAGGGTCTGACGGTGCGCCGACAATATCAATGACGTGGCCAACCGGTTGCCGATTGGATTCCGGGAAACTATCAAGTTGAACAACAACAAATTGGCCAAATTTCGCACCGTGAAGTTGATCCTCAGGAATCAAAATCTCGTGCAAAAAACGATCATCCTCAGGCGTCACGAACTGAATACCTGCCTGTTCTCGTAATCGACCGATCAATTTTTGATGAGTTCGTTCAAGTACTTCAACGATCCGTGCTTCGCGCTTACTTTTTGAATGACGAGACGGCGGCATCACAGCAACTAAAACACGATCGCCATGGAATACTTTGCGCATCTGTCGATCATGAAGATACAAGGTATCGCCAGCTTCATCGGGCTCAAAAAATCCAAATCCGTCACGATGCGCAACCACACGACCTGAGACCAGACCTGCCCGGTCGACTAAAACATAGCGTCCGATGCGATCAGTAATCACTTGACCATCGCGGCACATTGCCGAGAGCCTCGCCAACAACCCCTCTCGATTTGACTCAATTGTCTTGGTTAAAGCGGCTAATTCCTCATAATCAAGCGGACGGCCAGCCTCTTCAAGCAACTCCAAAAGCCACTTCCTTGAGGCTACAGGGTTGTCGTATCGGGATGCTTCCGCATCACCATAGGGATCAGACATAGTTTCTCCTTTCAATGCCTGCAATAATGAGGTCCCATGCATCGGAAGTCACGCATCGCTTTAAACTAACATGAGCAAACGAAAACTCACGCGTCAGCAAGCGTGGCGAATCGAGAAGATTCAGAAAGAGCGCCTCGATCGCGCATCACGACACAAGGCACAGGTCGAAGACTTGCTCGAGGCGGGAGGTCTTGGTCAAGAAACCAACGGCCGCATCGTCGCTCGCTTTGGCAAACAAGTCGAAGTTGTGGCCGTAAATACCCTAGGCCAACCGGTTGCAGATCCTGTCCGCTGTCATTTACGCGCAAATTTGTCGAGTCTGGTAACAGGTGATCAGGTGGTATTTCAGGAAACTGACGACGCCGGAATTGTGACCGCCTGCGAGCCAAGACGTAATGTGCTTGAACGACCCGATTCCCGTGGTGTCATCAAAGCGATGGCCGCCAACATCGATCAATTAGTGATTGTGACTGCTTTGGAACCGGCACCACAGCCTGAACTCTTGGATCGGTACTTGGTGGCAACCGAAGTAGCAGGGATTCCGCCTTTGATTGTCATCAACAAAGTTGATTTGTTACGTGACTCTGAAGTCAATCGGAACTTCTTAGCGGCTATCAAGAATCTTTACGAAGTCATCGGCTACACAGTAGTTGAAGCGACAACCAAAGAGCCGGGTGGATTAACGGAACTGTCGAAACATTTAATCGATAAGAGTTCTGTATTTATCGGACAATCGGGTGTCGGAAAATCAAGCCTTGTGCAAGCGCTATTACCTGGCGAGCAGATTCGCGTTGGACATCTGCACCAACAAACCCGTCTTGGTCGCCACACCACGTCAACAGCCCGTCTGTATCCATATTCCGAAGGTGGTTCGATTATTGATTCACCAGGAATCCGTGATTTTGGATTAGAGCAAATCTCTCGAACAGACGTAGAGCAAGGCTTCATCGACATTCGTCAGTTTTCCGACCAATGCCGTTTCCGAGATTGCCGACATCGCCAAGAACCTGGCTGCGCTGTCGCGGATGCCGTACAAAAAGGGAAGCTGTCGAAACGTCGGCTTGAGTCATTTCATCGGATATTGGATACGCTAACCGGAGGCAATGCATGAGCCTCATGCAAAATTTCAACACATTGATTCAGTACGGCCTTCCGGGCCATCTCGTGTCACGGCTCGTTGGCAAACTGGCATTTTGTGAAAACACGCAAATAAAGAATTTTTTGATCCAACAGTTTATCCAACGCTTTGAAATACGGATGGATGAAGTAGCCGAGCCATCATTGGATGCCTATCCGCATTTCAATGCATTTTTCACCCGAGCGCTGAAAGACGGGATTCGGCCACTGGCAGGTGCAGGCCACATCGCGTCACCAGCGGACGGCACTGTATTTAGCGGCGGCCAACTGTCTGACGAGACGCGATTGACCGCAAAGGGACATCATTTCTCATTGGCAGAACTATTTGGGAGTGACGAGTACAATTCGACCTACCAACACGGTCATTACATGACCGTGTATTTATCACCAAAAGATTACCATCGTGTCCATTGTCCAATGGATGCCGAACTCAAGCATATGGTTCATATACCTGGGCGCCTGTTTTCCGTGAATGAATCAACAACAACGTCGATTCCAGCAGTATTTGCACGGAACGAACGTGTCATCATGCACTTCAAAAGCGAGCATGGACCGTTTTCTATGGTGCTTGTTGGAGCCATGTTGGTTGCGTCCGTTGAAACGCCATTTGCTGGTGTTATCACCCCGCCGGGTCAAGGTATCACTGAGTGGAACTATCACCGAGGAACACACCATAAATTTAAGCAAGGTGAGGAAGTGGGACGGTTCCAATACGGGTCAACTGTGATAACCATATTACCCAAATCCATGAAAGGATTTGATTCAGATATTAGAGATGGTCAGTCGGTGAAGATGGGCGAATCAATCGGGCAGCCTTAAGCTGCCCGAATGATTGATATCAGTTCCCAGACGGGTTCTTGAGGTAACGGAAGAAATCAGATTCCGGATCGATAACTAACAAGTCATCTTTTCCAGCAAATGAATCCTTATACGCTTGAATTGACCGGTGGAATGAGTAGAACTCAGGGTCTTGGTTAAATGCATTCGCATAGATCTCTGCTGCGATTGCGTCACCTTCGCCTCGAATCTGTTCCGCTTCACGGTATGCGTTTGCCTCGATCACGGTGTTTTGGCGATCCGCGTCAGCCTCGATACCTTCAGCAAGCTCTCGTCCACGCGATCGATGATCACGGGCTTCACGCTCACGTTCCGTGCTCATTCGAGAATAGACTGCATTCGAGACTTCCGGAGGAAGGTCGATCCCTTTAACACGCACATCCAAAACATGGATACCGAGCTCGTTCAGTGCGATATCGTCCAGCTCTTTGGTGATCTCTGCCATTAGAGCATCACGCTCACCCGAGACAACTTCGTAGACTGTTCGCTCACCGAATTTATTTCGAAGACCGTTGTCTACCCGAGATGCCAATAGGCTATTTGCAGAAAACTCGTCCCCACCTGTTGCGGTGTAGTATTTACCCGCATCTGCGACTTGCCACTTCACAAATGAGTCGACAATTAGCGCCTTCTTCTCTGCTGTAAGATAACGCTGTGGACTTGAATCGAGTGTGATCAAACGCGATTCAAATCGGCGAACATCGTTCACCACGGGAATTTTGAAGTGAAGCCCAGGCTGGATATCGGTCGAGACAACTTCACCAAACTTCAGTAAGACAGCGCGTTCACGCTCGTTCACAACATATAGCGAGTTGGACACGATGGCCAAAAGAACCACCAATCCAATCAGAATGCTCATTTGACGTCCTGACATTATCGAATACTCCCTCTCTGTGAATCATCGGTCTGACGTGCACGGATTTCCTGAATCACTTGATCAGTCAGTGATCGGATGTCACCCGGCGTCATGCCAGATGTGGCTTGCTGAACCGATGAACTACTCAAACTACGATTTTGATTTGCAATCGATGGAGCAGCCTGACTGGCAATTCGATCGAGCGGCAAATACATGATGTTTGAACCCGAATCGACATCAACCATCACCTTCGAGGAACGCTGCATGACTTCTTGCACGGCATCGATATACAAGCGCTGACGTGTGACCTCCGGCGCCTTCCGATATTCGGCGAGAAGTTTCAAGAAGCGGTCTGCTTCACCCTGTGCCTGAGCGACAACCTGTTCACGGTATGCGTTTGCTTCTTCAAGAACACGTTGCGCGCGACCACGAGCCTCGGGAATCACACCGTTTGAATATGCCTCAGCTTGGTTCTTTAGACGCTGCTCGTCTTCACGCGCTTTGATCACGTCATCGAATGCTGCCTGAACTTGGCTTGGTGGCTGGCTATTCTCCAAGTTGACCTTCACAATTCGAAGACCTGCAGCGTAGTTTTCCAGATAGGTTTGCAACCGCTGCTGTACGTCACCGCCGAGCGCTTCACGACCCTCAGAGATCACAGCTGTCATTTCTGCAGATCCAACAACATGACGAATGGCCGAGTCGGTTGCATGAGTCAACGTCGCTTCCGGTGCACGAACATTCAGCAAGAAATCGCGTGGATTTGAAATCACGTACTGAACGGCGAGCGTAACATCAACAATGTTCTCATCTTCCGTCAGCATCACACCTTGCGATGTGTGCGTCCGTACGCGTGTCACGTTGACCTTATTTACTTCATCGATGATCGGCGCGTTCCAACGCAGACCCGGAGTCTTTGTTTCTAGGAACTGACCAAATCGTAGAACGACTGCTCGCTCTTGCTCGTCAACTTTATAAAGGCCCAGCGCACCATAAGCGACTAGCGCAATGGCAACAAATACACCGACAAGTTTTCCAGAAAATTCAAAGCCCGGACCATCACCTGAATCCGAACCACCACCAGATCCGCCGCCAGACTTTCCAAATAATCCGTTCAGCCCCTGCTGTAGCTTCTTTACCACTTCGTCGAGATCAGGGGGACCCTGATCATTTTTGTTACCACCACCCCAAGGGTCGCGGCCGTTATTTCCGGGCTCATTCCAAGCCATGGAGACTCCTTAATCAGTTAATTGATCACTGCCCTTATGATAGGGGCAGTGATCAGCTTTTCCACCGTTAAATCATCAGTGTTGCAAGATTTGCGAGAGGAATAATTGTGTCCGATCATTTTGAGGGTTGTTGAAGAACTCTTCAGGCTCGTTTTGCTCAACAATTTGACCGCCATCCATGAAAATGACGCGATTGGCCACTTTCCGTGCGAAGCCCATCTCGTGAGTCACACACAACATGGTCATTCCGTCTTCAGCAAGACCGACCATGACATCAAGAACCTCTGCGATCATCTCTGGATCGAGCGCAGATGTAGGCTCGTCGAAAAGCATGACCCGAGGATTCATGCAGAGCGAACGGGCAATCGCAACACGCTGCTGCTGACCACCAGATAGTTGTCCCGGATATTTGTTCGCTTGCTCTGGGATTTTGACGCGTTCCAAATAACGCATCGCCGCTTCTTCCGCTTCCCGCTTCGGTGTTTTGCGCACCCAAATCGGAGCGAGCGTGCAGTTTTCTAACACGGTCAAATGTGGGAACAAATTGAAATGCTGAAACACCATACCGACTTCTCGACGGATGTCATTGATGTGTTTGGTATCGTCGGTGAGCTCAATTCCATCGACTACGATTGACCCTTCCTGATGCGTTTCAAGCCGGTTAATGCAACGGATCAACGTTGATTTACCGGAGCCCGATGGGCCACAGATAACGATTCGCTCACCGCGCTTTACATCCAGGTCAATATCTTTCAGCACATGGAATTGACCATACCACTTGTTGAGCCCGTCAATTTTAATGATGGTGTCACCGAGCTCGGCAGACGCCATATGCGTTTCGGTGGTCATATTAATTTCTCCGATTTGTATCGAGTTTGCGT
>CBFHIN010000035.1:0-7791 GCA_965655875.1 Litorivicinaceae bacterium | reverse complement strand
CGTCTGGATTCGACGCAAAGTACAATCCAAACAATATTTGCTCTAAGCGTACGTTAATAAATGTCCAGCACGCACCGGCTGGATTCGCTTCGCAAACGGAACGGTCGGTCCCGGTCCAGTTCGCATTCACAAACGCCCACTCAACAAACGGCGGTACGTAACTGAAGAACAAATAAAAGAACAAAAGCGTAGCGACTGAGCTACTCAATGAACCAAAGAGATTCTCGCGAGCCCATGCGATTGGGCCTAGGGTATTGCTCGGTGGCGCTCGATCAGGAGCGGGGACGAATGTTTTAACTTCAGACATTTTACCGCTCCGTTAGCTGAATACGTTTGTTGTACCAATTAAGCACAAACGAGGTAAATAAGCTCAAACACTCATAGACGGCGACTGTCATACCAATAATCACCAATGCTTGGCCTGTTTGGTTCAGCGTGATACCGGCCCATACCGCAACGAGTTCTTCATATCCGACAGCAACTGCCAGAGATGAGTTTTTGGTCAAGTTCAGATACTGACTGATAGTCGGCGGAATGATGACACGCAGCGCTTGCGGGATCGTCACCAAACGGACGGTGTCTTTTCTCGAGAGCCCAAGCGCGTGAGATGCTTCCGTTTGTCCGTGCGATACAGACTGTATTCCGGCCCTTACGTTCTCTGCAATAAATGCTGCAGTGTACAGCGTCAATGCGAACCACAACGAAAACAATGGCAATGGCAACTGACCGCCACCTTTAAAGTTAAAGCGACCTAATACGGGGACATCAAATCCAAGTGGTGAACCCGAGATCAAATACAAAATATAACCACCGACGACCATTACGGCCGCTGAAATCCACAGTACTGGGAGTTGATGACCAGTCTCCTCAAAGCGCTGTTTTGCGCGCCGCGCAAATACAACAAGACCGACAACCAACAACGCAAGCAGAGTCATCCAGATTGTAAAGCCCGTGGAATCCTCCACTGTGGGCAATGGGGTATGGAACCCTCGAGCATTCAAGTAGAACGAACCCATCTCGATTGAGTTTTTGGGCGCTGGGAGAGTTGGCAAAAATATCGCAAAGTTCCAAAACATAATCTGTAGCAACAGCGGAACATTACGAAAAATTTCAATGTAAGCGAGCGCTCCACGTGACACGAGCCAGTTCGGTGACAACCGCACTACGCCGATAAAGAAACCTAGAAGCGTGGCCGCAATGATTCCAAGGACCGCAACCAAAATCGTGTTCTGTATACCGACAAAAAAGACATCGATGTAGGTCGACTCACCAAGCTTGTAGTCAAAAAACGGACTAAATCCAATCTGGAAAGGAGCAACTTCGTCGAAAAAGCCGGTGCCGGTCTGAATACCACGCGCGACTAAATTATCGACCGTCGTTTGAAAAAGGGAATAAAAACCGTAAACAACCAGAAGCAGCGCAAGCACTTGAATCAACAGTGCGCGAACTTTTGGATCACGATGGAACGGGATACGTGTACGTTCTGTCAAAATGAAATCCGATAGATACTAGAAAAAGACCGGGCAGGCGCCCGGTCTTTACTTTACTTTGGATTCGATTAACGAATCGGTGGCGCGTATAGGATACCGCCACGTGTCCATAGATCATTAACTGATCCCGCACGTGGAATACCAATCGGAGCAACTGTGCGCTCGTAGATTTCGCCGTAGTTACCGACTTGCTTAATCGCGTTGTATGACCAATCTGGACCAAGGCCTAGAAGTTCACCCATGTTGCCTTCAGTACCAACCAAACGTGCGATGTTTGGATTGCCTGGATTCGCTTTCAAACTATCGATATTGTCAGATGTGATACCGAGCTCTTCTGCGTTAATTAGCGCGTACAGAGTCATCGCAACAATATCCATCCACTGATCATCGCCCTGACGAACGACTGGTCCTAGAGGCTCTTTTGAGATTGTTTCTGGAAGAATAGTGACGCCTTCTGGACCCACTTTCATTTCAGTACTCAACGCCGCCAACTGAGATTTGTCAGAAGTCAGTACGTCACACGCACCACCTTCGAAACCTTCACGCGTTTGCGTCGAAGTTTCATAACCGACTGGCGTGAATGACATGTTGTTGTTACGGAAGTAGTCAGCCATGTTGAGCTCGGTTGTTGTACCGGCCTGAACACAGATGCTTGCACCGTCAAGCTCCAGCGTTGACTTGATGCCAGAATCCTTCATGACCATGAAGCCCTGACCATCGATGTAGTTGTAATACGTGAAGTTAAGACCGAGTGATGCTTCACGCGTCAATGTATGAGTCGTGTTACGTGACAATACATCAACTTCACCTGATGCTAGCGCCGTGAAACGCTCTTTTGCTGTGAGGGGGATAAAAGTCACTTTGCTCGCGTCACCAAGAACAGCGGCAGCGACTGCATCACAGACAGCAGCGTCGATACCTTGCATACGACCTGCGTCGTCAGGTGCAGAGAATCCTGGCACGCCACCACTGACGCCACACTTTAATTCACCACGGGCTTTAACATCATCAAGCGTTGCAGCTGATGCGACTTGAGCAACAGCGACAGCAGACGCTGCGACAGTAGTTGCAAATTTTGCAGACAATTTCATGGAATTACTCCTGAATAAGCGGTTTGTTTTTAATCTTCATACGGGCCTTATCAATATTGTGTAGGCGCCTTTGATCAACTCAGCATGACTCGTGCCATTATTGATCTCGGGCGTGCCCGCCGCCGTAGCGTGAAAACTAGCATCCGGCCTGAGCTTTCACAAGCACCAATGCACTCTGTTTGGGCAAAGCTTGCACACATGCAGTGCATCAACTAGGAATTAAAATAAGCGCTGTTCCGAAAAAAACAATAGTCGCTCCAATCCATGCGCCGAGCGCTGGGCGTTGACCTGAAATCGCCCAGATTAGCGGTAACATGACGACAGGCGCAGCAGAACTCAGCGTGGATACAATTCCTGCTTCTCCACCGCGTAACGCAAACATCACGAGCGTCATGCCAATCCCCATACCAATGATTCCACTACCGACGGTTTTAGCCACAATCTGCCGAGTCCAAATTGAGTGATCTTTCTTGCTTCGATGCGTCGACAACTCATAGACGACGACCAAAGCAATGGCTGCAATAGCAACACGGACCGCCGATGCCGCCACTGGATCAATCCCCTCTTGCATCAGTGGTCGCGACAGAAGAATACCGCCTGCCTGCCCGGCGGCCGCTAAAAACCCAAATAACAACCCAATCGGTAATGATCCGTGAATTGCATCCCAATGGTTGCGGGAAGATTGGGTCTGGCCATAACTGATCGCGACGATGACGCCGGTTGTGACTAAAACACAGCCCACAAAAACTGGAAAAGAAAGTAATTCGTCCAAATAAAAGATGCCCGCGATCGCAGTCAGCGGTGCATTAAAAGCAAACATAACCGCATTGCGTCGAGGACCGACCCGGCGAAGACCTGCAAATAAAAAGGTATCACCCAAGAAAATGCCGACTAAACCAGACGTCACGAGGATTGGCATGGAAGCAACCGACAAGGTTTCAATTCCACCAGTAATTGAGGCGACTACAAAAAGAAGTACCGCCATAAGAAGCATGCGAACGCGATTGAAACGAATCGCACCCAGCGCGCGCGAAGGTTCCATTGCGAGCAGTCCGGCAACCGCAAAACACAGCGACGCACCCAGCGCCGCTAGTTCATAGATGGGCATTTACCAATCAAGATCGTCGGGGATTGGCGGATAGTCGTCATCTTGCTCCTCAAGTTTTGCAAGATGAGAAAAAATCTCTTGGCCCTCAAGTCGTTCGATGCATTTCTCGAGAACATCCCTCGGGACAATGCAAATCGCCCCATCAATCTCGATAAGCCCAAGCATTCCCCGAGCCAAACGGTCTCGTACATCAGAACTGACAGGGTATGGTCTTATTTTTTTACCGTAAGGAAAGCGGAAATCAACACGCTCGGATTCAGCACCTCGGTCAATCACATTGGATTTCACCATGTCTCGAACTTGAGCCAGTTTCTCAGCTTTGAGTCGCTTGGCTTCCCGCTCGAGTGCCAACGCCTGATCACGTGCCTTTTTCTCATCTCGTGCTTTTTGCTGCGTCTCTTGCAGGCTTTCTTGTATCCCAGGTCCTTGAGGTTCCTTAGACTCGACACGCTTTTGATGCTTGGCTTGCTTTGCCTTCTTTTTATTAGCAACACCGAGAGCAAGCAACTGATCTTGTAATGACTTACTCATGCGGGTAATCCTCGTAATACGATTCAGCTAAATCCTCAAACCGGGTGTACTGACCCAAGAACGCAAGTCGCACAGTACCGATCGGGCCATTACGCTGTTTACCGATAATGATCTCAGCAATACCTTTTTCTTCGGTATTTTCGTTGTACACCTCGTCTCGGTAAATAAAGCAGATCACATCTGCGTCCTGTTCAATTGCGCCAGATTCGCGAAGATCCGACATCACCGGACGCTTGTTCGGCCGTTGCTCCAATGACCGGTTCAACTGCGAAAGCGCGATCACTGGACAGTTCAATTCTTTGGCCAGGGCTTTCAAGGAGCGCGAGATTTCCGAAATTTCACCTGCGCGATTTTCGCCGCCACCGGCAACTTGCATCAACTGAAGATAATCGATCATGATCATGCCAAGACCTTCAGGGTGCTGCCGAGCGATACGTCGAGCCCTCGAACGAAGCTCCGTTGGCGTAAGTGCAGGAGTGTCATCGATATATAAAGGCTTTTCATTGAGCAAGCTAAACGCCGAAGTCAGACGCGGCCAATCTTCATCACTTAACTTACCGGTACGCACCTTCGTCTGATCAATGCGACCGAGTGACGAGAGCATTCGCATGACGATCGACTCACCAGGCATTTCCATCGAGAAAACGAGAGTCGGCTTCTCTGACTTGATGACACACGATTCGACCAAACACATCGCGAAGGTTGTTTTCCCCATCGATGGTCTGCCTGCAATGATTACTAAGTCAGACTGTTGAAGACCTGCTGTCATCTGATCGAGCTTCTTAAACCCGGTCGTGACACCAGTAATCTCAGAGTCTGAAGCATAGAGCTCTTCAATTTTATCAAGCGCTACTTTGAGGTAGCGATTAACCGATTCTGGGCCACCACGTGACGGACGCTCTTCACTAATCTTGAAAACTTTGGATTCAGCTTCGTCAAGAATTTCACTGACACTTCGACCGGCAGGTTTTCTTGCGTTCTCAGATACTTCGCCAGCGACGCGGATCAGCTGCCGTAAAACTGCGCGATCGCGGATAATTTCAGCATAGGCTGTAACGTTGCTTGCACTCGAGGCGCTTGCTGCAAGCTCAGAGAGGTATGCGATTCCACCAGCATTTTCGGCTTCATCCATCACATCTAACTGCTCAGAAATAGTGAGAACGTCGAGTGGACGATTACGCTCAGACAACTTCGTCATGGCCTCGAAAACCAGACGGTGCTCGGGGAGATAAAAATCTTCTTTCGTGACCATGCCAGCCACTTGATCCCAAGTCTGCGCATCAAGCAGTAAGCCACCGAGCAAAGACTGCTCAGCCTCACGCGAGTGTGGCGGTGTTTTTAGTTGCTCAAGCGCTGAATCGTTGGTTGCCATAGTTTCTCCATGAAGGCCGTGCATGATACTCAGTGAAGAGCGCTTCGACCAACATCTCGCATCAAAGTATTTAATCGATCTTTCGAGATCCTGACCTTCATCTGCGTATCACCAACTTCTGTTGTCAATTCAGACAGCACATCAGCCTCTTGATATAGCCTCGCACGAAGCTTCCCTTCTGATGGTTTCAATAACAGCTCATGCTCTTCGGGCGTCTGGCCGATTGCCTCAGCAATTGCGAGCCCAAGGTCATCTAGTCCTGCACCACTATTCGCTGAAATCCAAATGCGACCTGATTCATCGCGACCCGGCATCACTTCAGGGCGTATATCCACTTTATTCATTGCAATGACACGAGGCACTTCATCCGCACCAATCTCATGCAGAACTTCAAGCACTGCCTCTTCTTGCATCAATCGATCCGAATGCGCGCCATCTTGAACAAACAGCAACACATCCGCCTCGGCTGCCTCTTCAAGGGTCGCACGGAACGCGTCGACTAGCGCGTGCGGAAGATTCTGAACAAATCCCACGGTATCCGCCAAAATTGTGTCTGCACCACCTGGCAATGTAATTTTTCGTAGTGTGGGATCGAGTGTGGCGAACAACTGATCCGCAGCGTAAATATGCGCTTCAGTCAGTCGGTTAAATAGAGTTGATTTTCCAGCATTGGTGTACCCGACAAGTGCAACCGTTGGTATCGCGTTACGGCGTCGCGCACGGCGACCTTGGTCTCGTGTCTTCCGCACTTTTTCTAAGCGACTTTTAAGCGAATTCATGCGCACTGCAATCAGGCGACGGTCAGTTTCAAGCTGGGTTTCACCGGGACCACGCAACCCAATCCCTCCTTTTTGGCGTTCCAAGTGAGTCCATCCTCGAATCAACCGGGTACGGATGTGATCCAACTGCGCAAGTTCAACTTGAAGCTTCCCTTCAAACGTTTTCGCTCGACTCGCAAAAATATCAAGAATCAATCCAGAGCGATCAATCACTCGCGCTTTGACCTGCTTCTCAAGATTACGCTCTTGGCTCGGTGACAGATGACCGTCAAAAATCACCAGATCAGCCTCAGTTGCCGCAACCAGCGCGGCAAGCTCCTCAACTTTTCCGACGCCAACATAATTCGCAGGGCTCGGGCGTTGACGCTGCGCGCTAATTTCGCCAACCACTTCAGCGCCTGCTGAGATCACCAGGGAAGTAAATTCTTCAACATCAGGAATGTAAAAAGGCTCACGAATTGTGACCGAGCAAATAATGGCTCGCTCGCCGCCTGTCTCGCGCTCAAAGAACACGATCGATCACTCTAGACAACCAAGTCTTTCCTTCTATTTGTGGAATCGAATCAGAAACTCCGATTACGGTATTCGTTGCAGCACGCCACGAGCGAAGCCACGTTAACTGTCGCTTCGCGAGTTGACGAGTCGCCGCCTTTGCTTGCTCTTTCATTTCAGTTTCAGAAAGATCGCCGTCGAGATATTTCCACATTTGACGGTAACCGACACTCCGCATCGACGGGCTTTGAAGCGTTAGCCCACGCCGCTCACGGAGCGCATGAACTTCTTCCGTTAATCCATGTTCTAACATCAGATCAAATCGTCGATTCAAACGAACTTTCAATTGCTCTCGATCTGTTGGTACCAGTGCCAAAACCGATAAATCAAAGGCTTGATCATTGATCGAAACGTTTTCTTTCTCATTTGACCAAAACGAACGAATCGATTGACCGGTTTTTAAATACACTTCCAATGCGCGCTCGATTCGTGACGAATGATTCGGATGGATCAGCTGTGCAGCATCAGCGTCGAGGCTACTGAGCCATGCATGTACGGAAGGCCATCCCTCTTCGGAAGCCTTGTGTCGAATCGTTTCCCGAATTTCCGGATCAGCAGGCGGCATGGGATCAAGACCATCAAGCAATGACTTCAGATACATAATTGTCCCACCCACCAAGCAAGGGATTTTATCGTTGGACCAGGCGGCCTCGATCGACTGACGGGCATGCTCAACAAATTGACCGGCATCAAATGGATGCTCAGGAGGAACAACATCGATCAAATCATGAGGATATTGCTCTAACTGGCTCTTAGATGGCTTCGCCGATCCAATATTTAAATGTTGATAGACCATCACAGAATCGGCACTGATGATCTGAAGCGGTGACTCTTCGGCAAGAGCCATGGCCAGATCTGTTTTTCCGAT
>CBFHIN010000034.1:0-15351 GCA_965655875.1 Litorivicinaceae bacterium | reverse complement strand
AACAGATATGTCTCGGCTTCAATGTGTATTTATAATCTTTTGTAGATACACATTTTGGGCGAAACGAGGATTAACGTTGTGACTGATGATCAAAGGGTGCGCAATTCACAACAATCCACTGGGCTGTCGACCAAGCGCGATAAGGTAGATCTGCCTCTGAAAACATTGATCCGGCTTAAAAAGCAAAGTCGGATTAGGGAGCTGTAAGGAAAACTTCAGTGGGATGGTGACTTAGATTGGACCCGGCTAGATCAAGGAGATTGATGTTTTGATCGCCGCGTTTTGTATCGCGTGGGATGCTCGGCTCTTACACTCGGATCGGGATTTTGATGTTTTTCAATCCTTGGGATTAAAGATCGCGTAACGTGCTTTGAGTTCAGTATAATCAGCCTATGAAATTAGAAACTTTACTTCGCGAATCCTTGATCCAGGACATCAATCCTTCATTCTTTGAGTTGGAGAATGAGAGTCATGGGCATAATGTTCCCAAGAATTCTGAAACGCATTTCCGGTTAGTCATTGTATCAAATGCATTTGATGGACTATCGCGTGTCAAGCGCCATCAATTGGTTTACAAAGCAGCCGACGAGGCTTTGAAGCAGGGCGTACACGCACTGGCAATGCAGTGTTTTACAGAATCTGAATGGAATCAAAACCCTGAGCGGCTGACGTCACCGCCTTGTAAGGGTGGAATGAAAAAGGATGCATAATGAATCAGCTGGTTGTTGCTGCTCTCTATCAATTTGTTGAACTTCCCGATTATCAATCGCTCCGTGAACCACTTTTAGAAACCTGTATGTCCCAAGGTGTTCGCGGCACGCTGTTGTTAGCAGCCGAAGGGATCAATGGAACAATCGCAGGAACGCGAGACGGCATTGATGCGGTGAAAGCATGGCTCGAATCCGATGGCCGCTTCAATAATCTTGAGTATAAAGAATCGCTCATGGATGCGGATGGTATTCCGTTCTACCGCATGAAAGTCAAACTGAAGAAAGAGATTGTGACGTTAGGCGTTCCCGGTATCAGCCCGAAAATGAAGGTTGGACGATATGTGAAGCCAGAAGATTGGAACGACCTGATTCTTGACCCAGAGACGGTGACCATTGATACCCGAAATGACTACGAGTACGAGGTGGGTTCGTTTAAGGGTGCCGTGAATCCAGAAACAAAAACCTTCCGCGAGTTCCCTGAGTGGGTTTCGCAAAATTTGGATCCGAAGAAACACAAAAAGGTGGCGATGTTTTGCACTGGCGGAATCCGATGTGAGAAGTCGACCAGCTATTTGCTAGAGCAAGGTTTTGAAGAGGTTTATCACCTAAAAGGCGGTGTCCTCAATTACTTTGAGGAAGTCCCACATACCGAGAGTACATGGGAAGGCGAGTGCTTTGTTTTTGATAATCGCGTGACGGTGAATCATAAACTCGAACCCGGTGAGTATGATCAGTGTCATGCGTGTCGTCGTCCAATTACAGAGGATGATAAGTTACGTCCTGAGTTTGTGATGGGAGTGCAATGCCATCATTGTGTGGATGAGCATTCAGAAGCACAAAAAGAGCGATACCGTATGCGTCAGCATCAGATTGAACTTGCTGAATCGCGTGGCGAGCGTCATGTTGGGATGGATGCGCAATCAGTCAAAGACCGTCAAGAAGCGGCGCGTGCAGCACGTGCGCTGCAAAAAGATCAGCAGCGAGCCTTTGAGGCTCGAAAATCGTCGAAGAACTAAGCTGTGATCGGCGTAATTACGCACTCGACAAACGCGCGTGCGCCCTTGGCAACATTGTCAGCCCACTGATCTGCCGCATCGTCATTGGCATTGTCTGAGATATATTTCCAGCAGTGGAAATTGATATCGAAGAGTCGAGCGACCTTGGCAAGCGCATATCCTTCCATGTCCACGATATCTGTAACGAGCTCGGGTGGCGTGGTCACAAAATGATCACCAGTACCAAGTGAGACGCCGGGTCCACCGAGATCGATGTGTCCGGTGGTGTCGAATGGCGTATATCCGAGTTCAAATCCTAAGGGCCTGACGTCCATGTCACGTTGAACGATGTGGTTGACTCGTGTGAGCCCGACGACTTGCGTATTGAGCGCTCCTGCAGTGCCGTAATTGATAATGTGCGTGGGTCTGGTCGCAAGCACAGCTTCTGTTGCTGCGATCGCAGCATTCACCTTGCCAACTCCCGTATAGAGAACGTTCCAACCGGCTACTAATTCAGAGGGTAATTCATCCTCGAGGGCGACGACGATCAGCGTATTCTCAGCGGTAATATCATGATCACTCATCGTAGACCTGCAAACTGACCACAGGCGCCTGTAAATTATCGCGACCTTTGAGTGATTCGAGTTCGATCAAAACAACTGTTCCAATCACGTCAGCCCCTGATTCGTTCAGAAGCTTTTCGGTTGCCGCCAGTGTGCCACCGGTTGCGAGTAGGTCATCGATAAGCACGACGCGTTTACCAGACAGATCACGATCTTTCTGAACCGCGAGGGTCGCTTCGCCATACTCGAGGGCGTACGACTCTTCACGTACATCCCCCGGTAGCTTCCCTTTTTTCCGAACCATGACAACCCCGAGATCCATCATTAATGCCACCGGTGTTGCGAACAAAAAGCCTCTTGAATCAATCCCGACGAGCACGTCAGGTTCCCATTGGGTGATCTGACTTTGGATCAACTCGCAGACGGTTCGCAGTCGATCAGGCTGCTCAATAATCGGAGCGATGTCGTAAAATAAAATTCCGGGTTTGGGGAAGTCTGGATAGGTTTCAATCCAAGCGTCTAGATGATTTGACATGGGATTCCTTAGTAATGGGGCGGGGGTGTTGAGTCGTCTGATCCACCCAGTTGTGACATTTGCTCCATCAGTGGTTTGACTAAATTCACCAATGCCTGCAATTCTCGCGTAAGTTGCTCGCGGTCACGATTGAGAGAGACGATTTCACCATTGAGGGCGTCGATTTGGTCTTCTAAAAAGGCAATTCGTATTTCCAGATCAGAGAGTGTCGAGTCTTGGCTCATCGTCTTGTAAAGTACCTCGGTTGACCACACTTATTACCCGTTATGCCATTAGGAGTTTCTCATGCGTAAGCCACTAGGCCAACTGTTCTTGTCACTTGTTTTATCGATCATCGGCGCATCTGTTTTGATGTTTCTACTGCCATCGTTTGGTATGGAGCCGCTCGCTGGGTCTGAGCTTGAGGCCGGTGTTTTAATTGCGATCGTCATTATTGTTATTTTGTATGCGCAAGGTGCATTACAGTCAGTCATCGCCAACCGACGGTTTGAACCGGTTGTTCCATCGGGTCCTCGCGAAGAGGGCACGGTGAAGTGGTTTAATTCAACCAAAGGGTTCGGTTTTATCACTCGCGAAGATGGTGAAGATGTATTCGTTCATTATCGCTCTGTCCGCGGTAAAAATCGCTATCTCTTGCGTGAGGGCGCGATCGTTACCTACGTATTGGGACAGTCAGGTAAAGGGCCACAGGCGGAAGATGTTGATTTAGCTGACTAGTTAGCCAATCAATTCAATCAAAAGACTCCGGTACAGATCTTTCAATCGAGGTAGGTCAGCGATGTTGACCTCCTCATCGATTTTATGAATCGACCGGTTGATCGGCCCGAGTTCGATTAATTCACATCCGAGTTTCGCAATAAATCGTCCGTCGGATGTGCCACCACCGGTCGAGAGATCGGTCTCAACTCCTGTTTGTGTCCTAATGACGTCGCTGGTTGCGCGTGTCAGTTTGCCGTGCTTTGTTAAAAACGGTTCACCAGAGACTTTCCACTCAATCGACGCATTGATACCGAGGGTTTTCAATAACTGCTCGGTTTGCGCTTGAATCGCATCGGCGGTGGTTGATGTCGAAAATCGCCAATTACAACGGAGCTCTGCAGTGCCTGGCACAACATTGGTTGCACCTGTTCCTGCTGTAATATTCGAGACTTGAAAACTTGTCGGCGGAAAGTAGTCATTTGTTTCGTTGTCCCAGTCAGTCGCCACTAAATCAGCAATCAGACGTGCAGCATGATGAATGGGGTTATCGACAAGTTCTGGATAGGCCACATGTCCTTGTGTTCCATGAACGCGGATCAATGCATTGACCGAGCCACGTCGACCCACCCGAACCACATCTCCTAGACTGTCCTTTGAGCTCGGTTCCCCAACAATGCAATAGTCGATGGCTAATGAGCCAGTGTGTGCCTGACGCTTTGCGAGTTCTTCAACCACTGCAACTGTTCCATCGGTCGCAGGTCCCTCTTCGTCGCTTGTAAGCAAGAAGCTTAGCCGTCCAGGGGGGTTGGGGTTATTTTTGAGAAATTCTTCGCAAGCCACGACCATCGCGGCCAAAGATGACTTCATGTCTGCTGCACCGCGACCACGAAGGTGCCCATGCTCGGTTACTGTCGGAACAAACGGATCCGATGTCCAAGCAGTGATATCTCCGGTTGGCACCACATCTGTGTGGCCCGCAAAACAAACCATTGGGCCGTCCTCTCCAAAGGTTGCCCAAAGATTCGAAACGCTTCCGCGATCCATTCGTTCGAGTGTGAATCCAAGCTGTTGAAGTCGTGCTCCGATGACATCGAGGCAGCCTGCATCATCTGGGGTAACAGATTCGCGACGGATCAGTTCTTCAGTAAGTTCAAGGACAGCACAGCTCATCAATCGCCTCAGTTATTTGCGTGAAGTTCGTCATTTAGGGCAATTGCCGACTTATTCGCAAGACATTCAATCTCACCTGTGACTGAATTTCTGCGGAACAATAGGTCGTCTTGTCCAGCCAGTTCACGCGCCTTGACGGTACCCACGGGCTGTCCGTCTTTATCCAGTAATTTTACTTTCGAGCCAGATGTGAGATAGAGACCTGATTCGATCGTGCAGCGATCACCGAGTGGAATTCCAAGTCCTGCATTGGCACCTAACAGACACTGTTCTCCGACTGAAATAACAATGTTACCGCCACCTGAAAGCGTACCCATGGTCGATGAGCCGCCGCCTAAATCTGAACCATCACCAACCACAACACCTGCTGAAATTCGGCCTTCCACCATTGAAACGCCGAGTGTTCCCGCGTTGAAGTTGATAAATCCTTCGTGCATGACGGTCGTACCTTCACCGAGATGTGCACCAAGACGAATGCGTGAGGCGTCACCGATACGAACCCCCTGAGGGACGACGTAATCCGCCATACGAGGAAACTTGTCAACCGAATGGACGGTGAGTACTTCACCATGAGCGCGTGCGCGTGTCTGCGCGTGCGCAAGCTCTTTGATATCGATCGGTCCTTGGCTTGTCCATGCAACGTTTGGCAACAGTCCAAACATGCCTTCAAGGTTTGTTCCATGTGGCTGGATCTTACGCATCGAAATCATCGACAGCTTCAGATACACCTCTGGAACGGTCGTTGGCTTCTCATCGGTTGATAATGCGCAGATGACAAGTGGTTGTTCAGAACCTGCGAGTGGTGTGAGTGCCTTAAGAAGTCCCTCCGCATCACCATCATTGCTGTCTTCGAGCGCTTCTAGGAAATCGTCTAAATCATCGGCAGTGATTTGACGTGTCAGGTTCGAACCATCCCAGCTGAAAACATCACCAATGATAGTGACGAGAGCGGGATCAGGACGGCAGAGCGCTTTTGGATAGTAAGTATCAAGCCACTGATTGTCTGAGTTTTGGTGTCCAACACCGAGTCCAAATGCAAAACATTCCATGGGGGTATCCTTAAGCGTTCAATAAATTGGGAATTGTTGTCCACTGATCTGGGTTAAAGCCAACGGTCATCGCATCGCCATTCACCATCAACGGCCGCTTGATCAACGTGGGTTTGTCGACGATCGCTTGTACGCGGGTCGACCCTGTAAACTCTGATTTGATATCGTCTGGCAGTTGACGATAGCTCGGACCTCTGGTGTTGACCAATGAGTCACCAACTCCTCGAAGCCACGCCTCGATCGCCTCTGCTTTGGGTGGCTCTTTTTTAA
This sequence comes from Litorivicinaceae bacterium, assembly GCA_965655875.1. Classification (GTDB taxonomy): domain Bacteria; phylum Pseudomonadota; class Gammaproteobacteria; order Pseudomonadales; family Litorivicinaceae; genus HIMB30. Next base: position 9,360 of record CBFHIN010000034.1, on the reverse strand, counting down.
AATCAACAAACTCATACGCGATTCCATTCGCCTCAAGCCACTGAAACGCTTTCTTCATCGAATCACAATTTTTGATCCCGTAGACCGTTAGCGCCATGAATTACCTCGTGATAAATGAGTTGATACGTTCGAGTGCTTCTCTGCAAGTCGCCGGTTCAGCGACCAACGCCATTCTGACAAACCCCATACCTGGATTGACGCCATCGACTTCGCGTCCTAAATATTGCCCAGGCAGAACAGTCACTCCGGTTGCTTGAAACAGATCACGACTAAAGATATCACACCGCCCCTGGGTCTTCGCCCACAAATAGAAACCAGCGCCGGGATCGGATGTGATCAAACGATCTCCCAAGATTTCTGAAGCTGCTTTAAATTTGTCTGCATAGAGTGCGCGATTCTCAGTCACATGGTCTTCGTCAGACCACGCCAGTTCAGATGCTTTTTGGACTGCCATCGACATCGAGCAACCGTGGTAGGTTCGGTATTTTAGAAAGGGTGCAATGAACGCGGCATCGCCTGCCACAAAACCTGAGCGTAATCCTGGCAGATTTGAACGCTTGGAGAGGCTATGGAACACCATACATTTAGAAAAGTTGTCATTGCCAACCCGTGCACAAATTTCCAACAATCCAGGAGGTGGAGTTTGTCGATAGATTTCTGAGTAGCACTCATCCGATGCGAGCCAAAAATCAAACTGATGTGCTTTTTCGATTAGAAATTCGAGTGTTTCGTCGTCAAGTACGGTGCCAGTTGGATTGCCTGGTGTGCAGACAAAGCAAAACTGGCATGCTTTCCAAACCGAATCGGGAACTGCCCGATAATCTGGTTGTCCGGAGTCGTCAATTGGTAGGTAATGCGGATTTAGGCCGGCCATGAAGGCGGCGCCTTCATAGATTTGATAAAAGGGATTTGGCATTACAACCAAACCACCTTTGTCTCGGTCAACGGCAGCTTGAACCGAGGCGAAAATTGCCTCCCGTGTCCCATTAACTGGAATCACATGCTTGCCTGGATCGATCGGGGCACTTTTCAGTGAGAACCGTCGATTGAGCCAATTTGCAATTGATTGCCTGAGTGACTCAGAGCCTTTTGTGGTCGGATATTTTGCAATCAATCCCATGTGTGTTGAGAGTGCTTCGAGGACGAACTGAGGTGGCGTATGTTGTGGCTCACCAATCGATAGTGGAATGGGTTGCAGTTCGGTTGGCGGTTGCACACCCTGAAAGAGCGCTGCGAGTTGCTCAAACGGATACGGCTGCAACCGTTGAAGATCAGGATTCAACATCGAGCAATGCTCCACTTAGTGTATTGAGTTCGTACTCGAGACGCTCTTTAAGGCGCTCGATAAACGCGTCATCATACAGATTGTCACCGCGGCTGTCGGTGACGAAAAAAACGTCCTCAACACGCTCACCAAGTGTTGCAATCTTGGCAGTCGATAAATCGAGATCAAATTCCGCAAAGACGCGTCCGACTGTTGTCAAAAGACCCGCTCGGTCTGGTGCAATCAATTCGATCAATGTGCGCTTACCCTCTAAATCGGGTCGAATTGAAACGTCTGCCGGCAGGTTGAAATATTTGTGTGCTCTCGGGGTGCGGCGAGTTCCAGCATTTTCAATGTATTGTCCAAGCGCTGCTTGTTCGAGGCCGCGAAGCAATCGCTCCTGGTCTTGGGGTTCAGTGACAGGTTGACAGGTCGTCTCGTATTGCACGACAAAGATGTCGATGGACCGACCGTTACCGCTAGTGTGTAATTTTGCGTCGAGCACTGACAGACTGAGGTCAGAAAAGCATGCTGTTAAGTCAGCAAACAGATGCACTCGGTTCGGAGTGGAGACAAGTACTTGAGTGGAACCGAGATCTGTCGATTGTTCATTTGCAGCGATCGCAATAATGGTCTCATCTGCGCTCGCATCAATGAGTGTTTCTAGATGCCAAGCGAGCTCATCTGAGGAGTGACTCACAAAATATTCCTGAGACCACTGCTCCCAGAATGTCTGTGCTTTTGAGCGAATTGACGGCCTGACAAGTTCAAGCGCATCCGCTTTTGTCTCTTCAATGTAGATCGCACGACCGGGGAGAGAGTCGAGGCCGCGGGTCAGAAAGTCGGTGGTGCCGTAATACAGCTGGCGTAATAATGTAGCGCGCCAACTGGTCCAGAGTTCTGGGTTTGTAGCCGTGATGTCCGCGACAGTCAGGCACAATAAATAATCCAATCGACGCTGATCGCCGACGATTTCTGCAAACGCCTTAAGCTCATCGGGATCCGAAATATCCTTACGTTGCGCTGTCATCGACATCAATAGGTGGTTATTGACGAGCCAGCTTACGAGTCGTGAATCGTATTCGGACAGGCGGTGATGTTTACAAAATTTGTACGCATCAATCGCGCCGAGCTCCGAATGATCTCCACCGCGTCCTTTGGCGATATCGTGAAACAACGCCGCGAGATACAGCAGTTCTATTTTGGGAAGTCGTTGTGTCAGACGGGTGACGACGGGGTAATCTGTTTCAACGACGCCCGTGTAAAAACGCGTGATGTTTCGGATGAGTTGCAGTGTGTGTGCGTCGACTGTGTAGATATGGAATAAGTCGTGCTGCATCAGACCCATGATTGGCCCAAACTCAGGGATGTAGCGGCTTAAAATCCCGTAGTAGCGCATCCGTCTCAAGATATCAGGTAGCTTCTCTGGATAGCGCATCAGTTCCATGAAATAACTGATATTCACTAAGTCATTTCGAAATGCATCATCGATTAGGTGCCGGGCCGTATACATTTGCCGCGTTGTTGATGCGCGCAATCCTTTGAGTTTCGGGTTTTGTGCAAGCAGCACAAACGCTTCGAGTAATGCGGATGGATTGCGTTCAAAGCCGTTTGGATGGCTCAGCATCAGTCGTTGATTTTTAATTTGCCATCGGCTGTTGAGCTCGGTAATCGCGGCATCCGACGGATCTTTGATTACGGTCTCTTCAAAGCTTTGTAGCAACATATCGTTGAACTCACGAATACGAAGTGTCATCCGATACACCTGCTTCATGAATGCTTCGATTTGTTCTTTCGTATCGTCTGATCGAAAGCCCATCAGCTCTGCGACTTGAGCCTGCACATCAAAGAGTAAACGGTTCTGGGCTCGATCTGCAGCGATGTGCAGCGCAAATCGGACACGCTTCATGAACTGTTCGGCTTCATCGAGTAAGCGGAATTCGTTTTGTGTTAGCAATCCCTCATCGACCAGAGTGATAAGCCGTGTGGTTTTAAAATGTTTGCGAACGACCCAGATGATGGTGTGCAGGTCACGTAATCCACCCGGCGCGTTCTTGATATCCGGTTCGAGGCGATTATCGGAATCATCGTGTTTCGCGTAGCGCTCGTCCTGTTCGGCTACTTTGGCCTCATAAAACGATTCTGTTGTCCAGTTCGAGTTATCGAAGGCCAGTGATTCGAGTTGCTTGAGCATTGCGGTTTTGGCGTAGACCGGTCGACATTCAATCAAACTCGTGGCGATTGTAATGTCATCACGTGCAAGGCTTGCGCAATCATCAAAGGATCTGACTGCATGGCCTATATCGAGATTAAAATCCCAAAGGCGCGTGCTAAACGCGGTGATCGCATCAGCCGCATCGTCAATTGCGGCTTGCTCGCCAAGAATTAAAATGTCGATATCCGAGAAAGGATGCAATTCACCACGACCATAGCCACCAACCGCAAAAAGCCCCAATGGTTTTTGGTGAAGATCCGCCTCAGTCCACAAAGCGTTCAGTAACCGGTCCATCACCATGGCTCGACTTCCGAGAAGGTAGTCAATGAAGATGCGTCGCTTAAACGCATCGGCGAGAAGTTCGTGCTGCGATTTGAGGTATTCTCGGATACCTTGCGGGCTTAAATCCTTCGGTTCACTGAGTTCTGTCGATAATGGTCCGGTTATCAGTGCCATTAACCGATCCTTGGGAAGCTTTCATCGCCTTCTCGGTAGGTCAAAATTTCATACCCTGTCGGCGTCACTAAAACGGTATGTTCCCATTGCGCAGACAACTTTCGATCTTTCGTCACGGCTGTCCATCCATCGGATAGCACCCGCGTATGGCGTTTACCTTGATTGATCATGGGTTCAATCGTCAGCGTAATCCCTTCCTGCAATGTGACTCCTGTACCGGGGCGGCCATAGTGAAGGACTTGTGGATCTTCGTGGAACACTTTGCCAATGCCGTGTCCACAGAATTCTTCAACGACGGAGTAGAAGTTGCTCTCGGCATGCGTCTGGATGGCATGCCCGATGTCACCGAGACGAGCACCGGGTTTGACCAGCGCTATGCCTTTATACATGCACTCTTGAGTAATCTGAATCAAGCGATCGGCGAAGGGTTTGGCTTCACCGACCACAAACATTTTACTCGTATCACCGTGATATCCATCTTTAATCACCGTGACATCGATGTTGATGATGTCGCCACGTTTCAACTGCTTCTCATCGTCAGGGATGCCATGGCAGACCACGTGATTGATGCTGGTGCAGATCGATTTTGGGAACCCACGGTAGTTGAGTGGTGCAGGAATCGCGTCTTGCACGTTGACGATATAGTCATGACAAATACGATCTAATTCGCCTGTCGTTGCACCAGGTTTGACATGGTCCTCAATCATTAATAGGCAATCAGCAGCTAGTTTGCCGGCGATGCGCATGCCTTCGATATCTGCGGGTGTTTGAATACTGTGGGCCACGGTGACTCCTTTAACCAAGCCGATAGTATGCCAGATGTGGTATTCCTGACGAAAGTTGTTATAATCCGCGCCGCTTTAACTCGCGTTACTGTCATCAACTTGTCATGGGGTGCCTTTATAAAGGTCATGGCAGGGGCTTTAACGCATTTGATTTAACCCCTGACAAGGAAATTACACATGGCAAACGTCAGCATGCGCGATCTGCTGAAAGCAGGCGCACACTTCGGTCACCAGACGCGTTACTGGAACCCAAAAATGGCACCATTTATCTTCGGTGCTCGCAACAAGATTCATATTATTGACCTCGAATTGACGGTCCCAGCTTTGGACAAAGCGGTATCGATCGTTCGTGGTATGGCGCAAAGCAAGAACAAAGTCTTGTTTGTAGGTACAAAGCGTGCTGCAAGCAAGATCGTGAAAGAGCAAGCCGAGCGTGCGGGTCAACCATTCGTCAACCACCGCTGGTTAGGTGGCATGTTGACCAACTGGAAAACAATTCGTCAGTCGATTAAGCGCTTGAGAGAACTTGAAGCGAAAATGGGTGACGGAACTCTTGAGAAGATTTCGAAGAAAGAAGCACTCGACTTGTCACGTCAACTTGAGAAGCTCGACCGTTCGATCGGTGGTATCAAGGACATGGGCGGATTGCCTGATGCGATTTTTGTCGTCGACGTAAACCACGAAAAAATCGCGATCCAAGAAGCAAATAAGCTAGGTATCCCTGTGATCGGTATTGTCGATACAAACTCTGATCCAGACGGCGTCGATATCGTCATTCCTGGAAATGACGATGCGATTCGTGCGATTGAGTTGTATTCGGCAGCCATTGCTGATGCGTGCATTGAAGGTGCCGCAGAAAGCCTTGGTAAGAGTGATTACGTTGAAGTTGCAGAGGGCGCGACAGACGACGCATCTGCAGAAGATGTTGCTGAGAAAAAAGCGCCAGTAAAGAAGAAAGCAGCGCCAAAGAAGAAGGCAGCTGAAGCGCCAGCACCTGCGCCTGCAGAGGAAGCAGCAGCACCTGCACCTGCAGAGGAAGCACCTGTAGAGGCGGCACCGGCTGCGGAAGAAGCTCCAGCGGCTGACGACGAAGCGAAAGACGCATAAATTTTTGATTTAAAGAGGACTCAGCATGGCTGCTATCTCAGCATCAATGGTTAAGGAACTGCGTGAGCGCACGGGCCTTGGCATGATGGAATGTAAAAAGGCGCTCGTCGAAGCAGACGGTGACTTGGAACTAGCAATTGAAAACCTACGTAAGTCATCGGGCATGAAGGCTGCTAAAAAAGCAGGTCGTGTGGCAGCTGACGGCGTCGTTCGTGTTGCCGTTAATGGTGGCCAAGGTACGTTGATCGAGGTCAACTCAGAGACGGACTTTGTTGCACGCGATGACAACTTTTCTGCCTTCGCCGATAAGGTGATTGAAACTGCTGCGGCATCCGATTCGAAAGATGTTGCGGCACTTATGGAAGGCGATCTTGAAAGTGCACGATCTGCATTGGTTCAAAAGATCGGTGAAAACATTTCTGTTCGTCGGATCGAGAAAGTGAGCGCTTCAGTTGTTGGCGCCTATGTGCACTCGAACGAAAAGATTGGTGTTTTGATTGGTCTTGACGGTGGCACTGAAGAGCTGGCAAAAGATATTGCTATGCATGTCGCTGCGGTGAATCCAATGGTTATCAACCCAGATGACGTTGATGCATCTGTTATTGAGAAGGAAAAAGAAATCTTTGCTGCTCAGGCCGAAAATTCTGGAAAGCCAGCCGAGATTATCGAAAAGATGATTGGTGGACGGATTCGTAAATTCCTTGCAGAGATCAGCTTGGTTGAGCAACCATTCGTAAAGAATCCTGATCAAACGATCGGCCAGTTAGCGAAGGCCAGCGGTGCCACCGTGACTGGTATGATTCGTTTCGAAGTGGGTGAAGGCATCGAAAAAGAAGAAGTCGATTTCGCAGAAGAAGTAATGGCTCAGGCCCGAGGCAACTGATTCGAAGTCGTGAAAAGGCCGCTTTAGCGGCCTTTTTTTTGGAGGAAATATGGCCAAAGGTGAACGTTCTGTGCGTTACAAACGAATTTTATTAAAACTGTCAGGCGAAGCGCTTGCCGGTGACGAAGGATTTGGGATCAACCCTCAGGTTCTGGATCGAATGGCATTGGAAATCGGTCAATTGGTCGGAATTGGCGTACAAGTTGGGCTTGTCATCGGTGGCGGAAATCTATTCCGAGGTGCTGAACTACACAAGGCCGGTCTTGATCGTGTCACCGGTGATCACATGGGGATGCTGGCAACGCTGATGAATGCGCTCGCGATGCGTGATGCGCTAGAGCGTTCCTCGATCGCAACTCATGTGATGAGTGCGATACCGATGAGCGGAATGGTGGAGCATTATGATCGTCGCCGGGCAATGCGTTATCTGGACCAAAATGATGTTGTTATTTTTGCGGCAGGTACAGGAAATCCATTCTTTACGACCGATTCAGCGGCCTGTCTTCGTGCCATTGAAGTTGACTGTGATTTGGTTTTAAAAGCAACGAAAGTCGATGGTGTTTACGATTCTGACCCCGTGACCAACCCAGATGCTGTAAAGTACGACGTCTTAAGTTATGAAACCGTTCTGGCGAAACAACTTGGAGTGATGGATTTGACTGCAATTTGTTTAGTTCGTGATCACGATATGCCGGTGCGAGTATTTAATATGAATAAACAAGGTGCACTCGTCTCGATTATTCGGGGTGAAAACGAAGGAACCTTGATAAATGAAGGAATTGATGCGTGATTAACGACATTAAAGCGGATGCAAAATCCCGCATGGAAAAATCATTAGAAGCATTAGGTCATGCCTTTGCAAAAATTCGGACTGGCCGGGCACATCCATCAATTCTTGATGCGGTTCGTGTCGATTATTATGGCTCTGAAATCCCGGTAAGCCAGGTTGCAAATATTTCGGTTGAGGATGCGCGTACGCTTGCAGTGACGCCTTGGGAAAAGCCAATGGTTGTCGAAATCGAGAAAGCCATCATGAAATCAGATCTCGGTTTGAATCCTGTGTCTGCTGGTGATGTGATCCGAGTACCAATGCCTCCTCTGACTGAAGAGACTCGAAAAGGCTATACCAAACAAGCCCGAGCCGAAGCCGAACAAACGAAAGTCGCAGTCCGTAATATTCGTCGCGATGCATTGGCAGACGTCAAAGACTTATTAAAAGAAAAAGAGATTACTGAGGATGACGATCGTCGGGCGGGCGACGATATCCAAAAGTTGACCGACGAAATGGTGAAGCGTATTGATCAGTTACTTCAGGAAAAAGAAGCTGATTTGATGGAGGTCTGAGGTTCATGACCGAACCTCGCATTCCTGAGCATGTTGCCATTATCATGGATGGCAACAACCGCTGGGCCAAACTGAACGGAAAACGAAAACTCGCGGGTCATGCGGCCGGCGCCGATGCACTTCGTCGTGCCATCCGTAAATGCATCGAGCGCGGTATTCAAACCTTATCGGTCTTCGCCTTTTCCAGTGAGAATTGGAATCGCCCAAAATTTGAAGTGGACGGGTTGATGCGTCTGTTTGAAAAGTCGCTTAACGACGAAGTCCCAGAGTTGATCGAAAATAAGATTGCCATTGAAATTGTTGGCGATCGGTCTCGATTTTCTAAATCACTTGTCAAAGCGATGCAAGACGCAGAGACCGCCACTTCAAGTGGTACACGTTTAAAGCTCAACATCCTCGCAAATTATGGTGGCCGTTGGGATATCGTCGAGACGGCCCAACGATTGGCCGCCCAAGTCCAAGACGGGCATCTTGAATTCAGTGATTTTTCCGAAGCGCTTTTTGAGGAAAATCACAATCTAGCCGGACAACCGAGTGTCGATCTTTTGATTCGAACCGGCGGTGAGCGCCGGATTTCGAATTTCTTACTCTGGCAGTCAGCTTACGCCGAATTGGTATTCAGTGATGTTCTGTGGCCCGATTTTGACGGCGAGGCAATGGACGCTTGTCTTCTTGAATATGCAAACCGTGAGCGTCGTTTCGGAAAGACATCCGAGCAAGTGAGAGACGTCTCATGCTAAAAGCGCGTGTGATCACGGCGTTATTGATGTTACCAATCGCGCTATTGATTTTGTTCGTGCTTCCAGAAAAAGCTTTCGCCGTCAGTGTCGGCTTGATTGTTTTAGTCGGCGCTTGGGAATGGATTCGTTTATCAGGGCTTGAAAATCGCCCTCTCACAATCGCTCTTTTATCGTTATTCACCTGTGCATTGGGAGGGTCGTATTTGTTGCCCTCGGTGTACATTCCGATGCTCTTGGGAATCGGTTGTGTGTTTTGGATTGGCGCAGCCTTGATGGTCATGATGTACCCAAGGAGTAAAGAGCGTGTTGGTGGAAAGCGTATGAAATTGAGTTTTGGCCTGCTCGTTTTGATTCCAGCTTATATCGCTCTTCTGTATTTGCGCCGTCATGACGCACATCTTTTATTGATCGCATTGCTCGTCGCCATTATTTGGGCCGCTGATGTGGGGGCGTATTTTGTCGGACGACGGTTTGGAACCACTAAGCTTGCGCCAAACGTCAGCCCAGGAAAGAGCTGGGCTGGGTTATTTGGTGGCATGGTGGTCGCACTACTGGTCGGATTAGTC
>CBFHIN010000033.1:0-15482 GCA_965655875.1 Litorivicinaceae bacterium | reverse complement strand
CAATTCTCTGATGAACTCGGTGACGTAATGAAACAGGTCAATCGATTGGTTTTTCATGTCGACAGTTCAATGAATCAATTGAATGAACAGGCGATGACCGATCCGTTAACGGGGCTTCTCAATCGCAAGGGTTTGATCGACCGAATAGGTGACCGAACCGGTGGTGCTCTACTTGTTTTGGATTTGAATCGATTTAAAGCGATCAATGACAATTATGGTCATCAAGCAGGCGACCAAGTTTTGCAAGAAGTAGCGAACTGCCTTAAGGCAAGAGTGCGAGTCGCAGGCTCCATGGATACCGATGATTTGGTTGCTCGATGGGGCGGTGATGAATTCATTATTGTATTGCGGAATGCGTCGGTGATGACTGCTCGCAACAAGGCGAATGACATCGAACGTGCCATTGAGCGTCACTTCGCGCACAGCACATTTGAACCAAAGCCCTCTGTCAGTATTGGTATCCAGATGCTCGCGGGTCTTCATTTTACAAAAGCGCTCGAAAAAGCAGACTCTGCGATGTACGCAAATAAAGAACGACGTGAGCGTACGATAGGCTGCGAGGGTATTCCAGCATGAGATCGGGTACGTTGACTTTACATCCAGGCCCTATTTGGATGCGCCTCGGTGGTTATTTCTATCTCATCGCATCGATTTTGACAGTGATCTCTTTGGCAACGAATGTAAGCGCGTTGATTACTCCAGATCGGATTCTCGATGCGTTTCATATCCGTCACGATAATCTCTCGATCTGGGAGTTTTACATCCGGTTACGGTCACTGTTCGCGCTGTCACTTATCTCCACATTCGGAATTTGTCTCCTGATCAATCATTGGGTGCGACCGATAACGTATGCGGTGATTCTTTATTTGTTGATTTATCTTTTAATTGACGTCGTGACGGTGATCCTATTTGGGGAAATTTCCGCGCAAGTATTTATTTTGCTTAGCGCGCGCCTTTTTGTCGCGACACTACTAATGGCAGCGATGAATCAATATGTGACGCTGATCAATCAACGTTTGTAATTAGATTCGCTCTGAGGTTTTCGTCATGACCTTAGCGCCTTCCCACATCAACTGACGGATGACAGGAGGAAGCGCGTCGCCACCTTGCTCGATTGCTGATTTTCCGTGTCGGATTTCATCGTCAAGCATTTGTTCAAGGATTTGTCGGGACGCGTGATCATTGGCTGGCAGTCGATTGAGATGCTCTCTTAAATGCCGTGCAACATTTTCTTCTGTTGCGTGCACAAATCCGAGCGAGATTTTATCTGAGATTAAAGCTGCGCTAGCGCCCAGTGCGAATGATGCGGTGTACCATAGAGGATCTAAAAGGCTTGGACGTGCGCCAAGTTCGTCAAGTCGCTCGCGACACCAAGCGAGATGATCGAGTTCTTCGTCAGCGGCATGCTTCAGTGCGTCTCCAGTGGCTTGATCAGAGGCAAATAACGCTTGTCCGTTATAGAGACCTTGCGCGCAAACTTCTCCTGTGTGGTTAACGCGCATTAACCGACCCGACACTATTTTGTCTTGCTCTGAAAGCGAATCATGCAAAGCTCCGTGACCTGGAGAGCTATTCTGTGCTTCTGGTTTCACTCGAGCGACGGTTCTTAACAATCCGTCGAAGCCATGAATTAAGCGATCAATCGTATTCATCGGCGTGCTCCAAGATACATTCCAAAGGACTGACCCAAATCACGCACTTCACGAATCATTCGCTCTGAATCATCGAGTCGCATGATGTGTGTGGATGCGAGTTCTTCATGAGTGAGCTCTGCGTTGGCGGCACTCGCTTCATCAGTCAGAATGCCAAACAGGAGGCCGTGTGATTCAGCAAGGCGTCTGAATCGCTCACGATCATCTGGGTTTTCAAAGCTGCCAGATACGACAACTGGGAATCCAGCTCGAAGCGACAATTCCGCGAGTTCGACGAGGTGTCTGTAGGTTTTTGGCGATGTGTTGTCTTGATCACCATAAATTCGCTGTCGTTCCAAATCCGAGCGAAGACGAATCATGCCAAAGTCATCAATTAATTGGTGTGTCACAGACTGACGTGTGTCGAGTTCCAGTCCGAGCGTGATGAGAAGTACACGTGGTCGAATGGTTGTTGCATGCTCAGCCATCGCAGCATAGCGCCGATACCTTGCCAACGGTGATGTATCTAACTCGGTTGGGAGAACGGGCGCATTTAGTCCTAACAAGCATTCTTTTGCGCGGACCATCGCTCGATAGGCCTGATATCCCTGATAGACCCAAAGTGCATGATAATCGCCGCTGAGTTCAAGATATCGATTCAGAAGATGCCAAGCGGATGCAAAATCATCTCGTGATTCAAGGTCAACGGTTAAAAATGCAATTTCACTGATCACGTCGATCCACCGAAATTCGGCTCGGTATTCGATACAATCAAACAAGCGAATTCCTTCAGGTGCCGCTTCGACTACATTTCCAAGATGAAGATCTCCGTGACATTCGCGGATCATTCCGAGGTCTTTGCGCTCGGCGAACCGTGGCCATAAGCGCTTTAAGTACTCGTGTGCCCATGCTTCAAGTTGCAATAGTTGAGCAAGATCTTTGGGCTCAGATAAATGGGGCCTAACCTGATCGAAATTTAATTGTGCCGGAACATAGAGCGAATTTGGTTCACCGAACGGCATTTCAATACTAGCGACTGGGGCTTGAGCGTGGAGTTTGAATACTGCCTGGCACAATTGCTCAAGTCGATCGTGATTTAAGCCTTCGCGATCATGAATTTGATCGAGTGTTTGATGCGGATCAAACTGCAACATTTTAACAGCATATTCAACAGGCTCTCCGTCGCCATCCCCAATACGCAGTCCGGCTGCGGTTTGGTAAATACCGACTACTTCGAGATAGAGATCTTGGAAGCTACGCTGGTTAAGCATCACCTCGCTTTCGCAAAGTTTGTGCCGTGCTGCGAGAGTGCTCGCATCCAAAAAATACAGGTCAACCGGCTTTTTAATCTTATATGCGAAATCACCGGTCAAAATAACCCAGGCAAGATCCGACTCGATCACCTCAATGTGTGTGACCTCGTGCGGATAGCATGATTTTTGTTTTAATGCGTCGATGAGCGTCTCGCTCACTTCATCCTCCCGGTATACTGCCCTGCATGAATCGTTGGGCAATCCTCTTTTTGAAGCTCTCCCTCGCCCTACTGGTAGCAGTGGGGTTGGGCCTAGTTTATCTCAATGCACATTTATCGAAACAGTTTGAATCACTTTCGTGGGCTGTTGGTGCAAAAATCTACGCGAGACCACTAGAACTCTTTGCCGGCGCTAACTTTTCACTCGAACAGGTGCGATTTGAACTTGATCTTTTGAACTATCAAAGAGTGACACGAAACCCAGGTCGTGGCGAATATGAAGTCAATGAACAAACGCTTCGGGTGGGGATGCGTGGCCATGACTACCCAGATGGGATTGAGCTCGAGCAACGGATTCAAATTGAGTTTGAAAGCAATCAAGTACGTTCATTAACGCATCAAAACAATCAATCCGTCGATATCGTTCGGTTCGAGCCCTTAGTGCTCGCTCAATTGTCGGGCGCGCATGCAGATCGCGAAGTCATTCAGTTAAGTGATTTGCCACGCGGTTTTATCGATATGTTGATCGCAGTTGAGGATCGTGCATTTTATGAACACGCCGGGCTCTCGGTAACCGGTATTTTGCGCGCGTTGGTCAACAATGTGTTGGCCGGTCGGTTTGCGCAAGGCGGGAGTACACTCACGCAGCAATTAGTCAAAAATCTGTATTTGACACGAGAGCGAACGCTCTCGCGGAAAGCCCTTGAGGCGATATACGCCGTATTACTTGACGCTGGTTTTTCCAAAGAACAAATCCTCGAAGCCTATGTAAACGAAGTTTTTCTAGGGCAGTGGGGTAATCGTGCTATTCATGGATTTGGAACGGCAGCACAGTTTTATTTTGGTCGCCCTATGAATGAACTGACAACAGCGCAGCAAGCGTTACTAATTGGTTTGATAAAGGGGCCGAGTGCGCTGAATCCAAGACGTTATCCTGAGCGAGCTTTGAGGCGCAGAAATTTGGTTTTGTCTCTCGCTGCATCGGAAGGTGTGATCTCGCAACAACAAGCCGAGACGTTTTCAAAAGTTTCATTAGCCGTGCCTAAACGGCCAGCGGATCGCATTGGGCGTTTCCCTGGATATGTCTCGATCGTGCATCGCGAATTGAAAAAGGACTATACCAATCAGCAATTAAATGCTGCCGGTTTAAAAATTTATACAGCACTCGATCCACAAGTGCATCGCGGACTCGTCAAGGGTCGTCAAACGATGCTTAAGAAACTTAAAGATAGTGGTTTGGACCCAAAAAATGATGTGCAGATGGGTGCGATTGTTGCCGACATACCGACCGGTGAAATTCAGGCCGTCTTGGCCGGTCGCGACCATCAGATCGGGTTTCATCGAGTACTCGATGCGAAACGACAAATTGGATCGTTGGTCAAGCCATTTGTTGTTGCAGCGGCGATCGAAGAGGATCCGCGACTTCATTCTGGGACTCTTGTCCGTGATGAAGCGGTTTCAATTCGAGACGCTAAGGGTGATGTTTGGGCTCCAAAAAATTATGACAAAACTGAAAAAGGTGTCGTTCGTCTGGAAACGGTCATTGCCAACAGTATCAATCAAGCAACTGTGCACTTAGCGCTTGGGCTTGGCTTTGACGTAATCCTTGAGCGCTTAAGCGATTACGGGATTCCTGTTGGACCCTCGAAACCACCGGCAACAGTGTTAGGGGTATCAGAAATGTCGCCGTATCAAATCGCTACTCGCTTTCAAGGGTTATTGAACCAAGGATATCTGACACCCTTAAAAGCGGTGCGCTCGGTGGTTGATGATAATGGGCGGCCTTTGACTCGACGCGCTTTTCAGTCGACCCAGTTGATGTCTGCGCAGGCTGCCGCGCAAGTGGACCATATGATGCGCGTTGGTGCGACGGTTGGCACAGGCAAAGCGTTTGGTCAGCGATATCCGGAAATCATGGCATCAAAAACAGGAACGACAGACGATGGCCGTGATGCTTGGTTTGTGGGTGCCGATGGGAGACGCCTTGGGGTGACATGGGTTGGATTTGATGACAATCGTAAAGCTGGATTGGTTGGCTCTGTTGCGGCATTACCTGTGATTTCCGATGCGTTTCGTTATATCCAACGAAGTAATCGATCGACAAAGCTTCCAGAGGGATTGGAATTTCGACACCTCAACCAATCTGGACAAATTGTCGATGCGTCATGTCACGGTGCAGAAAGACGACCGATACCGGTAGACTATGTCCAATTGACGCCGGTTTCGTGTGATGCGACCGACAGGCGTACGGATGATGGCACGTGGTTAGAGAAATGGTTTGGAGGATGACATGCGGTTTGGTTTGGGTTTGATGTGTACAGCAATCTTGGTTGGATGTGCACAAGCGCCCGTATCCCGTCCACCGGTAGTCGATGCCTCTTGGCGGGCTGATGAAGATGATCGCGTAGTTTCGTCAAGTCGCGTGAATTCAATTTCTTCAGAGGATCGAGTGCGTGAACGTGGCGAGAAAAATGTCGTTACGCCCATCGAGCCGGTTGCGAAAATCGAACCGATCGACCAGCCGCAACAACAATCGGAGATTCCACCAGCTGTCTTGTCTTTACTCGAGCAGTCTGATGATTTGAGAACTGCGGGAGATCTCGCTGGAGCTTCTGCACGACTCGAACGGGCGCAGCGTATCGCACCCACTGAGCCCGAGGTGTATTTTCAACTTTCAAGTCTACGGTTAGAGCAAGGAAGCCATGAAGACGCGCTAAATATCGCGACACAAGGCATTGATCTTGCCGGAACGGATCAGGCCATGAAGCGCGATCTCTATACGGTCATTGCACGTGCAAAAGACGCTCTCGGTGACGCCGCAGGTGCAGCTGAAGCGCGCCAATTGGCGCGCGCTGCAGGCTCTTAAAGCGCTGCAAAAGCCTCTTTTGCAGCAGCTAAGGTGTCATTGATTACCTGTTCGTCATGAGTCGATGAAATAAACCCAGCCTCGTACATCGAGGGAGCAAGATATACACCACGATCCAGCATTAAGTGGAAGAAGCGTTTGAAAACATCTTCGTCACAGGCTGTGACTTCGTCAAATGATGTCACAGGTTGGTCTGCAAAAAATAATCCGAACATTCCCCCGCGACTCACGCCTTGCATTGCAATACCGGAATCGCGTGCCGTTGAAACCATGCCTGTGACGAAATGATCTGTTGTCGCTGTGAGTCCTTCGTAAAAGCCGGGTGCTGAGAGCTCAGAGAGTGTTGCAATTCCGGCGGCCATGGCAACGGGATTTCCAGACAAGGTTCCAGCTTGGTAAACGGGCCCAAGTGGTGCAAGCATGTCCATGATGTCTTGGCGTCCACCAAATGCACCGACCGGCATGCCGCCGCCAATGATTTTGCCCAGGCAAGTTAAATCTGGCTTTACTTGAATCAGTGATTGGGCTCCACCTTTGGCAACACGAAAGCCGGTCATCACCTCATCAAAAATTAAAACAACGCCATACTCATCGCACAGTGCTCGCAATCCCTCGAGGTAACCTTCTTTTGGCAAAATCATATTCATGTTGCCGGTGATGGCCTCGATGATCAGACACGCAATGGTCTGTCCTTGCTGTTTAAATAACGCTTCTGCAGCCTCTAGATCGTTAAACGGAAGGTTGAGGGTGTGCTTTGCTAAATCTGCGGGAACGCCTGGGGAACTTGGGACACCAAATGTCAGCGCCCCTGAGCCTGCCTTAACGAGCAAGCTATCTGAGTGACCGTGATAGCAGCCTTCAAATTTCACAATGGTGTCTCGGCCCGTAAAGCCTCGCGCAAGTCGGATTGCACTCATGGTGGCTTCTGTGCCACTGGAACAAAATCGAAGTTTTTCCATGGAGGGAAAAAACGTTTTGACTAGTTCAGCCATCTCGGTTTCGATCGCTGTTGGCGCACCAAAAGACAGTCCATTTTCTATCGCGTCTCTTACTGCTTGCAATACTCTCGGGTTTGCATGTCCAGCAATCATCGGTCCCCAACTTCCGATGTAGTCGACATATCGCTTTCCATCGGCGTCATATAAATATGGGCCCTCGGCTTTACTGAAAAACACAGGTGTCCCACCAACTGCGCGAAAAGCCCTGACAGGAGAATTTACTCCACCGGCAATGGATTGACTGGCTCGCTCAAAGAGTTGCTGTGATTTAGACATGCTGTTTTCCTTTAAAATAAGTCTGAGAGTCGGCGAGCAGCGTCGCCAATATCTCGCGCTCGAAATACCGCGCCGGATACCGCCAGCATAGAGACGCCGGTATCCAGCACAATTGGTGCATTATCGACATTGATGCCGCCAATTGCGACGGTCGGTATCGGGCATTGTTTTACGAGGTATTTCAGATCATCGAGTGATAAACCCTTCGCACCTGGTTTTGTTTCTGATTCGAAGAGTCGCCCAAAGGCACAATACGTTACGCCATCTCGCACGGCATTTTCCATCAATTGTCTCGAGTTATGGCATGTACGACCGATAATTGCGGCTTCACCCAGATCTAAGCGTGCATCACTTAAATCGCCATCATCTTGACCGAGATGTACCCCAGCAACATGAAGCGCTTTGGCGATTTCAACGCGATCATTGATCAGACAAGGCGTATGTTTGTTTCGACAGCATTCAACAACCGAATCTGCCAATGCGCGATAGAGTCCGTCGTCGTCCGTTTTATGACGAAATTGAACCCAAGACGCGCCACCATCAATCGCTTCACTGACTTGTTGATGCAATCGATCAGGGTGATCAATTTGTGCATCGGTCACGACATACAGTCCACGCATTAGAATGGTTTGACGATCACCAGAATGACGATGGCAATTAATGAGATAACTGGAGCTTCATTGAACCAGCGATACCAAACATGGCTTCTTGTGTTTGCATCGTTTTTGAAGGTTTTTACGATTTTCATGCACCAGTGATGATAGCCGAGAAGCAAAACAACAAAGGTCAGTTTGGCATGCATCCAACCCTGTGACATGTAGTCTGGAACGAGCATGATCATCCAAAGTCCAAGAGCAACTGCGATTATCATTGACGGGGTCATGATGCCGTTTAACAGCTTCCTTTCCATCACTTTGAAACGCTCAATCCCGACGGTATCTGTCGCATCAGCCATCGCGTGGTAGACGAAAAGACGAGGGAGATAGAACAGCGCCGCGAACCACGTGATTACGGCGATAAGATGAAATGCTTTGATCCAAAGAAACATGCAGCCTCCTAATGTGCAGACCGGAGTACACCAAGTCTGTCACTGAAAGGCAAGATTAGTCGCGTTCTTGATGTCTTACAGTTGACTGCACCTCGATGACTGCTTTGAATAAATCGCCTTCTGTGATGACTCCGAGTAACTCACGTGTTTCTCTTGAAATAATTGGAACCGATTCGCCAATAAAGTCACTGACTTCGTGCATGGCATGTTGAAGCGAATCATCAATGTTGAGTACCAGGGGATCTGTGTCCGAAAATTGAAAGACCGTCTGATCGTTGGCTTCAATTGCTTGATGGACCGACAATTTGCCGGCTAAACGACCTGATGTCGACACAACGTAGGCTTCTGTCTGATTCGCTTCACGCATGAGCTCCAAAGCGACTGTTCCAGCGGTTGTCTCGCTAACTTTCACGTAATCATCATTGAGGTGTGTTTCAAGCGAATGCTGGGATAGTGCAATCGCCTCGCGCCCAAGGGCAAGATTGATACCGCGGTCGAGTAACTGGCGATCAAAGAATGAGTGGCCAAATAATCGATGCGTTAGCAGCATCGAGGCCATAACGGAGATCAATGCCGCCACTGCATAAGCATAGGATTGTGTAAGTTCTAATATGATCAAAACGGCGGCAACAGGAGCGCCGATAACGTTCGCGGCGACAGCAGCCATTGCAGCAATACTAATAGCGACGCTCAGATCAGGGATTCCTATCAAGATAGCAATTTGACCAACGATACTGCCTGCGGCAACCCCAACAAACAAAGCGGGTGAGAAGACGCCGCCAAACAAACCAAAGCCGATGCAAAGAGCGGTCATCGCGATCTTTACAATCAAAAGTAAAATAAGTGCTGGTAATTGATAGACCCCATCCAACATCGAGTTAATGGTGCCGATTCCAAGTCCAAGGATTTCCGGTATCCAAATGCCAACGATCCCGCAAATCGTTGCTGCTGTGATAATTAATCGCTCGGGCGACCACCCGGTATTCTTTGCAAAAACTGCCGAGCGTCTGAGGGCTTCCATATAAATAATCGCTGCAATGGCAATCACTGGCGAGGTGACGATTAGAACGGGGATCAACGAGACGAGATCCGGTGCCGTCGTTGAGATATTGAATGTGGCTGATGGATTGAAGAAAGTTTGGCTTACAGCCGATGCGGTTACCGACGCCACGGAGATTGGCGCAATAGCTCTGACTGAGAAGTGACGTAGGATGGCCTCATGAGCAAAAACGATTCCGGCAATCGGGGCGCCAAAACCGGCTGAGATTGCGGCAGCAACACCACACCCTAAATAAACTTCATGGGACAGTCTTGATGAGACAAATCGTTTGATCACGATCCCAAGTGTCGCGCCAAAATGGACGAGCGGGCCATATTGCCCGACCGAGCCGCCACCTGCAGCACTTGTGAATGCGGTCAGTGTCGACGCGATGCCATGTTTAATATCTAGAGGCTCTTTTGATTGCTGCGCGTGATAAATCGAATCAGCGGGACCATGCCAGCGCACGACCCCGAAAACGCGACGAATGACGATAATGATGGCGGCCGCAATCCATAAGCAGATAACGCTCGTTAATTCGAATTCGCTGCCAGCCAGCGTGATTTCAATTAATGCATTATTTTCGCGGAGTGATGTGAAGAACTCGACACCTGCAACATATAAATTGGAAGTCCAAGCAATGAGAGTCCCAATGACTCCGCCGATGCCGAATACGATGAGTAGTTCCAGACCTGCGTCTTGAATACGGCTTTGCATAGACTTCCCTTGTCGCGTGCCCTTTATCTCGAGATTACAGTATTATGCGGCAGTTTTGATCATAAATAGGATGTCTAAGTGAAGCGAATCGGTATTGTCGGCGGAACAGGATATACAGGTGTTGAGCTGCTTAGAATGCTCGTGCCACACCCGGGTGTTGAGGTCGCTTGCTTAACATCGCGTTCTGAAGCCGGAAAGACAGTTGCATCGCTCTATCCCTGGTTGACACATTACGGGGCGTTAGCGTTTGAGGAACCCTCGATTGAGCGGTTGGCTTCATGCGATCTCGTGT
Organism: Litorivicinaceae bacterium; assembly: GCA_965655875.1. GTDB lineage: Bacteria > Pseudomonadota > Gammaproteobacteria > Pseudomonadales > Litorivicinaceae > HIMB30. Next base: position 5,144 of record CBFHIN010000033.1, on the reverse strand, counting down.
TCTACGCGACACCAAATAAAATTGCGATGAATGAAGCGAGCCGCTTACTTGAGAATGACGTTAAAGTCATTGATTTAGCGGCTGATTTTCGGTTCAGTGATCAAGACATATGGAGTGCCGCCTACGGTGGACCGCATGCGGCGCCGGAATTACTTACACAGGCGATTTACGGATTGCCTGAGAAATATCGTGATGACATTGTGAATGCCAGTTTGGTTGGCAATCCGGGGTGTTACCCAACAGCAACAGCGCTCGCTTTGATGCCGCTTGTTGAGGCTCAAGTTCTTACGCAATCACACGTTGTTGTGGACGGCAAAAGTGGCGCTTCAGGGGCTGGACGTTCTGCGCGAACTGATCTGATTGTTGCCGAAGCATCTGATAACTTTCATGCCTATGGGGCGAGCGGGCATCGTCATGGCCCTGAAATGGCACATCAAATTTCTAAAATGGGGCAGGACGTGTCCGTGACCTTTGTGCCTCATTTATTGCCGATGATTCGTGGGATTGAAGTCACCGCATATGTCTCCACATCACTTTCAATAGAGGATGCCTTGGATCTATATTTGAAACGATATGACCATGAACCCTGTGTGACTGTTGTATCGGCAGGTGAGCATCCCGAGACGCGTTGGGTGCGTGGGTCAAACCGGTGTACTATCGGTATCTATCAACAGTGTCCTGGCCAGCTCATCATATCGAGTGTGATTGATAACCTGGTCAAGGGTGCGGCAGGGCAGGCAATTCAAAATATGAATTTGATGCTTGGTTTAAATGAATTTGAAGCGCTGCCGATGGTTGCGCTGAGTCCGTGAGAAACAATGGCTGAAGTATTTGTACCAACACCAATTAATTTAACTGACCGCGCTGTGTCAAAAGCAAAGGAGTTGATCAGTGGTGAGGGAAATTTAGATCTCCATCTGCGCGTGTTTGTGACCGGCGGTGGTTGCTCGGGATTTCAATATGGATTTAGCTTTGACGATGAACACCAAGAAGATGACACGGAAGTGGTCAAGGACGGGGTGAAGGTCGTGATTGACGGAATGTCCTACCAATACTTGGTGGGTGCGACGGTCGATTACTCGGAATCGTTGACGGGCTCTCAATTTGTTGTCGATAACCCGAATGCTTCGAGCACCTGCGGTTGTGGTGCAAGTTTCAGTCTGTAGCGGGCTTAATTATCGTTCCAAGTACGCCTGGTTTATCTGATCCGGTGATCGCTCGAGTCGGCAGTGCTGTGTCATCTAACGATTTGAGCCCGAGCCATCCAAAACAGGCTGCCTCCACAAAATCAGGGTCAATAGAAAATGCTTCTGAGGTCACCATCAATGGGTCGATTGCATCATCAATGGCGTCCATTAAGTGCGCATTGTGTATGCCGCCACCACAAACAACTAAAATATCAATGTCGTCTGGAAGTGCTTTGTTGACGAGTTCGGCAGTCAGTTGATTGAGTGTTGCCTGGACATCAGCAGGATCAATCGGTGGAAGTTGGTGAAGAGCCTGTTCAAGCCAAGTCTTCGAGAAGTATTCTCGCCCCGTGCTCTTGGGCGCTTCTTTTACGAAGTATGGGTCGCTCAGTAATTGCGTGAGCAACGTCTCGTGCACCGTGCCAGAGGCGGCAAACGCTCCATCTCGATCAAACGGCATCTGCTGATGCATTTGGTGCCAAGTATCCGATAACGTATTTGCTGGACCGAGATCCCAGCCTGTTGTGTGTTGTCCTGGTATCAGAAGGGAAAGGTTGGCAATCCCCCCCAAATTCAAGACGGCCACGTTTTCGGTTTCACGACGAAAATGTATGTCGTGAAATAAAGGTGCTAAAGGCGCCCCTTGCCCACCGCGTGCCATATCGCCGCGCCTAAATTGATAGGCAACTGGGGTCTTTGTTTGTTCTGCGAGCCGTTCAGCCAATCCAATCTGTAAGGTTGAACCAATTTCAGGGGCATGCCAGATTGTTTGTCCGTGAAATCCAATCACAGCGATTGGAGTCTCCGATGATTCAATCAAGATTTGACACTGTGCTATGACTTGGTCGGTATACTCGCTTTCCACAGACAAAAGGTCGCTCAGTGAAGTGGTGCCTGATTCAATGATGCTGCGGAGACTTGTTCTTAGTGACTCAGAAAGCGGAGTCGAGAGCGTTCGGATGACTTCAATTCGAGATGAGTCGACTTCTTGGACAAGACAAGCATCCAGTCCGTCGAGACTGGTTCCGCTCATTAGCCCGATTGCTGTACGAGGTGCTTTAGGGTTGGGTGATGTTTTGAAAAGCCAGTTCAGCACGTCCTTGCTGAGCTCCCAATGACGCAATAAGTGGTTTTGCAATGCTTTCAAATCTTGCAATTTCTGCCTTAGGTAGTGTTTTTGCCTTTGGTAGTTTATCCAAGATCGTGCGCGGGTTTCTGTGGACCCCACTGACAATGAATTCATAGTGAAGATGTGGTCCGGTGGCTAATCCGCTCATGCCTACATATCCAATCACCTGGCCTTGCTTAACCTTTTGGCCGCGCTTGTACCGGCCGTACCGTGACAGATGGGCATAGCGCGTTTCAATACTATTGCCGTGCTTGATAATAACAGTACGTCCGTAACCGCCTTTCGTTCCGCGGAACGTGATTTTACCATCGCCTGCGGCGTAGATTGGGGTACCCGTGGACGCCGCGTAGTCGGTTCCCTTGTGCGCGCGCATGCGGCCAAGGATCGGGTGCTTGCGAGCCAATTTAAAGTTTGAACTGATGCGTCTGAAGTTTAGAGGTGCCCGGAGAAAGGCTTTACGCAAGCTGACCCCAGACTCATCGTAGTAGCCTGTATCGCCTTGGCTGTCTGTGTAACGCACGGCCAGAAAAGATTCGCCGGAGTTCACGAATTCCGCTGCTAAGATATTGCCGTATTCAATAAATTCTCCATCGAGATAGCGTTTTTCAAACGTGACAATGAAGCGGTCTCCTTCACGTATTTCGTACACAAAATCGATTACGTGCCCATAGATATCGGCAAGCTCCATAATCAGATTGTCCGGAAGTCCTGCGCGAGCCCCTGCCAAAAACAGGGAGCTATCGATGGTCGCTTGCGCTTGTTCTATGTAGATCTCTGGATCTCGATGTCGTTGTTCAATTGTCCATGCGTCATTGTTATAGATTGCAACGGTCTGATGGAAAGGCGATTGAATAACAGCAAGCTCTTGCAGCGAGTTATCCGAGCGATAACGAAATTCAATTGTTTGGCCCACTTTGAGCTGAGAAACACGGTTATCACCTTTTTCAGCGAGGGTTAGAGAATGCAGAAGTTGTGGTTTCAGATTTTGACGGCTGAATAAACGAGAGAGTGAGTCACCGTTTTGTACCTGTTCGGTTTTCACCTCAAGTCGATTGGCGGGTGACAGTGTTTGTTTCACTTCTTCATAGACTGATGAGAGTGCAGGTATTGGCATTTGTTTTTTTGCTTGATCACCTGTCTCACCGACTGTTGGCCAGGCAACTAAACCGCCTATAAAAAGAAGAGAGCCAATCACCCCAAGAACATGAGTTCCTGGAAACGGATGACATATCGCGTCTAAGCGATTGATAAGGTTGCGCATTCGTATTCCAAATGGTGGTTTAGCGGAGTGTACACAAAACATTTGAATGTTGCATATAAAAAAAGAATGGAGGTTATGTACACTATGGCGCTTTCAACAGTGGACTGGAAATACCTATGGCAACAGTGGACGGGCGTAGTCTGCAAGACGCAATTGATCTGATATCGCGTGGTGCGGACGAGATTCTTCCCTTAGAGGAGCTAAGGGAAAAACTCGATAGCGGTAAACCGTTAAAGATCAAAGCGGGTTTTGATCCAACGGCGCCGGATTTGCATTTGGGCCACACGGTGTTGATTAATAAGTTGCGTCAATTTCAGGATTTGGGCCACGAAGTGATCTTTCTCATCGGTGACTTCACAGGCTTGATTGGCGATCCCACTGGTAAAAACCAGACACGTCAGCCACTAACAGAAGAACAGTTAAAGCAAAATGCTGAGACCTATGCATCTCAGGTTTTTAAGATTTTAGATAAAAGTAAAACCCGGGTTGAGTACAACAGCCGCTGGATGAATGAGTTGAAGCCGCAGGAGTTTGTTCGGTTAGCCGCCAAATTAACAGTTGCTCGAATGCTTGAGCGCGATGACTTTAATAAGCGGTTCAAATCTGAACAGCCGATTTCGATCCATGAGTTTCTCTATCCTCTGATGCAGGGATATGACTCGGTTGCACTTGAGGCTGATGTGGAGCTCGGTGGTACCGACCAGCGATTCAATCTATTAATGGGAAGAGAGTTGCAGCGAGATGCAGGGCAAAAGCCACAAACGATTTTGATGATGCCGATCCTTGAGGGGTTGGATGGCGAAAAGAAGATGTCGAAGTCGCTCGGTAACTATGTTGGTCTCAATGATGAGCCTGGGGATATGTACGGCAAGCTCATGGGAATCTCTGATCCGCTGATGTGGCGTTACTACGATTTATTAAGCTTCAAGAGCAATGATGAACTAGCGACTTTGAGAGCTGCAGTTGAATCGGGTTCGATCTCGCCGAATGCCGCGAAGGCAGATCTAGCGAAAGAATTGATTACTCGCTTTCATGACGCGGATGCTGCGGAGCGAGCGTCGAAGAGCGCAGGTAATAAGTTTAAAGCTGGTGATATTCCGGATGAGATGCCGGAGATGTCAGTGCAGGCCGATGCAGATGGCGGAATGCCGCTTTCTGTTTTGTTACGTGAAACAGGTTTGGCAAAGAGCTCTTCAGAGGCAAGAAGCTTTATTACACAGGGGGCTGTGCGTATTAATGGTGAGCTTGAAACGGATCTACAATATCGCGTGAACTCGGGAGAAACGCATGTGTTTCAATGCGGTAAAAAGCGTTTTGCACGAGTCACTGTGACAAATTAATGACGAATTCATGAAAATTCGTTGACACTCTGCGCGCGAGCCCTATACTGCGCGCCTCCCTCGATATGAGGGGGCGGCAAGAAGGCCTTAAATATTTTTTAAAAACTTCTTGCGCGGCGAATAAAACACTGTAGTATTCGCGCTCCTTGATGAGGCGGCCTTCTTCGGAAGTGCTCTAAAACAAGGTCAAAATTAAAGGTTGCATTTTAAGTGAAGCTCACTAAAAT
>CBFHIN010000032.1:0-15999 GCA_965655875.1 Litorivicinaceae bacterium | reverse complement strand
CCGCAGACAAAGCATTACCGGCAGCTTCGTTGACTTCGGCGACAATCACCTTTTTGTCTTCGAGCTTTAACGCCACGCTTTGCTCCTTTTCAGGATGAACCAATTCACCAGATTTCCGGTGAACCCCTGGCGGCCTTCAATACACAGAGTGTAAAGGGGCTGCCGTCTATGCAGGCTGTTTCCATTTAGGCCCTAGGGGCACCTGCAGTCTTTGACGGATCCCGCGAACGGGAACCCTCAAATCCTTTTATACATTCAATCCAGCTTGATCGACTTGAACCCCGGGGCCCATCGTCGTCGATACAGATACCTTCTTGAAGTAAACACCTTTTGCTGAAGCAGGCTTTGCCTTCTTCAGATCACCCAACAGCGCATCAAGGTTTGCCTTCAATGCATCAGGTGCAAATCCTACTTTTCCAATTGCAGCATGAATAATCCCGTTCTTGTCCGTGCGGTAACGCACCTGACCAGCCTTGGCATTCTTTACTGCTTCTTCAACGTTTGGAGTCACCGTACCGACTTTCGGGTTCGGCATGAGGCCGCGTGGACCCAGTACCGTGCCCAAAGTACCAACAACTCGCATCGCATCTGGCGTAGCGATGACGACGTCAAAATCCATGCGACCGCCTTTGATTTCAGCAGCCAACTCGTCGAAACCTACGATGTCTGCACCAGCAGCCTTTGCCTTATCAGCGTTTTCACCCTGTGCAAAAACAGCCACACGAACATCTTTACCCGTTCCATTCGGAAGAACAGTGGCACCACGTACAACCTGATCACTCTTACGAGGATCCACGCCGAGATTCACTGCAACCTCAACTGACTCTGTGAACTTAACCGTGGACAGCTCAGCCAACAGATTCACAGCTTCTTCAAATCCGTAGACCTTATCTGCTTCTACTTTTTCAGCGATCATTTTCTGACGCTTCGTTAATTTCGCCATCAGTTAACTCCTTCTGAATCGATACCCATTGAACGCGCGGTACCCGCAATGGTACGCACCGCGGCATCCAAATCCGCCGCAGTCAAATCAGGCTCTTTCGCTTTTGCGATTTCTTCGAGCTGATCGCGCGTGATCTTGCCTACTTTGTCTGTGTTCGGACGAGACGATCCGCTCTTTAGACCCAGGGCTTTCTTAATCAACACAGATGCTGGTGGAGTCTTCGTGACAAACGTAAAGGATTTATCTGCATACACCGTGATCACAGTTGGAACAGGAAGACCTTGCTCCATTTGCTGAGTGGCTGCGTTAAACGCTTTACAAAATTCCATGATGTTCACGCCCTTTTGACCGAGCGCTGGACCAACAGGCGGCGATGGATTCGCCTGACCCGCCGCAATTTGCAGCTTGATGTAGCCGTCAATCTTCTTGGCCATGTTACTTCTCCTTTAATGGGTGCAAACGCCTCTCGGCTCCCCTTATTGACTCAGGCGAGATTAGCCTTTCTCAACCTGACCAAATTCAAGCTCAACAGGAGTTGAGCGACCGAAAATCACCACCGCAACCTGCAGGCGACTCTTTTCGTAATTCACTTCTTCAACAACGCCTGTGAAATCTGCAAACGGACCGTCTGTCACGCGCACCATTTCACCCGGTTCAAACAACGTCTTCGGCCGTGGTTTATCCACACCTTCTGTCACTCGATCCAGAATCAGAGCAGCCTCGGCATCAGTAATTGGAGCTGGACGCTCAGCGTTTCCGCCAACAAAACCAAGTACGCGAGGGATCCCTTTAACCAAGTGCCATGTCTCATCATCCATTTCCATATTGACGAGAACATAACCGGGATAAAACTTACGCTCACTTTTACGCTTCTTGCCTTCCTTCATTTCAACGACTTCTTCAGTCGGAACGAGGATCTCACCGAAGCGATCTTCCATGCCATGCAAAGCAATTTGCTCATGCAGGCTCCGCATCACTGACTTCTCATACTGAGAGAAGGCCTGTACTACATACCAACGCTTTGACATTTAGTTATCCAATCAAGGAGGCAATGATCCAGGCAAACAAACTGTCGAGAGCCCACAAAATCAGAGCCACAATCAACACAACCACGACCACGATAGCCGTTGTTTGCCCAGTTTCTACTCGTGTCGGCCACACCACTTTTCGCAGCTCAACACGCGCCTCTTTCAGCATGTCCCGGAACGCGATTCCCTTTTGCGTCGTCAACGCAATACCGGCAGCTACAGCCGCTAAAGCGACGAGCGCAAGAACGCGATAGAGCAAAGACTCGCCCGCATAATAACTGTTACCCACAACGCCTGCGGCGATGATGACAGCCACAACTACCCACTTAAGGTAGTCAAGATGCGACGATGTTTCGGCTTTTACGCTCATACTTCTCTCTGCGTTCCAGTTAGGAACCTGCTCAAATGGCAGGCCAGGAGGGAATCGAACCCCCAACCTCCGGTTTTGGAGACCGATGCTCTGCCAATTGAGCTACTGGCCTAACCTTGTTGGAGATCTCTCACGAGATCTCATCTATTCGTTAAATTAGTCTAGGATTTTTGATACGACGCCGGCGCCGACAGTACGGCCACCTTCACGAATCGCAAAACGAAGACCTTCTTCCATCGCAATCGGTGCAATCAACTCAACTGACAACTTCACGTTATCACCTGGCATCACCATCTCTGTGCCTGAAGGAAGCTCACACGCTCCTGTCACGTCCGTTGTACGGAAGTAAAACTGTGGACGATAACCTTTGAAGAATGGCGTGTGACGTCCACCTTCATCCTTCGACAAAACATACACCTCACACTCAAACTTCGTGTGCGGAGTAATCGAACCTGGCTTCGCCAATACCTGACCGCGCTCAACTTCGTCACGCTTCGTACCACGCAAAAGAACACCAACGTTCTCACCCGCACGGCCTTCGTCAAGCAACTTACGGAACATCTCAACACCAGTACAAGTCGTCTTCGTCGTATCCTTCATACCAACGATTTCAATCTCGTCACCAACGTTGACAATACCGCGCTCAACACGACCCGTAACAACCGTTCCACGACCAGAAATCGAGAACACGTCTTCAATCGGCATCAAAAACGCCTGATCAATCGCACGCTCCGGCTCAGGAATGTACTCGTCCAACGTCTCAATCAACTTCTGAACCGCAGGCATACCAATGTCAGATGTATCACCTTCCAATGCCTTCAATGCAGATCCAATAATGATCGGCGTGTCGTCACCTGGGAAATCATACTGATCAAGAAGTTCACGAACTTCCATCTCAACCAATTCCAACAACTCAGGATCGTCAACCATGTCCGCCTTGTTCAAGAACACAACAATGTAAGGAACACCAACCTGACGCGACAACAAAATGTGCTCACGTGTCTGTGGCATCGGACCGTCCGCTGCAGAACAAACCAAAATCGCTCCGTCCATCTGCGCAGCACCAGTAATCATGTTCTTCACATAGTCAGCGTGACCAGGACAGTCAACGTGCGCGTAATGACGCTCATGCGAATGATACTCAACGTGTGACGTCGAAATCGTGATACCACGTGCACGCTCTTCAGGTGCGTTATCAATCTGATCAAACGCGCGCGTCTCACCACCAAAAATCTCAGCTCCAACACGCGTCAACGCCGCTGTCAAAGTCGTCTTACCATGGTCAACGTGACCAATCGTGCCTACGTTTACGTGCGGCTTACTACGCTCAAACTTCTCTTTTGCCATTTTTATGGACTCCGATATTCAAATTAGCTGTTTTTCTTAATCACTTCTTCTGCGACGCTTGATGGTGCTTCAGCGTATTTCGCAAATTCCATGCTGTAAGATGCGCGACCTTGTGTGAAACCACGGAGGTCTGTTGCGTATCCAAACATTTCCGCAAGCGGAACTTCGGCGCGAACAAGTTTCACACCACCCACACCATCATCCATGCCCTGAACTAGGCCACGGCGACGGTTAAGATCACCAATGACGTCACCCATATTTTCTTCTGGAGTAACGACTTCGACTTTCATCATCGGCTCAAGCAATGCTGGGTTCGCATCGAGCGCACCCTTCTTCATCGCCATTGAACCCGCGATTTTGAACGCCATTTCGTTCGAGTCAACTTCGTGGAATGAACCATCGTAAAGTGTCGCTTTCACGCCCAACAGTGGGAAACCTGCTAACACACCGTTGTTCATCTGCTCTTCGACACCTTTCGATACCGCTGGAATGTATTCCTTAGGAACCACACCACCAACGATTTCATTCACGAACTCAAAGTTTTGCTCACCATCCAATGGTAACGGCTCGAGACGGATAACAACGTGACCATACTGACCACGACCACCCGATTGACGAACAAACTTACCTTCGACTTCAACAGACTTACGAATACACTCGCGATAAGACACCTGAGGCGCGCCGACGTTACATTCAACTGAGAATTCACGACGCATGCGGTCAACAATAATATCGAGGTGAAGCTCACCCATACCGGAAATGATCGTCTGACCTGTTTCTTCATCTGTTTTCACACGGAATGAAGGATCTTCCTGAGAGAGCTTGCCTAGCGCAATACCCATCTTTTCTTGATCTGGCTTTGACTTTGGCTCAACAGACAAAGAAATAACCGGCTCAGGGAATTCCATACGCTCAAGGATAATTGGGCTGGCAGTGTCACACAGCGTATCGCCCGTTGTAACGTCCTTCAGACCGACCGCAGCAGCGATATCACCAGCACGAACTTCCTTGATTTCTTCACGCGAGTTGGCGTGCATTTGAACCATCCGGCCAACGCGCTCTTTCTTACCTTTGACTGAATTCAGTACGGAATCACCACCGTTAAGAACGCCGGAATACACGCGGAAAAACGTCAGTGTTCCAACGAATGGATCGGTTGCGATCTTAAATGCAAGCGCAGCAAATGGCGCCTCATCGGATGCGGGACGTGTATCTTCTGTCTCGTCATCTTTCATTCCGCGAATCGCTTCGACTTCATCTGGAGCAGGCAAGTAATCGACAACTGCGTCAAGCATCGCCTGAACACCCTTGTTCTTAAATGCAGTACCACACAGACAAGGAACGATCTCGCGCGCGAGAGTACGTTGACGCAAACCAGCCTTAATTTCAGCTTCTGAAAGCTCACCGCCCTCAAGATACTTTTCCATCAGCTCTTCGTTCGCTTCAGCTGCAGCTTCGATCATTTCTTCACGAAGCGTCGCAACTTCATCAGCTACGTCGGCAGGTACGTCTTCATAAGTGAAGGTCGTACCCATATCGTCTTCGTTCCACGCAATGAATTTGTTCTTCACAAGATCCACAACGCCCTTGAATTCTTTTTCGGCACCAACTGCGCATTGAATCGGAACAGCCGTCGCGCCCAAACGGTCACGCACCTGATTCACTACACGAATAAAGTCGGCACCGTCACGGTCCATCTTATTCACAAAACAGATACGCGGAACACCGTACTTGTCGGCTTGACGCCATACTGTCTCAGACTGTGGCTCAACACCTGATGCCGCACAGAACACAACAACCGCACCATCAAGAACGCGCATCGAGCGCTCGACTTCAATCGTGAAGTCAACGTGACCCGGTGTATCAATGATATTGACTCGATACTTATCGAACTGCTGATCCATACCCTGCCAGAACGTTGTCGTCGCAGCTGATGTGATCGTAATACCGCGCTCCTGTTCCTGGGCCATCCAGTCCATAGTTGCTGCACCGTCGTGAACTTCACCAATTTTATGGTTCACACCGGTGTAGAACAGAACACGTTCTGTCGTCGTTGTCTTACCAGCATCTACGTGCGCGCAGATACCGATATTGCGGTAGCGGTTAATCGGGGTGGTACGTGCCACAGTTACTCTCCATAGGGCCGCCTGTGCGGCCATCATTTAATTAAAAACGGAAGTGCGAGAACGCCTTGTTCGCTTCAGCCATACGGTGCACGTCTTCACGCTTCTTCACCGCAGCGCCACGCTGCTCAATCGCATCAAGGATTTCACCAGCAAGACGCGCATCCATCGATTTCTCACCACGCTTGCGCGCGTATTCGACCAACCAACGCATCGCCAGTGCGGTACGACGACTAGGACGTACTTCGACTGGCACCTGATACGTCGCACCGCCCACACGGCGAGACTTCACCTCAACCATTGGAGCAATGTTTTCAAGCGCCTGATTAAACACTTCAAGTGGATCACCACCGTTCTTTGTTTGGACGCGATCAAGCGCACCATAAACGATGGATTCTGCAATGGACTTCTTTCCACTTTCCATGACGTGGTTAATGAACTTAGCGAGCAATTGATCACCGAATTTTGGATCCGGCAATATTTCACGTTTTACGGGGACGCGACGTCTTGGCATTGTATTTTCCTTTTCTTCAGGTCATTCCGGGACTTCAGCCCGGCCTTACTGAGCATGGCGAGCCATACTCTGTATAAATGATTACAGTTTAATGAATATCCGGCTACGAATTAGCTCTTAGGCCGTTTCGCACCATACTTCGAACGACCTTGTTTACGATCGTTCACACCCGCGGTATCCAATGCACCACGCACTGTGTGATAACGCACACCTGGCAAATCCTTGACTCGACCGCCGCGGATCAGAACAACTGAGTGTTCCTGCAGGTTGTGGCCTTCACCACCGATGTATGAAGATACTTCGTATCCGTTGGTTAAACGCACACGGCACACTTTACGAAGCGCCGAGTTCGGCTTCTTTGGTGTGGTTGTATATACACGAGTACACACACCGCGACGCTGTGGACAAGCCTGTAACGCAGGAACGTCTGTTTTGACGACCTTGCGCTTACGCGGCTTGCGAACAAGCTGGTTAATCGTTGCCATTGGCAAACTCCCTAGTCCATTGCAAAAAATAGGGCGCGATTCTAGGCGCGCCCAAAGCTACAGTCAAGTAAGGCGGAGATTACTCCGCGGCTTCTTGCCCCTGAGATTCAATCTCAGCGATCTCTCGACTTAATGCTTCTGCGACTTCAGCAGCAGAAACACGTGTTTCATCTCCAGCTTCAGCACGCTTACGCTTGCGCTCTGCGTGATATGCCAAACCAGTACCTGCTGGGATCAAACGACCCACAACAACGTTTTCCTTCAGACCGCGCAAACTGTCGGCCTTACCGGTAACAGCAGCTTCTGTTAGAACACGGGTTGTTTCCTGGAATGACGCTGCAGAAATGAAGGACTCTGTCGCCAACGATGCTTTGGTGATACCCAGCAACTGACGCTCATAGTGCGCTTCAATCTTTCCGTCACCACGGAGACGATCATTTTCTTCCAAGACCTGCGTGTATTCGACTTGGTCACCCGCGATGAATGACGAATCACCCACCTGACTGACCTCAACCTTACGCAACATCTGACGAATAATGACTTCGATGTGCTTATCGTTGATGCCAACACCTTGCAGGCGATACACGTCTTGAATTTCGTTGGTGATGTACTTAGCGAGCTCAGATACACCCAATAGACGCAAGATGTCGTGCGGATTTGAAGGACCATCAGAGATCACCTCACCCTTCTGCACTTGCTCGCCATCAAAGACGTTGAGCTGGCGCCATTTCGGAATCAAGATTTCTACTGGATCTGTTCCGTCCTCTGGAGAAATCACCAGCCGCACTTTGCCTTTAGTTTCCTTACCAAATGAAACGTGACCTGAAATCTCCGCAAGAATTGACGACTCTTTTGGCTTACGCGCCTCAAACAAATCGGCAACACGTGGCAGACCACCAGTAATATCGCGCGTCTTCGACGATTCTTGTGGAATACGAGCCACAACCGAACCAGCCTCAATATTCGCACCATCCTCGAGCGACACAAGCGCGCCACCAGGCAGCATAAAGTGAGCGATTGGCTCGTCGGTAATCGCAGCACCTTCCGCATACAAGAAGATACCCGGCTTCAGGTCTTTACCAGCGGCTGGGCGGTCTTTCTCATCAATGATTTCGTAGTTCGCCAGACCTGTTAACTCATCAACCTGGCGCTTAACGGTAATACCATCTTCAAACGCTTGGTAACGAACAATACCCGCTCGATCAGCAATGATCGGGTGCGTGTGTGGATCCCAGGTCGCGACAACCGCACCGGCGTCGACCTTCGCACCTTCTTGCACGCTGATCACCGCACCGTACGGCAGTTTGTACCATTCACGCTCACGACCATGCTCATCGGCAACACTTAAAGCACCGGAACGCGATACGGCAACCAAGTCACCATTTGAGCGCTCTACCCACTTCAAGTTGTGTAAACGCACCGTACCACCGTGCTTTACATCGATACGATCAGCAGCAGACGCCCGACTCGCCGCACCACCAATGTGGAACGTACGCATGGTCAACTGTGTGCCCGGCTCACCAATCGACTGAGCCGCGATAACACCGACAGCCTCGCCAACATTAACCAAATGTCCCCGACCAAGATCACGGCCGTAACACTTGGAGCATACGCCATGGCGAACCTCACACGTAATTGGAGAGCGAACGATGACTTCGTCCACAGACCAGCTTTCAATCTGCTCTGCCAGCTGTTCGTCAATCAAAGTACCTGCTTCGAGAAGGACTTCATCGGTTCCAGGCTTGACAACATCTTGCGCGACTACACGACCAAGAATTCGACCCGCCAAAGGAACCACGACGTCACCACCTTCAATGAGCGGCGTCATGCGCAGACCTTCTTCGGTACCGCAATCATGATCTGTGATGACAAGATCTTGAGCAACGTCGACAAGACGACGAGTCAAATAACCTGAGTTCGCTGTCTTCAATGCCGTATCGGCAAGACCTTTACGCGCTCCGTGTGTCGAAATGAAGTACTGGAGCACTGACAAACCTTCACGGAAGTTTGCGGTAATTGGCGTTTCAATGATCGAACCATCTGGCTTGGCCATCAAACCACGCATACCGGCTAGCTGACGAATCTGCGCAGCTGAACCTCGAGCACCAGAATCGGCCATCATGAAGACTGAATTGAAGGAGTCCTGCTGTACCGTCTTGCCTTCAGCATCGACAGCCTCTTCTTTACCAATTCGATCCATCATCTTCTTGGCAACAAGGTCATTTGCTCGCGCCCAGATATCGATCACTTTGTTGTATTTCTCACCCTGGGTGACAAGGCCTGATGCAAACTGATCTTCAATCTCTTTTACCTGCGCATCGGCTTCACCAATGATCTGCGCTTTTTCCTCTGGAATCTCGAAATCATTGACACCGATCGACGAACCAGAGCGCGTTGCATAACTAAAGCCCATGTACATGAGCTGATCGGCAAAGATCACTGTTTCTTTCAAACCAACTCGGCGATAACACGAGTTAATCAATCGAGAAATCGCCTTCTTCGTCATGTTTTGATCAACCAACGCGAATGGCAGTCCAGTTGGCACGATTGAGAACAAAATCGCACGACCGACTGTGGTTTCAACGATACGAATTTCAGATGTACCGTTACCCTCAGGATCGTTCACTGTCTCATCGATACGAACTTTGATTTGCGCTTGCAGATCAACTTTTCGAGCACCATACGCGCGCAATACTTCATCTGTGTCTGAGAACACCATGCCTTCACCTTTGGCATTGATGCGATGACGCGTCATGTAGTAAAGACCAAGAACGACATCCTGTGAAGGAACGATAATTGGCTCACCGTTGGCAGGCGACAACACGTTGTTGGTCGACATCATCAACGCACGCGCTTCAAGCTGCGCCTCAAGCGTTAACGGCAAGTGAACAGCCATCTGGTCACCATCGAAGTCAGCGTTATAGGCTGCGCAGACCAACGGGTGAAGCTGAATCGCCTTACCTTCAATCAACAATGGCTCGAATGCCTGAATACCCAAACGGTGCAGTGTTGGCGCCCGGTTCAGAAGCACTGGATGCTCACGAATCACTTCAGCCAGAATATCCCATACTTCTGGCGTCTCACGCTCAACCATTTTCTTCGCTGCTTTGATCGTTGTCGCAAGACCACGTGCTTCAAGCTTTGCGTAAATAAATGGTTTGAAAAGCTCAAGTGCCATCTTCTTAGGAAGACCACACTGATGCAGTTTCAAGTATGGACCAACCACGATCACTGAACGGCCGGAATAGTCCACTCGCTTACCGAGAAGATTCTGACGGAAACGGCCCTGCTTACCTTTGATCATGTCAGCAAGCGACTTCAATGGACGCTTATTCGATCCGGTAATTGCGCGGCCACGACGACCGTTGTCTAGGAGTGCATCGACCGACTCCTGAAGCATCCGTTTTTCGTTGCGAACAATAATGTCTGGCGCGCGAAGCTCGAGTAACCGCTTCAAACGATTATTTCGGTTGATCACACGACGATACAAATCGTTCAAATCGGACGTGGCAAAACGGCCACCATCCAAAGGAACAAGCGGACGCAGATCCGGCGGAAGAACCGGAAGCACTTCCATGATCATCCATTCAGGGTTATTTCCACTGTCGCGGAACGACTCAAGAAGCTTCAGACGCTTCGAAAGTTTTTTCAATTTCGTTTCTGAATTCGTATTTGGGATCTCTTCACGCATCGTCGCGATTTCATCATCAAGATCCATATCCTGCATCAGAGCGCGAATCGCCTCGGCACCCATCATGGCAGTGAAGTCGTCCTGATACTCTTCGAACGCTTCGAAATACTGCTCGTCTGACAGCAATTGACCACGCTCAAGTGGAGTCATGCCTGGATCAACAACCACATACGTCTCAAAGTACAGAATGCGTTCGATGTCACGCAGCGTCATGTCGAGAAGCAAACCGATCCGAGATGGTAATGACTTCAAGAACCAAATATGACACACCGGGCTTGCGAGCTCGATGTGACCCATGCGCTCACGACGAACCTTTGTCTGTGTGACTTCAACACCACACTTTTCACAAACCACACCACGATGCTTCAGCCGTTTGTACTTACCGCACAAACACTCATAGTCTTTGACTGGCCCGAAAATACGCGCACAAAACAAACCATCGCGCTCAGGCTTGAACGTACGGTAATTAATTGTTTCAGGCTTCTTCACCTCACCGAACGACCATGAACGGATCTCTTCAGGTGATGCGAGACCAATACGGATCCGATCGAAATCGGCGGATTGTCCCTGGCTCTTTAACAGGTTTAACAAGTCTTTCATTGCTTAAATCTCCAATTCCTACCGAATTATTCGTTTTCTAGTTCAACAGAGATACCGAGTGAACGGATCTCTTTGACTAGTACGTTGAATGATTCCGGCATACCAGGCTCCATGCGATGGTCGCCATCGACAATATTCTTGTACATGCGCGTCCGGCCGTTTACGTCATCTGACTTCACTGTCAACATTTCTTGAAGCGTATAAGCCGCACCGTATGCTTCCAGTGCCCACACTTCCATCTCACCAAAGCGCTGGCCACCGAACTGTGCTTTACCGCCCAATGGTTGTTGCGTCACAAGTGAATACGATCCTGTTGAACGTGCGTGCATCTTGTCATCAACCAAATGGTTGAGCTTCAACATGTACATGTAACCAACAGTCACAGGCCGCTCGAAGGCTTCTCCGGTTCGACCGTCATACAGCGTGAACTGACCTGATTCAGGCATACCGGCAAGCTCAAGAAGCCCTTTAATCTGCTCTTCTTTTGCACCATCAAAGGCAGGCGTAGCAAATGGAACACCACCGACTAGATTCTTCGAGAGCGCGACGATTTCATCATCATTGAGTGAATTAAGATCTTCCTGGTTTCCGCCGATCTTGTTGTAAACCTGATCAAGGAAATCACGGATTTCTTTCACTTTCGCTTGCTGTTTCAGCATTTCATTGATGCGAACACCGAGACCTTTTGCTGCCATACCCAAGTGCATTTCAAGGACCTGACCGACGTTCATTCGGCTTGGTACACCCAATGGATTCAAAACGATATCCACTGGATCGCCATTTTCATCAAATGGCATGTCCTCTTCTGGCATGATTACTGAAATCACACCCTTGTTACCGTGACGTCCAGCCATCTTGTCGCCTGGCTGAATACGACGCTTCACAGCGACATAGACCTTCACGATCTTCAAGACACCAGGAGCTAAGTCGTCGCCCTGTGTTAACTTCTTCTTTTTCACCTCAAAGGCTTCATCGAGCTCTTTACGGCGCTCTTTCAGCGATTTTTCAGCTTCGGCGATCAATGCGTTGTGGGCATCATCAGCCATTTTGACTTTGAACCACTCGTCTTCAGATAAGTTTGCAAGATAGTCGGCAGTCAGTACGTCACCTTTCTTCAGATTCGGCGCACCAGCGACCTTTTGACCTTCAAACTGCTTCGCAAGATGCCCAAACGTTGCTTCTGAAACGATTCGGTACTCTTCGTTGAGATCTTTACGGTACTCATCGAGTTGCTCTTCTTCGATCTGCTTCGCACGTGCATCTTTCTCGATGCCATCACGCGTAAAGACTTGAACATCAATTACGGTGCCAGTTGTACCGGTACCAACACGCATTGAGGTGTCTTTCACATCTGATGCTTTCTCACCGAAGATCGCACGTAAGAGTTTCTCTTCTGGCGTCAACTGTGTTTCGCCCTTTGGAGTAACCTTACCGACCAAGATATCGCCTGGCTTCACTTCTGCACCAATGTGCACAATTCCGACTTCGTCGAGCTTAGCCAGCGCGTTCTCACCAACATTCGGGATATCCGAGGTAATTTCCTCTGAACCCAGTTTTGTATCACGCGCTACACACGAGAACTCTTGAATATGAATTGTTGTAAAGCGCTCTTCTTTGACCACTTTTTCAGAAATCAAAATTGAATCTTCGAAGTTGTATCCATTCCAAGGCATAAAGGCGATACGCATGTTCTGACCCAAAGCCAGCTCACCCGTGTCGACAGAAGGACCATCTGCTAAGACGTCACCGCGCGCAACCACATCGCCAGCATGAACGATTGGGCGCTGGTTGATACAGGTGTTTTGGTTCGACCTTGTATATTTGGTCAAGTTGTAGATATCGACTGGAGCAGCTCCTGCGGCCACTTCGTCTGCCTTGACCTTAACAACGATGCGCTTCGCATCGACAAAATCAACCACTCCACCACGATTCGCAATCATACAAACACCAGAGTCGACCGCCACGTGGCGCTCCATTCCGGTTCCGACTAGTGGCTTATCGGCCTTCAATGTCGGAACAGCCTGACGCTGCATGTTCGAACCCATTAAGGCACGGTTCGCGTCATCGTGCTCCAAGAACGGAATCAACGCCGCAGCAACAGATACGACCTGACGCGGCGATACGTCCATGTAATCAACGCGCTCAGGTGGCATCACCGCAAATTCATTCAGATGACGCACAGGTACGAGCTCTTCGACTAACTCGCCCTTATCATTCAACTGCGCGGAAGCCTGAGCGATCACGAAATCTGACTCTTCAATCGCCGACAGATAGAAAATTTCATCTGTCACTTTACCGTTATCGACACGGCGATATGGCGATTCAAGGAATCCATATCGGTTGGTACGTGCATAAGTCGCCAGTGAGTTAATCAAACCAATGTTCGGACCTTCTGGCGTCTCAATTGGACATACACGACCGTAGTGCGTTGGGTGTACATCACGGACTTCAAAGCCAGCACGTTCACGCGTCAAGCCACCTGGTCCCAATGCAGATACACGACGTTTGTGTGTAATTTCTGACAATGGATTGTTCTGATCCATAAATTGCGAGAGCTGGCTCGAACCAAAGAATTCCTTAACAGCAGCAGCTACTGGCTTTGCGTTGATCAGATCACGCGGCATCAATCCTTCAGTCTCAGCCTGACCCAAACGCTCGCGGACAGCACGTTCTACACGTACGAGACCAACGCGGAATTGGTTTTCAGCCATCTCACCGACCGACCGAACACGACGGTTACCGAGGTGATCGATGTCGTCAACAACACCGTCACCATTACGAATATCGATCAGTGTCTTCATCACAGACAAGATATCGTCTTGCGACAAAATTCCTTCACCGAGCTCTGTGTCGCCGCCTTCGAGCTTACGAGCTCCCACGCGACGGTTGAACTTCATGCGACCAACTGATGACAGATCGTAGCGGTCAGCAGAGAAGAACAAGCTTTCAAATAGATTTTCCGCACTTTCCTTGGTTGGTGGCTCACCCGGGCGCATCATGCGATAGATTTCGACCAATGCTTCCATCCGATTCGTCGTTGAATCAGCAGCCAAGGTATCGGACATGTATGGCCCGCGGTCGAGATCGTTGGTGTAGATACACTCTATCGATTTGACACCAGACTCGCGAATCGCATCAACTGACTCGAGAGATAGAGGCTGGTTCGCAGCAACAATCACTTCGCCCGTCGCTTCGTTGACGACATCTTTCGCCAGGACTTTCCCAACCAAATACTCGTCAGCGACTTTCAGCTCTTCTAACTTCGCTTTTTGAAGTTCGCGGACATGGCGTGCAGTAATCCGCTTACCTGCCTCAACAATGACATCACCCTTGCTATTGACGACATCGAAACCAAGCGTCTCACCACGAAGACGTTCCGCAACTAGCGTCATAAAGACATCGGTCTTTTCAAAACGGAAACCTGTGGTTTCAAAGAAATGGCCAAGAATCTCTTCATCTGACATTTCCATCGCACGAAGTAAAATCGATGCAGGCAGCTTCCGACGGCGGTCAATACGAACGAATACCTGATCCTTGGGATCGAATTCAAAATCCAACCATGAACCACGGTAAGGAATGATCCGAGCTGAATAGAGTAACTTACCCGAGCTGTGGGTTTTCCCTTTGTCGTGCTCGAAGAACACACCCGGCGAACGATGCAACTGTGAGACGATCACACGCTCGGTACCGTTGATAACAAACGTACCGTTTTCGGTCATGAGCGGAATTTCGCCCATGTAAACTTCTTCTTCCTTGATGTCTTTAACCGACTTGTTCGATCCTTCTTTCTCGAACAGAACCAAACGGACTTTAACGCGCAACGGTGCAGCGTATGTGTCACCACGAAGGATGCACTCTTTCACATCGAATACAGGCTCACCCAACCGGTAGCTCACATATTGAAGCTCGGCGTTACCTGAAAATGATTGAATAGGAAAAACCGACTGGAACGCGGCTTCAAGGCCAGTTGATTGAGCAGTATTCTCAATCGAACCACCTGTCAAAAATTCGCGATATGAATCAAGCTGAATTGCCAGAAGCTGTGGCACTTCCATCACTGATGGCAGAGTCCCAAAATCCTTCCGAATACGTTTTTTCGCTGTGTACGAGTAAGCCATTTGCCTTCCTCAACGTGTGATAGTCATCCACCACGGATGAACTGTAATTCGACCCCTTAAGGGTTCCGGAAAACGTGTAAAACGCTTTCCGCAAACCTCGAGGCGCTAAAGCGCAAAAAGGCCGGTGGTCGAAACCACCAGCCAATCTGCAGATCCGTCTAACAACGGATCAATAACATTACTTAAGCTCGACAGATGCGCCTGCTTCTTCAAGCTGCTTTTTAATGTCTTCTGCTTCGTCTTTCGACGCAGCTTCTTTGATGGTGTTAGGAGCGCCATCAACGAGGTCTTTCGCTTCTTTCAGGCCAAGACCTGTAACGCCACGAACAACCTTGATCACGTTCACTTTCTTGTCACCAGCTGCTGTGAGAACAACGTCAAATTCGTCCTTCTCCGCCGCTGCACCAGCTCCAGCGTCTCCGCCAGCTGCTGCAACAGGTGCCGCTGCAACTGCAGCTGCTGCTGTTACACCGAATTTTTCTTCCATTGCTGAAACAAGTTCAACAACGTCCATCACGCTCATTTCGGCGATCGCGTTCAGGATATCGTCCTTAGACAGTGCCATGGTATTTCTCCAAATTTCGTTTACAAACTATGTCAATTGAAAAGCCAACGGGATTAACCCGCTTTCTTCGCTTCACCAACTGCTGCAACGGTACGAACCAACTTACCTGGAACCTCGTTCATCGTACGTACGAACTTAGCTACAGGTGCGGTCATCACGCTCATCAGCATTGCAATCGCTTCGTCCTTCGTTGGCAGCTTCGCAACCGCATCCAC
>CBFHIN010000031.1:0-17101 GCA_965655875.1 Litorivicinaceae bacterium | reverse complement strand
CCCTCAATCGTCTCATCATACTCTTCGACCTGACCTTTGATGATGATGTAAATCCCTTCTGGCGATCCACCGGCAGGAATAATGTCTTCGCCAGCATCGAAATATGTGATGGAAAGGCTCCGTTCTACCGTTTGAAGCTCTTCAGAACTTAATAGGTCAAAGGGCGGAATCTCTGTGTTTAGCACTGACTCACCATTATTTTCTCTCGCAATATATCAATCATATTGACATAAAAAAGGGCGCCCAAAGGCGCCCTTTTTGGTTGCTTTGACCGAAGTCATTCAACACTTAGTGTGCAGAGGCTTCACCCGCTCCACGTGGGATACGGATATTCTCAACCATTTCCTGAATTTCAGCAGGTGGCTCAGCCGTCGCGCGCGATACGAAGTATGCAACCACAAAGTGGAGAAGCATACCGATTGTACCGATACCAGTCGCCTTAATACCGAACATGGTGTAAGTGCCTGACTTATCCACAAACACATTCAGAATGATATAAATGAATGTGAATGCGAGACCCACTGCCATACCAGCAATCGCACCTTCCTTGTTCATTCGCTTATCAAAGACACCGTTGATGATAACAGGGAAGAATGATGCCGCAGCCAAACCGAATGCAAATGCAACAACCTGTGCTACGAACGCCGGTGGATTGATACCCAAATAACCAGCAACACCGATCGCAACCGCTGCAGCAACACGTGCAGCCATCAATTCCTGACCGTCAGTCAGTTTTGATTTCCCAGTTGCTTCATCTTTGTACAGTACGCGACCAAGAAGGTCGTGAGAGATCGATGAAGAGATTACAAGAAGCAGACCCGCCGCTGTTGACAATGCCGCTGCCAAACCACCAGCCGCAACCAATGCGATAACCCAGTTAGGCAGAGATGCGATCTCTGGGTTTGCAAGGACGATGATGTCACGGTCGAAGTACACTTCGTTTTCAATTGCTTGACCAGCTGGAGCTGGAACTGCTTCGTTCTTCAACAGACGCTCGCCACTCGCACCGCGGTTATCGCCATCGAATGAAGGCTTACCCTTGAACGCAGCACCGTTAGCGATCTGAATCTTGCCGTCGCCGTTCTTATCCATCCAAGCCAAGAGACCCGAATTTTCCCACGTCTTGAACCACTGGCCCGCACAATCAGCACGCGCAGCATCAATCGCTGGGTTGTCATGCGCTGCAGTTAATGCAGCTGCTTGTTCAGCAGAACATTCCTGAGTCCAAGCTGCATACTCAATATTTTGAGTGTTCTTGATCAGGTTCAGACGAGCAAATGCACCAACCGCTGGACACACTGTGTACAAGATCGCAATAAAGAGCAGAGCCCAACCCGCAGAAATACGAGCATCACGAACTGTAGGTACAGTGAAGAAACGTACGATCACGTGTGGAAGACCTGCTGTACCGCACATCAATGCAACAGTCAGTAGGAATGTATTCCAAACACCCGCACGGCCTTCGGTGTATACCACAGAGAATCCAAGATCCTTAAAGGATTGATCCAATGCATGTAACACATAGGTTCCTGCTGGAATCTCACGAACACCGTTATCAAACGCAAATTCGATCGTTCCACCGAATCCAAGTTGAGGTAGGAAATCGCCAGTCACCTGCAGTGACAAGAAGATCGCAGGGATCGTGTACGCAACAATCAATACGCAGTACTGAGCCACCTGTGTGTATGTAATCCCTTTCATGCCACCTAATACAGCGTAGACGAAAACGATACCCATACCGATGACAACACCCGTGTTGATGTCGACCTGAAGGAAACGTGAGAACACGATACCAACACCACGCATCTGACCCGCAACATAGGTAAACGATACGAAGATCACACAGACAACCGCGACAGTACGCGCAACGTCTGAGTAGTAGCGGTCACCAACGAAGTCAGGCACTGTGAACTTACCGAACTTACGCAGGTAAGGTGCCAATAACATTGCCAACAGGACATAACCACCAGTCCAGCCCATCAGGTAAGCACCTGAATCACGGCCGAGCAGTGAAACGATGCCTGCTAGGGAGATGAAGGACGCTGCAGACATCCAGTCAGCAGCTGTAGCCATCCCGTTTGCAACTGGATGGACGCCACCGCCCGCAACGTAAAATTCAGAAGTTGATCCAGCTTTTGACCAGATCGCAATCCCGATGTATAGCGCGAATGAGGCGCCGACAAACAGGTAAATCAAGCTTTGAAGTTCCATGTCTGCTCCTTATTCGTGCACGTCGTATTTTTCATCAATGGCATTCATTCTCTTTGCGTATACAAAGATCAAAATCAAAAATACGTAGATCGATCCCTGCTGTGCAAACCAGAAGCCAAGCTTAAAACCGCCAAAAGCGATTGTGTCGAGAAGGTCCACAAATAGGACCCCGCAGCCGTAGGACACGATGAACCAGACAACCAGCAATTGCATGATTGTTCTGATGTTCTCCTGCCAATAGGCTTGAGCTTTTTGCTCTTCCATGCTTCATCATCCTCTTATCGTTAATTACATCCAAAGGAAGCGAGATGGAAAATACCACCAAAAGAGACCACTAAAAGCAGGACATTGGTCGTATTATGTACAATTTAAGCAATAAGTCGAAGGAGTGCTTGTGCACATAAGCTGGCAGCTCATGGCGCTATCATTGGCCTACGTTGGGGTTTTGTTTGTCATCGCATGGCATGGTGATCGCAACGTCTCGTCCTTTGGTGGGCATCGCGCTGCACGGTGGGTTTATCCGTTATCAATTGGTGTCTATGCAACCAGTTGGACCTACTATGGCGCCGTCGGCTCTGCCGCCAATAATGGGTGGGAATTCCTACCGATCTACCTCGGCCCAATTTTGGTGTTTATTTTTGGATGGCCGGTCCTTTCAAAGTTCCACGCAGTCGTTAAAACGCACCGTATTGGATCGCTCGCTGATTTTATGTCTGCTCGATACGGCCGTTCGCATCCCCTCGCTATACTGACAACAACAGTTGCTCTTTTGGGCACCATTCCCTACATCGCACTGCAACTGAAAGCAGTTGGTCAAACGTTTAATATCATGGCCGGATCCCCGACGGGAACAGAGCCAGAGATTTTCGACACCGCGTTTTTCGCGGCACTTTTTTTAACGATTTTTGCCATTCTGTTCGGCACACGATTACCTGGTCAACGACGCGATAATAATCGCGGCATGATGATCGCGATCGCGTTTGAATCGATCGTTAAACTCGTTGCGTTTGTACTCGTCGGCGTTTTCTGTACGTTCGAGCTGTATGACGGCTTTGACGATCTGTTTCATCTTGCCCGCGAAGATGCAAGCGTCGCTGCAGTGTTTAGTACCGATTTCTCGCAATGGGGACTCATGACTCAGCTTGTTCTCGCAAGCTTCGCGATCATCTGTCTGCCACGACAATTTCATGTCACGTTCGTTGAGTCACCCGACGAAGAGCGTTACCGAAGTAATGCACGCTGGTTTTTCCCTCTTTATTTGCTCGGCTTCGTGATTTTCGTCGTGCCAATTGCGGCCGCTGGTTTGTTGAAGTTTGGCGGTCTCGCTCCACCCGATGCATTTGTTTTATTACTTCCTATGGCGTTTGATAACGAACCGTTAGCGGCGCTTGCCTTTTTAGGAGGTTTATCCGCCGCAACCGGGATGATTCTGGTCTCGACCCTCGCTCTAGCGATTATGGTTGCCAACGAGCTAATCCTTCCTGCTCTCTTTCGATCATCGGTTGAAGAGCTACGAGAAAGACAAGACCTTGCATGGATCATGTTAATGGTTCGTCGACTCTGCATTGTCGGCATCATGGCCCTGGCGTGGTTGTATTACCAATCGGCCACCAGTGAACGATCTCTCGCATCAATCGGCTTAGTTGCCTTCGTTGCAGCGTCTCAATTTGCACCAGCGCTTTTTGGTGGTTTGTATTGGCGCCAGGGTAATCGCTTTGGTGCACTCGCAGGCATGTTGATCGGACTCGTTAGCTGGGCACTGATTCTAGTGTTACCGGAAATGTCGCATACGACATCGGAACAACTTCAACCATTTCTTCCATTCGCTGTCGACCCTTTAACAAATGGCGTTTTAGTGTCACTTGGTCTCAACTTGCTCACCTATATCGTGGTTTCACTGACCACCACATCTCGACTTGTCGATCGGGTACAGGCGGCCACTTTCGTTGACGTCGCGCCTCCAAATTCAAAAACAGGGCGTTACTTAAAAGAAAATCTCCGGATCGATGATCTGACCACACTTGTATCGCGGTTTATCGGCAATGATCGAGTACAACACATCATCGAGACCTATATTAAAGAAAACCAAATTCAACTGCTCAGCCCCAAAGACCAAGCACCAACGGAGTTGATCGCTGCGATCGAATCGGTGCTTGCTCAAGAAATTGGCTACACGTCAGCACGACTTGTGATTCGCTCCGCATCTCGCGGAAAGAACATTCACCTTGGCGAACTGGTCTCCCTAGTTGATGAAGCGTCAACACTGGCTCGGCAAAACCAAGAATTATTGCGTAAGTCTATCGAACACCTCTCACAAGGCATCAGCGTCGTCGACCAAAATCAAAGATTGGTCGCTTGGAACAAACGGTATCAAGATTTATTCAACTACCCCGATGACGTTTTAACTGTTGGTCGTCCCGTTGCAGATCTCTTCCGGCACAACGCAAGAACGGGGGTGGTCGGCGACTTCACAAGTGAAGAACAAATTCAACAAGCTCTTCAACGTCGGCTTGATCATCTCAATAAAGGTACCGCCTACCGTCGAGAATCAGTGCTTTCCAGTGGCATCACGTTGGAGATTATCGGTGAACCGATGCCCAATGGGGGATACGTCACCAGCTACTCAGATATCACGCCTTACAAGGAGGCTGAGACCGCACTTCGCGAATCAGAACAAGCGATTCGGGTCTACACCGACAACGTCCCAGCAATGATTGCCTACGTCGATCAAGACTATCGCATTCAATTCATCAATAAGGCGTTTGAGAGAACGATGCGTGTTTGGCGCGAGCAAGTGATTGGTAGACCAAACAAAGAAATCTTTACCGAGGCCGAATATGAAATGCGGCTTCCCTACCTCCAACGTGCTTTCGAGGGACGTCGCCAACGTTTCGACGTCTCGATCGATCGTGCCGGTGAACATCGAGAATTTGAGGCTTTATATGTGCCGCACAGAACTGACAATGGAGAAGTGCAAGGTATTTTTGTTCTTTATCAAGATGTCACCGATCGAAATGAGGCCAAACGTGGCCTAGAAATGGCCAATGAGACGCTTGAGGCCCGCGTGGACGAGAGAACTGAAGAACTGCAAACAGCAAATGAAGCACTTGCCGCGGAAAACAAACGTCGCGCAGATACTGAGAAAGCCTTGACCCAGGCCATGCGGGCAACCGAAGAAGCCAATCGATCAAAAACACGATTCTTAGCCGCCGCTTCACACGATTTATTGCAACCGTTGAACGCTGCGCGTCTATTTACAACAACATTAGCCGAGCGAGCAGAAACAGACGAAGCTCGAGAATTAACGGGGCATTTGGAAGGCGCGCTGAGCTCGGCCGAAAATCTCATCTCAACCTTGTTAGAGATCTCCAAGCTCGATGCAGGCGCACTGCAAGCAGAGCCCAAAGCATTTAATCTAGAGGAGCTGTTTGGGCAGTTATCTCAAGAATTCCAAGCGATTGCTGAGCAACGTGGAATCCAATTCAAAGCAAAAGCACGTCCCGCCATTGTTGATACAGATCCAAAGTTATTGCGGCGCGTTCTGCAAAACTTTCTATCGAACGCATTGCGATACACCGGTGCAAATGGCCGTGTGCTTTTTGCTGTCAGAACCTTTGGACCAGAGGTCCGCCTTGAAATCTGGGATACAGGGATCGGAATCCATCCAGATGATCTCTCCTCAATTTTTGATGAATTCAAGCGCCTCGCTGAAGGAATTCAGACAGATAAAAAAGGTTTAGGTCTCGGCCTTTCAATCTCAAAACGAATTTGTGATTTGTTAGGCCTATCACTTCAGGTCCACTCGACACCTGGAGTCGGCTCTTGCTTCTCTGTCACCTTACCGCTATCGGATAAACAGCCCGAAACACTCAATCAACGACGAGCTCAGCGCGGTCAAACCCTGTCGCAGCCACTCACAGGACGCACGATACTGGTGATCGACAACGACAACGATATTTTAATTGGTATGCAGAGTCTTCTCACCGGTTGGGGAGCGAACGTGTTGACCGGCTTAACACTAGAGGACGCGAAGGAAGCGGTAAAAATGCACAGTGATATTCAGATCGCACTCGTTGATTACCACCTCGATGACGATGCGTTGGGCGTCGACGTGATTGCAGTCATCAGAGCGTTACGAAGGGATATCGAATGCGCACTAATCACCGCTGATCGCGGCGATGAGATGAAAACTCAAGCAAAGGAACTGGGTGCGACCGTTCTCAATAAACCCTTAAAACCAGCCGCACTCAGATCTTGGCTCACTCAGAAGCTTCGGGCGAAGCCGCTTCCACCATCGGCTTAAGCTCGCCAGACTGATACATCTCCAAGACGATGTCACAGCCACCAACCAGTTCGCCGTTAATCCACAATTGGGGGAACGTCGGCCACTCTGCATATTTCGGCAACTCCGCTCGGATGTCAGGGTGCTCGAGAATATTAACAAACGAAAAAGGCCGATTGCATGCCATCAACGCTTGCACCGTCTGCGAGGAGAATCCACACTGCGGCTGGTTTGGAGTGCCTTTCATGTACAAAAGTACCGGGTTCTCTCCGATTTGTGATTTGATCGTATCAAGTGTGCTCATCTCTTCCTCTCAGTGCTCGCTTGGTTTCTTAGTGAATGGTACACTGCGTCGCTTTTCCGGAACACGGTTATGGCGAAAACAGATTTCCTGACCCTCAATAGTTTGTCCAGATCAGCACTTTTTAAAGTGCTTGAGCGCGCGCATGCGCTAAAAAAAGAATATCAAGCAAAGAAGTTCAGTCAATCACTCGAACAGCACGTTCTTGCGATGATTTTCGAAAAATCCTCAACCCGGACACGCGTCAGTTTTGAGGCGGGAATGGCACAGCTTGGTGGATCCGCTATCTTCTTATCGCCAAATGACACACAGCTCGGCCGTGGCGAGCCGCTCGAGGATACAGCACGCGTTCTCTCGGAAATGGTAAGTGCCGTGATGATTCGAACCGATGATCACAGCAAACTCGAGCGATTTGCAGGGGCATCAACGATCCCTGTGATTAACGGCCTCTCCGACACATGCCATCCATGTCAACTCCTCGCCGATATTCAAGCGATGCAAGAAATTTTCGGTGATATAAAAGACCTCAACGTGACATGGATCGGCGATGGCAATAACGTCTGTAACAGTTATTTAGAAGCGGCTGGCATTTTTGAATTGAATTTGACGATTTCGACACCGGACGGATATGAACCATCCGCGGAATGGGTCGCCAAAGCCCGTGATCGCGTCCGATTCGTCTCGAGCCCCGAGGAAGCGGTACAAGGCGCTCAAGTCGTCACGACTGACGTGTGGGCCAGCATGGGTCAAGAAGGCGAGGCGAACGAGCGTCTACAGGCATTTAAAGACTTTCAAATCACGTCAGAATTGCTAGATCAAGCAAGTGACGATGTCTGCTTCCTTCACTGTTTGCCGGCACACGAAGGTGAAGAAATTGCAGAGAACCTGTTTGACGATCAACGAACGCAACATGTGTGGACACAAGCCGGAAATCGACTACACGCTCAAAAAGCCCTACTTGAATATCTCATCAGCGAGTGATTCCAATTCCAACTAAATACTGTTAATTTATCCAGTATGGAAGAGATCAAACTGACCAAAGCACAAACCCGCGTCTTAGACGTGATTCAACAATCGATTCGAGACGAGGGACGCCCGCCGACTCGTGCTGAAATTGCCGAGACATTAGGGTTTCGCTCAATCAATGCAGCAGAATCCCATCTACGTGCGCTCGAGCGGCGAGGTGCAATTCGTTTACAAGGTGGCGCAAGCCGAGGAATTCAGTGTCTTACACCAATTGACGATCACGATGATGACGAGCAAGGCTTGCCAGTGATAGGCAAGGTCGCAGCAGGTGTCCCGATTGATTCAGTTGCTCATATCGAAAAAGTTGTGCCGGTGCGCTCAGAGCTCTTCTCCCCAGCGCCCGACTATCTCTTGAAGGTTCAAGGCGATTCAATGATTGATATCGGAATATTTGATGGCGATCTCCTCGCTGTGCGGAAATCTGACATAGCACGACATGGCGATGTTGTTGTGGCTCGTGTCGATGGAGAAGTGACTGTTAAACGACTCGATCGAAGCCCAAAAGGTGTCAGATTACTGGCCGAGAATTCCAATTATGGCCCAATTGAAATTACATCAGATCGCGAATTCTTCATCGAAGGGCACGCTGTCGGCGTCATTCGAACAGCACTTTAAGATTCATCAAACTGGTTTTGAAAATCGGTAATTAAATCGGATAAGGCGTCAACCCAGACCCCATACCTTTGGTTTTTAAGTTGTTCGAGGCCAGTTGTATCGGTTAAAGGAATTTGGTTTGAATCCAGAGGATCAGCGACCTCGTCGGGACACCCTACTTTTGCGACATGTGCCTGGAAGACCGAAACCCAACTTTCAGGATCGTCACTCAATTCTTGAAGTTTTCTCGCTTCAAATGACGGAAGCTGTCGATCGGCTAGTTGCTCGACCAAATCATGTAATTCGTGAATACCCTCAGGCTTCAGTCCGTGAGCATCACCAACCTGGCGGATCAACGCAGTCCAAGTCGCTTGTATTTGATGAAGTACTGCTTCAGACAGCGCGTGATGCTGGATGCGATTGTCTGCCTTTACCGCAAGCAATGCCTTGGTCTTAGCAAGCGACTCAAGGACACGACGTCGGGTCCTAACAGGCTTCATTAGGCGACGGTCCAGCGCCCATTGTCATAAGTGGCTTTCCATTTTGTTGCCTTACCGTCCACTTCACTCATGACATATTGAGCTCCTGCTTTTCGCGAGAACCGCACCTGTGCAGGTCGCCCTTCTGGATCAGTCTCTGGTGCTGACAAGATAAAGTGATATTTGGGATCCAATTGATCCTTCACTTTAAGTAGCTCAGAAACCAATGGCGCTCGAGTTTCTCTATTTTTCGGAAACCCACTCGCCGCCAAAAATAAACCACTTGCACCATCACGTAATACATAAGTGTCTTCAACTTTTTGACACTTTAACCAAGGCATCGGAATTGGATCCATTTTTGGCGGTGCTGGCTGCCCATTTTTCAAAAGCTTGCGCGTATTTTTGCACTCACTATTGGTACAGCCGAAGAATTTACCAAAGCGACCTGTTTTGAGTTGCATTTCATGACTGCACTTATCACATTCAATCGAGGGTCCTTCGTAGCCTTTGATCTTAAATTGGCCCTGCTCGATCACGTGGCCTGAGCAATCCGGATTGTTACCGCAAATATGCAATTTTCTCTTCTCATCAATGAGATATGAGTTCATCGCAGTCTGGCAAATTGGACAACGTTGTTTCTCCATTAAGGCGAGGGTTTCAGCATCTTCACCTTCCGGAATGGCTTCATCGCCCGGCGTCAGATTAATGGTCGTTTTACAGCGCTCTTTCGGAGGCAATTGATATCCCGAACAACCCAAAAATACTCCAGTGGTTGCAGTCCGAATCATCATGGTTCGATCACAAGTCGGACACTGAATATCTGTTTCGGTTGGCGTATTCGGTCGCATCCCCTCAGGACTCGCTGCCTGATCAAGCGTTTCCTTAAATTGCTGATAAAACTCGTCGAGGAGAGCGATCCAGTCTTTACGACCCTCAGCAACATCATCCAGTGAGCCTTCCATTCCGGCTGTGAAATCGTAGTTCATCAAATCACTAAAATTCTCAACCAACCGATCTGTAACGATCTCACCCATTTTCGTCGCAAACAAACGGCGCCCTTCCATCTCGACATAACCGCGATCTTGGATGGTTGAAATAATTGCTGCGTAGGTTGATGGACGACCAATCCCCTGCTTTTCCAGTTCGCGAACCAGCGACGCCTCGTTGTAGCGAGCCGGAGGCGATGTAAACTTTTGCTGAGGGTCAAGTCCCGCCAGTGTGAGCACATCACCGACTTTGACATCTGGGAGTTCCTCGGCGTCATCACCCTTTCCACCAGGTGGCAGCACTGCTTGATAACCAGCAAATGTGGTTACCTTACCGCGAGCTTTTAACCCATACCCACTGGCTCCGACTTTGATCGTAGTAGTCAAATATTCAGCTGGGGTCATCTGGCACGCAACGAATTGTCGCCAGATCAATTCGTAAAGACGTTGCGCGTCGCGCTCGACTGAACTCAATTCAGCACCCTTCTTACGAACATCCGATGGGCGGATGGCTTCGTGTGCTTCCTGCGCGTTTTCGCGATTTGCGTAATAGTTTGGCTTTTCAGGGAGATATCGCGAATCGTAATCGTTCTCGATGAGAGCTCGAGCTGAATAGATCGCGTCATTCGATAAGTAGGTCGAGTCGGTCCGCATGTAAGTGATGAGGCCCGCTTCGTATAATCTTTGCGCAAGTACCATCGTTTTCTTCACACCAAAGCCTAACCGTTGGCTAGCCGCCTGCTGCAACGTCGACGTAATAAATGGTGCAGGAGGGCGCGTTTTACCTGGCTTACTCTCGCGCTCAACAACCTCGAACGCAGCAGAGTGAAGTGCGTCCGTGGCAACCTTAGCTTGATCTGCATTGACAGGTTTGAATGGTTTATTCTGATACTCGCTAACCTGAAACCGTGATTCCGTTTTTTGATGGGTCAGATCTGCAAAGATCTCCCAATATTCTTCGGGGACAAACGCACGAACGGCTCGCTCTCGCTCGACAACTAAGCGAACTGCAACCGATTGAACGCGCCCAGCTGACAATCCGCGCGCAATCTTTGCCCATAATAAAGGCGACACCATGTAGCCAACCACTCGATCGAGAAACCTTCGCGCTTGTTGCGCATTGACTCGATCAACGTTGACCAAAGATGGTTTACTGAAAGCCGCTTCAATCGCCGACTTGGTAATTTCTGAAAACGTCACGCGCTGATATTTCGATGGATCGCCACCGATTGTTTCTTGAAGATGCCAAGCAATTGCTTCTCCTTCGCGATCCAAATCAGTTGCGAGATAAATGTGATCAGCCTGAGAAGCCAGTTTTTTTAATTCAGCAACAACCTTTTCTTTCCCCGGGAGAATCTCATAACGTGCTGTCCATCGATGATCAGGATCGATCCCCATTCGTCGGATGAGTTGCTGTTTCGCCTTCTCTTCTTTCGACATCGACGTTGATTTCGGCGCTTTCTCAGTTGTGCCTGAGCCCGATGTTGGTAGATCACGAATGTGACCAACACTCGATTTCACGACAAAATTTGAACCGAGATATTTGTTGATAGTCTTGGCTTTGGCCGGAGACTCTACGATAACCAACGATTTTCCCATGAATGTTCTAAGCGCTCTAAACTAGTGGATTGGATTCTCGCGAGCATTGAAAAAGGATTCCCTCGTTCGATGCAAGCATTACGTTCTTTTTTAGGAATACGGCAGAAATTCAGCTGACTCAAGTATTCGGTCAATAATTTTGTTAACGCTTCGCGAGAAACGTCATCATTTGATCAAGAATTTGATGCACGGTTTCGGGCTCGATCGATGCACGAGCATCATCAAACCCAACCCAAACATACCCATCCTCAGAACCAACACCAATAATGTCTTCGGGTATCGACTTCAAAAATTCGCCAAACTCTCCCGACACAAGATCCCAAGAGCTGAAACTCGGCGGCGAGGCCCATGGGTCGACGCGATCGGGAATACGCCAAAGTGCAACTCGTCGAGGATGTTTATCTGTCCAAATTTGATACTGAGTAATTTGTCTTAACTCAAGGCGTTCGGTCACCCACGGATCCACGGTTTGGATTCGGACCTTCATTCCCAACTTGAGTGCAGCCATGCGTCGATCAGCTTGGCGTCGCTCCATGGGAGAGGGTAAGAGCATCGTAATCGAGCCCACAACAGCCAATATTCCGAGTACAATCCACAACCACGCCAACGTTGATTATCCTTTCATGCTTGAACACGCTCTAATCTCTCATGTGACTCGCGCACTGACCGAAATCCTGCCTGAAGTCGAGATACAAGGCGGAGCCCCTGAGCCTTTCTATCAAGCACCAAAAGACAGCTCGCCCGCAATTCTTTTTTTTCGAGATGACCATATTCGAAGCTTATTCCATGAGCTCGCTCATTTTTGTCTAGCAGGCGAAGCGCGGCGATTACTTGATGACTTTGGTTATTGGTACGAACCATGTGGCAGAACAACCGATCAGCAAATCCAATTCGAATCAGTCGAGGCAAGGCCTCAAGGTCTTGAGAAACTCTTTTGTGAGATTTGGGATATTCCTTTCGCGCCGAGCCTCGATGACTTTTCTGGGCGTCCCCCATCGCAGCAGTTCCTTGAGAAGTTGCAAAACGGATACATAGAAATGAAGGAGAACCCGCCGTCAACGGCCAAACGCATCATTGAGGGCATGCATCATTTTACCGATACCGATCTGGCTACTCGTCATCTTCTTAACCGGGTGTAATTGGACCAAGCACACACTTGCACCCACGCAAGATGAACTCAATCGGATTGCGTCCATTCTCGATCAAGATCCGATTGCCCTGCCCGCCGTTTCTTCACTCAAAGCAATTGATTCAAAAATCGAGATGAGTGATACCCGAATAGGGTTTGGCAACGCACTTGAATTAGGAGAATGCGGATTATTGCCACTCATCGCTGAACGTAATTCAAGTCTTGGAAGGCAAAAACAGGAATCCACTCGCTTTATTTACGAATGGAAACTGAAAAAAGGACTTGAGCAATGTACTCAATTCGCTGAAGAGGTTTGGTTCCAACGCGCTACAGAGGCAAAAACACGCGATGTTGAGATCGCAATACTGCGTTTGTTGATCAAAAGTGAAGAGTCAGATCGGATCCATTCCAAGTTGAGTCCACCATTTGAATCACTCAGTGCTAGTCGTGTGTCGTATGTCGAAAAAGCAGAACCAGTGCTCACGGTTCTATTACGGGCATTGA
Source organism: Litorivicinaceae bacterium (assembly GCA_965655875.1). Taxonomy (GTDB): domain Bacteria; phylum Pseudomonadota; class Gammaproteobacteria; order Pseudomonadales; family Litorivicinaceae; genus HIMB30. Next base: position 3,990 of record CBFHIN010000031.1, on the reverse strand, counting down.
ACAACAAGAATCCACCTGATACTGACGCGATTACAGAATTTGAAGAGGCTCTCCAGCGTTGGAGCCAAACTCAGCATCATGGAACACTTCATCGAACCATCGTAGAAACACTCGACTGGCTAGTTATTGCAAATGAAATCCAGACAGCTGCAATCCAGCAAAACACGATGTGTCCGATGGGCACCCCAACGCAACGAGGGCGCAATCTTCAGCAGTTTGTGAATGAGTACTTTGCAAAGACGGTGCAACCGAAGTTGTCTGCAGTGATGCAAACTCTTGATCACTTCAACACACAGTGGAACGCCGTCCCAATCGCTTTTCGAACACCCGAAGATTTTGTCAACGCACTGTTGCGCCTACCTGCGAATACTCAGAAGACGCTCAAATCCAGATTGAACCAACACATTCAAAACTGGCAACAACTACTTCAAGCCTGTGGGCTCAGCGTCCGCGCAGAAACAACAAATTCATAAATTCCGTCGCGTTCGGTTTGTGACACAAGTGTGTGCTGCATGAACCGACACATCGTGGGAATGTCTCGCAATGTTGAAGGGTCTGTAGCAATCAACTTCACTTGCGATCCAGTTTCGACCTTTCGTAACGCATTACGTAACATCATGACGGGTTCAGGACACTTCAAACCGGCCGCATCGATGATTTCTGCGACTAATGGAGTGGGCGACTTTGGGTTCGACACGCTTGCATCTCTCGAAGATAGGGTAGCTAATAAAGAGGTATTTATAACAAACTGCATGGAGCTTCGCATGTCTAAGCGTATCGCACTCGTGACCGGTGGCACCGGTGGTATCGGAACCGCAATTTGCCAAGAATTATTTAACCAAGGCTTTACAGTGGTCGCAGGATATAATTCTGGCGGAAACCACGATAAGGCCAAGGGATGGCAAGAAGAACAACGTTCAGCCGGATTTGAATTTGATATTGCTTATGGTGATGTCTCAGATGCCGAATCTGCACGACAATGTATTGAAGGAATTGTTGAACGACACGGCAATATTCATTGTCTTGTGAACAACGCTGGAATTACCCGAGACTCAACGTTCCGCAAAATGACGCTCGAACAATGGGATCAAGTGATGCATGCGAACTTACGCTCGGTATTCAATATGACACGTCTTGTGATCAACGGAATGTTGGAAGAAAAATGGGGCCGAGTCATTAATATCAGCTCAGTGAATGGTCAAAAAGGACAGTTCGGCCAATCAAACTATGCGGCAGCAAAAGCGGGGATGCATGGTTTTACAAAATCGCTTGCTCAAGAAGTCGCATCAAAAGGTGTCACCGTCAATACTGTCAGCCCTGGCTATATCATGACAGCGATGGTCGCAGCCATTGGTGATGAAATTCTCGAAAAAATTGCATCGACGATTCCAGTTGGACGTCTCGGTAATCCTGATGAGATTGCTTACGCCGTCTCCTTCCTCGCGTCGGAGCGCGCTGCCTTTGTAACGGGTTCAAACCTCGCGATTAACGGCGGACAGCACATGTTCTAAGGGCAAACGCCCAATCGCCGGTCGCGAATTCGCGTGATCGGCTTCCCTTTTTTTGCGCTGCACAATAAACTATCGACTTCAATTTTGAGAGGACACGGACGTGAGCACTGAAAATCAGCAAGCACCGGAACAGTTATTCGAATCCATGAACGCAGAGAGTAAGCGATTGCTGCAAGGATTGATGCGCTCTGAAGATACCGCCGACATCGTTAAAAACTTAACCAATGTATGGACGCAGTTGGTCATTCAGCCATGGACCAATCCTCAGGGGTGGCTTGAGATGGTTACCAAATATCAGCAAGACCAATTCAAAGTTTGGACCGACTTAATGAGTGGCACGATGAATTTTCAGCCACAAAAAGATCGTCGATTCGATTCCGAGGAATGGTCCAAACTCCCCGTGTTCGATTTCATCAAGCAGTCGTATTTATTGACTGCGGACGTTCTCAGTAAATCCACCGATGCGCTTCCAGTCGAAGGGAAAGAAAAAGATAAACTGAAGTTTTATACCCAATATTTTATTGATGCGATGAGTCCGTCGAACTTCGTAACGACGAATCCTGATGTACTCAAAGAGGTGATGGAAACAAACGGCCAGAGCTTGGTTGACGGATTACAAAACCTAATGACCGATCTTGAGAAAGGTCGCATCACCATGACCGATGAAACAGCCTTCGTTCTTGGCGAAAATATCGGTGTATCGGAAGGCTCAGTTGTTTTTAGAAACCATCTGTTTGAATTAATCCAATACAAGCCATCAACGGAAACCGTTCATCAACGTCCTATGTTGATCGTTCCGCCTTGTATCAACAAGTTCTATATCCTCGATCTGCAACCAGCAAATTCATACGTGAAATGGTGCGTTGATCAAGGCAATACCGTATTCCTGATTTCATGGGCGAACACGACCCCTGAGTACAGCAATATTGGGTGGGATGATTACGTCCAAGACGGAATTTTTGAAGCAACGCGTGTTGTCAAAGAAATCACAGGCGAAAAGAAAATGAATGCTGTCGCCTGGTGTATTGGCGGTACGATTTTGGGATCAGCTCTCGGTGTGATGCAGAAAAAGCGTGATACAAGCATTGCCTCTGCAACATTCTTGACCACTCTTCTCGATTTCTCAGATCCAGGCGATCTTGGCGTCTTCCTCGACGAAGAAGAGGTCGACATGCGTGCAGCACAGGTCGCTAAGGATGGTGTGATGTCAGGCAAGAGCCTAGCGCTTGGTTTTAACATGCTGCGCTCGAATGATCTGATTTGGTCGTATGTCGTCAACAATTATCTCAAGGGTAAAACGCCCCCGCCATTTGATCTGTTGTATTGGAACTCAGATCCAACAAACCTGCCAGCAACGATGTACAACACCTACATCCGGGAAATGTATGTCAACAATAGTCTTGCGACACCTGGCGGATTCACCTGCTGCGACAAACCAATCGAGCTCAATAAAATTAAGACACCAATTTATTTTCTGTCTGCAATTGAAGATCACATTGCTCCGTGGAAAACGACATTCCTCGGGACAGACTTGGTTGGCGGTCAAGTCGAATTTGTATTGGGTGGATCAGGACACATTGCGGGCGTGATAAACCCTCCGGCGAAAAACAAACGTAACTACTGGACCGATGGCGAACTAGGACAAGGTGCTGATCATTGGCTTGAGACTGCCACTGATCACCCAGGATCTTGGTGGACACATTGGCATGAATGGCTGGATAAACAAGATTCCAAGCATGTTCCTGCTCGCCAAATTGGTGCAAACAAGGAATTCGAAGAGATTGTTGCTGCACCTGGCGATTACGTTCGCGTTCGTCTCTAAACAATATCTGAGACGTAAAAAAACCCCGGTTGATAAATCAATCGGGGTTTTTTATTGCTCACATCAATTACTTCTTCAATGATTTCGCCATTTCTTCAGTATTTTTCTTCACAAGATGTAATGCCTCTTCACTGACCTGAGTCCAAGAGGATGCTTGCTTTTTGGCGAGTTCAGCCATCTTTTCTTGGTACTTCTGAAGGAATTTCTTATGGACCTCCATCAATTCAGGCATTGATTCGCACTGACAAACAGCACGCGCTTCTTCAAGCGCATCAGCCATCATTTCTGTTGAAAGCTGCGTTTGCTCTTCAGCCAATGACTCAAGCATCGACCGCTGAAGTTCCAACAAATCACTCATTGGCTTCATTGCTTTTTCATATGCGTCGAAGTTCATCATCGACTGCATTGACTTCATCATTTCTTCGTTTTGCTTTAATAACTGATCAAACATGGTTCAGACCTCTCTGAAATTTGTGCATTGCAATATAAGCAAATTACGTCGCAACACACAATTTTTCAAGCTGATAAATTCACGCAATAGTCGTAGAGACAGTCCCAAAAAATCTAAGGTTTCTGATAGCATCAAATCTCGATTCGACTTTTGGATTAATCAAACATGACAGTCATGTGGACACCGTCTGCAACTCGCATCGCAGA
>CBFHIN010000030.1:0-18863 GCA_965655875.1 Litorivicinaceae bacterium | reverse complement strand
GATATAGTAGTCATTTGAGCCAAATATTATTGCTGATATTTGTTGACTGCAGATGACGACAGAAGTTGTTTTGCCATCCAATCTATAACGAATTGACGGGCAACTCGACCACCACGGCCACCGCGGCCAATCGCGAAGCGATTGGCTTCAACAGCCATGGCCTCCGAGAATTCGGGTAATTGCAAATCCTTGCCGAGCTCGTCATACCAGTGTTTGACGATTGATATATAAATATCTTGGGGGTAGGGGTAAAAAGAGAGCCAAAGGCCAAAACGGTCAGACAACGAGACTCGCTCTTCAATGGCATCACCTTGATGGATTTCTCCATTAACAACTGTGGCGTGCTGGTTGTCGCTCATCGGTTCAGAAACCAGATGTCGGCGGTTACTGGTGCAAACCACCAAGATGTTGCTGCCAAATTCTTCCAAAGTTCCATCGAGAACTGTTTTGAGCCCCGAGTACTCACGTTCGCCGTCTTCAAATGTCAGATCATCGCAATAGATCAAATACTGAAATGGCTCTGAGCGCACGTGATCGACAATGGCAGGTAAGTCACCGAGGTGAGCTTTTTCGACCTCAACGATTCTCAATCCTCGATCGTGATAGGCCGTCAGTGCAGCACGAACCATCGATGATTTTCCTGTGCCACGTGCGCCCCAAAGTAGCGTTGCGTTGGCAGGCAACCCTCTCAAAAATAGCTCGAGGTTAGCCTTGAATTGGGAGGCTTGTTGGTCAACACCAATCAGGCCGTCAAATGTTTGATCGAGTCTTGGCTGCAGCGGTCGTAGATGCCCCATATTTGCCCGATCATGGACCCAGCGCGCTGCCAATGTCTCATTCCAACTAATTTTAGGTGCTGATTCTGGAAGCGTTTCAAGCAGACGAGTAGCAAGCTGTAATAGGGTTTGGCGAAGGGTCGACATAATAAGATCTGATTATCCTTGTTTTTATTCGTTTCCAAGTTCACATTGCCCCTACTACAGGAGAAATTCATGATTGACTTATATTACTGGCCAACCCCTAATGGTAACAAAATTACGATGATGCTCGAAGAGTGTGGTCTCGAGTATACGATTCATCCGATCAATATCACCGCAGGTGATCAGTTTCAGCCTGAGTTTCTCAAATTATCTCCTAACAACCGCATGCCTGCGATTGTTGACCATGACCCTGTCGGCGGAGGTGAGCCGATCGATTTATTCGAATCGGGCGCCATACTCCTCTACCTAGCAGAAAAAACAGGTCAGTTTTATCCGGTTGAGCTGCGCGATCGCTTTTACGTGATGAAGTGGTTGATGTGGCAGATGGGTGGTCTAGGCCCCATGGCGGGTCAGAATCATCATTTTGGACGATTCGCACCAGAACAAATCCCCTATGCAATTGATCGATATCGTACAGAGACCGCACGACTTTACGGTGTGTTAAACGGTGCGCTTGAGGGTCGTGATTTTATTGCTGACGATTATTCGATTGCCGATATGGCGTGTTATCCGTGGATCGCTCGATATGAGTGGCAGGAAATGAACTTGCATGATTACCCAAATGTGAAACGTTGGTTTGATCACATCTCAGCGCGGCCAGCGACTGTGATCGCATATGAAAAAGGTGAGGCAACTCGTAATACTTGATCTCGGACAATAACTCTGTGTTCAAGCGTTTGCTTGGTTCAGCAGAAGCGGTACATTACATTTCAGTAGTTATAACGTTAATAGGGACTAATGATGCACTCATGGATTTTTGTTGCAGCCTTCGCCGTATCCACATCACTTATGGCTGAAGAGAAGACCGCACTCGAGCGCGGTGAATATGGGCCTCTCGATAAAGCACCAGATAGTGCGCTCTACGACTATCCGGTCAAAGTCAGTGATGGGGTTTACAGCGCGATTGGTGCAACGCAGCCTCCAACTTACCAAAATGCAGGACACAACAATAATTTGTCCTTTGTTATCGGGTCAGAGGCAGTTCTGGTAGTCAATGGTGGGTCCAATAATGCTCTCGCGCGCGCATTGCATGGCGAAATCAAAAAGGTGACTGATTTGCCGGTTAAGTACGTGATCAGTGAAAACGGTCAAGGCCACGCGACCTATGGAAATCATTATTGGAAATCGCAAGGCGCCACACTAATTGGACATGTTGATGCACAACACGAACTCGATGAAAAAGGCTTCGGTGGTTTGAATCGGATGCGTGAATATGCGAAGGAGTTTGCCGAAGATACAGATCTCGTAAATTTTGACGTCACGTTTGAGGAGCAACACGAGATTGACTTGGGTGGGCAACCAATTATTGCGAAAATTTACGGCTCAGCTCATTCACCAGGCGATGTGAGTGTCCTTATCCCGAATGAGAAGGTTGTATTGGCTGGAGACATGGCTTTTCACGTTCGGATGCCTCCGATCTTTGACAATACGGATACGGCACTTTGGCTGGAGAGTTTTGATTTATTTGCTGATGAAGTGCGTGATTGGTTAATTGTCCCTGGGCATGGCGGACCGACCGATATCGCGACGGTCAGTGCGGGCACAAAGGATTACTTACTGTTTCTCCGAAGCGAAGTCGAAAAAATTCTTGATGACGGTGGATCGTTGGATGATGCCTACAAGATTGATCAGACTCAATATAAGCATTGGCATACCTATGATGAGCTCGCGGCCCGCAATGCAGGTCGCGTATTTGAGCGGATGGAGTTCGAGTAGATTTTAGGGCGTTAAGAAATGGGTGATCAGCGCTTTCAGCGTTGCATCACCTGGCTCGCCGAACTGCTTTTGCGCTCGCCCACCAAGAACAAGCAACATGTCTTCCAACTCATTTCCACTTTGCCGAACAAAATCATACGATTGAATGTCTTCGCCTGCGTAGCGTTCAGGACCAAGAACAACGCAGAGTTTGGACTCAACTTTCGACAACGTTTTTCTGATTCGATAGCCGTTCACAAAAACACCTTCATTCCGGTGCCCATGGATTTCATTCTGCGTAGCTGGGGTAATTGCTGAAAAACTGATGGGCCGACCAAGCTCAACTTGCATCACTCCAAGGGAGAAATCATTGATGCCCAGGGTAAAATTGGCTTCCCCTGCTAAAAAAATGACCCAGCTTTTTATCGACGATTGAATTGTTTTTGGGTCCCACGTTGTTAAAACGGGTGCGTCCTTGTAGGACATTCCAAGTTTCTCTTCAATGGTTTCAGTAACAGCATCAAATTGTTTTCCAAGGAATTTTTTTCGATCCTCGGGGCCGAGATCTTTCGCGTGTGCTTCAATTTGAGCGCGTAAAAGGCGATCGCTGTGTTTATGCAGTATTGGAACTAGGAGTGAATTAGACGGATGCATCGCTATAATCTTTGCTTTAAACAAACAAGGATACCAGTTTGGACGATCTTCCCGATAGCCTGCCGCGCAATTTGATCTCAGTTTTAGCATCGCCATCGCATCCCGGAAATATTGGTGCAGTTGCTCGATCGTTGAAAACGATGGGATTAAGTTCTTGCCGGTTGGTGAGCCCTGACGACTATCCCTCCCCAATCGCTTCAGCGCGAGCATCAGGTGCGCTTGATGTGCTGAATGGTGCGTCTCTTTATGAGACATTTGATGATGCGATCGCAGACTGTCGACTTATTGTTGGCACTTCAGCGCGCCTGCGGTCGCTCGCATACCCTCATGTGACGCCTCGACAAATCGCCCCGTTGTTAATTGAAGAAGCTGAAAAAGGTCGTGTCGCGATCTGTTATGGGCGAGAAGAGTGTGGTTTGCTTAACGAGCAACTCGCGCGTTGTCATTACCATATTGAAATTCCCGCGAACCCCGAATATTCGAGCTTAAATCTTGGATCTGCAGTGCAGGTAATGTCGTATGAATTGCGACTGGCATTTTTGGATCGGCAAGGGCGTTCTGGAATTGAATCGAAAGAATCTTGGCCCCCAACCTATGATCTTGAGCGATTTGGTTGTGAGTCTTGGGATGAAGAGCCTGCAACCGGAAGGGAGGTCGATGGTCTGATAGAGCATTTTGAGCGTGCAACGCGTCACAGTGGGTTCTTAGATCCAAAAAATCCCATGCTTGGGATGGTGCGACTTCGTCGACTTTTTAATCGCGCGCGTGTTGATCGAGTCGAAATCAACATCTTACGAGGAATTTTGAACAGTATTGAAAAGATGGATCCGCCAACCAATCAAAAGGACATTGAAGCGAATTATGGTTTGAGTGGCGAGGAGAGCGATGATGTTTAGCGGTATGCGAGAAGATGTTCGCGCAGTGTTTGATCGCGATCCTGCTGCACGACATTGGTTCGAGGTCGTTACAACAAGCCCAGGCTTGCATGCGATTTGGATCCATCGGCTCTCACATTGGCTTTGGCGGCGCGGGTTGAAATGGCTAGCCAGGCTGATTGCGCAGACAGCTCGTTTTCTCACTGGAATTGAAATTCACCCCGGCGCACGCATCGGACGTCGTTTTTTTATTGATCATGGGATGGGTGTCGTGATTGGTGAGACGGCCGAGATAGGCGACGATTGTACGCTGTATCACGGGGTCACGCTTGGTGGAACGACTTGGAATCCAGGGAAGCGTCACCCAACATTGAGAAATCGCGTCGTTGTAGGTGCTGGAGCGAAAGTGTTGGGTCCTATTGAAATCGGAGAAGGCGCTCGCATTGGATCCAACGCTGTGGTTACACGCGAGGTTCCAGCAGAGGCAACAGCGATGGGAATCCCTGCTCGATTTGTAACCAAGGGGCAGGCAGATCCCGAATTTGAAGTCGAAAAGCGACGTCGAGATATGCATGAGAAGGCAGGGTTTGATCTCTACGCACTGGGTGAAGATGTCCCTGATCCACTTGCACGGTCAATTCACGCAATCTTGGACCAACTGCATCGAGTTGATCAAAAGATGCAAACGATGGGAGAGCACTTATGCGAAGTGAATCCTGCGTATTGTGATGAAGATTTACCGGCGCTCGATCAAAAAGAACTGATGGGTGATTTGGGTGTTCCAGACGGAGCGTCGAGCAAAAACTGATGAAAACGGCTTACTTTGATAACGCATCTACAACCTGTGTTGACCCTCGTGTGATTGAGCGGATGAAAGCATGCTTAGGTTCTGATGGACATTTTGGTAATCCGGCCTCAACGACTCATGGATTTGGGTGGATGGCTTCAGAGGAAGTTGAATGGGCGCGTTCAACTGTCGCAGACACAATTGGGGCAGACCCACGTGAAATCGTCTGGACGAGTGGAGCGACTGAATCTGATAACTTGGCGATTCGAGGCGTGCTTGAAGCGATGGCAGACAGCTCCGGTCGACGCAAGATCATCACCATGGAGACCGAGCATAAAGCTGTGCTCGATACGTGCGCCCACCTTCGCGACGCTGAAGTGATTTATCTGAAACCCAAGCCAGATGGCCAACTCTGTCTCGATGCATTGAGCGATGCCCTTGATGATTCTGTGCTGCTGGTTTCTGTCATGCTCGTCAATAACGAAACTGGGGTTGTTCAGCCAATTTCGAAAATTGCTCGGATGGTTCATCAAGCCGGTGCGCTGATGCATTCAGATTTGGCGCAATCGGTTGGCAAGCTTGACTTTACGGTTGATTCACTGGAAATCGACTTGGGATCTCTGTCTGCACATAAAGTCCATGGTCCTAAGGGCGTTGGCGCGTTGTATGTTCGACGCGGAGTGTGTCAGCTCGCAGAGCAACAGCATGGTGGCCATCATGAGCGCGGTATGCGTTCAGGAACACTGCCAACGCATCAAATTGTCGGGATGGGCGAGGCGTATCGCATTGCTAAGGAAGAAATGGCTCATGAGCTCGATCGTTTGAATGCTTTTCGAGATCATATTGACGCAACATTGCATCAATTAGGTGGTATCCGCGTCAATGGCGTGCGAGGGGTGCCTCATATTATCAATGCAACAGTTGATGGTGTTGATGCAGAGCGGCTAATGGCAGCGATGCCTCAAATTGCAGTCTCTACTGGGAGCGCCTGCAATTCAGCGACAATCGAACCATCACATGTCCTTCAGTCCATGGGACTTACGCGACAACAAGGGCTATCCTCCGTTCGCATTAGTTTGGGTCGCATGACGACAGAGGCAGAAGTGACTATGCTAACCGAAACATTGGCCAACGCAGTTTCTCAGTTAAGGAGGGCAGCATGAATTTGATTGTGACGCCAGAAGCAGTCGTCCATTTAAAAGGTGCGCTTGAGCGCAATGAGGATGCTGAAGCAATCCGTTTAGGAGTGAAAACCTCGGGATGCTCGGGTTATGCGTATGTGATTGACTATGCAAAGGCCGCGACTGAAGCAGATCGCTTAATTGAAGTTGATGGATTAACCATCTTAATTGATCCGATTTCTGAACCGCTTTTGTCAGGTACAACCGTGGATCTCAAGGTCGAGGGTGTGAATCGCACACTTCGTTTCGATAATCCAAATGTTGTGAGTGAATGCGGTTGTGGCGAGAGTTTTGCGGTTGGGGCATCTGTTCCCCTATAATCCGCGCCCGGAATAGTCCGAACCAAATGAAGGAGAAGCCGTCGTGGCGATCGAACGTACCCTATCTATTATTAAGCCTGATGCCGTTGCCAAAAATGTAATTGGTCAAATTGAAAGCCGCTTCGAAGCCGCGGGTCTGCAAATCGTTGCAATGAAAATGCTTCAACTGGACGACGAATTGGCCGGTGGATTTTATGCCGAACACAAAGAGCGCCCATTTTATAAAGATTTGGTTGGCTTCATGACATCCGGTCCAGTTGTTGTGCAGGTTCTTGAAGGTGAAAATGCCATCGCTAAAAACCGTGAATTGATGGGTGCGACAAACCCTAAAGAAGCAGATGCTGGAACCATCCGAGCGGATTTTGCAGAAAGCATTGATGCGAATGCGGTGCATGGATCAGACAGTCCCGAGAGTGCTACGCGTGAAGTGGCTTACTTCTTCCAAACATCTGAAATCTGCGCACGATAAATGACAGATCTCCCAATCGAGAGGATTAATCTGCTTGGTTTGACGCTTCCAAAAATGGAAGCGTTTTTCCTTTCGATTGGAGAAAAAAAGTTCCGTGGGGCTCAGTTGGTGAAGTGGATTCATCAGCAAGGCGTCACGGACTTCGATGACATGACTAACCTGTCAAAATCGTTGCGAGAAAAACTCAAAGAAATTGCAGAAGTTAGACCGCCTAAAATCACATTTCAGGGCGATTCCGAGGACGGAACGCGTAAGTGGTTGATGGAGGTGGATGGTGGTTCCCAAATCGAGACTGTGTATATCCCTGAAGGTGATCGCGGCACATTGTGCGTTTCGTCCCAGGTCGGCTGCTCGCTTGATTGCAGTTTCTGCGCAACGGGGAAACAGGGGTTTAACAAAAACCTGACGCCGTCAGAAATTATTGGACAAGTGTTTTTGGCAGCCAAATCATTTGGATTGCCTGTCAAAGATTCACAGAAACGCTCTGTCACCAATGTCGTGATGATGGGAATGGGAGAACCGCTCCTCAATTTTGAACCGGTTGTCGATGCGATGAGTTTGATGCTCGAAGACCAGGCGTATTGTTTATCGAAACGACGGGTCACGTTGTCAACGTCCGGTGTTGTTCCAAATCTCAACGAATTAGCAAAACTGACAGACGTTGCGTTAGCTGTTTCGTTGCATGCACCAAATGACGCGTTACGTGACGAGCTGGTGCCAATCAATCGGAAATATCCGATCGCAGTGTTGTTTGAAAGCATCCGAAATTATCTTGGTGGTTTAAGTGATAATCGATCGGTGACATTTGAATACACAATGCTCAAGGGTGTTAACGATTCGGATGAATTAGCGCATGAGCTGTCTGCACTGGCAAAAACAGTGCGTTGCAAAATTAATCTGATTCCTTTTAATCCGTTTCCGGGAACGCAGTACGAAGTGAGTTCGCGAAATCGAATTTACGCTTTCCAACGGATCTTGTTGCATGACGGTCATGTAGTGACCGTTCGCAAAACGCGCGGCGATGATATTGACGCAGCCTGTGGTCAATTAGCAGGTCAGGTTGCTGACAAAACAAAGCGGTCGGCGCGATACATTCGATTGCAAGATGTGACTGATGCTGCGGAGCAGGTCAGACATTGATAGTCCGGGTGGTGACTCGAATCACCATCCTAATTCATCTACTGCTTAGTGGTTGTCAGCTAATTCCTACAACGAAGTCCGATCTTGTCGCACAGCAAGTCAGGCCGCTTTTGAACCTTGCCGATGTCCACATCGATCGAGGTGATTTAACTGAAGCACTTCCACTTGTCATTCAGGCTCAAACGATAGCTCCCAAATCGGAATCAGTGTTACTTAAACGAGCTCAAATACTCGCACTTCAGGGTGACTCGAATCACGCACGAGCCATTTTCCAGAAACTGGACCAAGACTCGCCAAAGGTTAGCCTCGCCTACGCGCGATTTCTTAACCAAGTGGGTGACGTGGATCAAGCATTTGTCATGATCGCGGTTGCGTGCGATGCCATTGATTTCCCTAATCGATTTGACGCGTTGAGATTTCGCGCAACACTTGCGATACAACGTAATGATTTGGAGCAGGCCGCAAATGATCTTAAAAAGCTCTCGCGGATGAGGTCTTCTGATTCCGAGATCCGTCTGATGCAAATTCAAGTGGCACTGAAACGTGGGGAAATTCAGTCGGCGCTGGCGATGTACGGCGCATTAACGGATTTTGAGCGGACAATGACAGAAGCAGACGCGATCCGGGGCGAACTCGAGCGATTGGCTAATCAGTTGCAGATTGTGGGGCGAGATTTTGGTACTTACGACTTCTGATGTATCATCACGATGTATTCATTTTAGAAATGTTTTATGTCGAAAAACACCGTTGAAACAGTCGAGCGTCCGCCGGTTGAGTTGCCTGGATCTCTACTAAGACAAGCACGTGAAGAGAAAGGTCTGACAATCGAAGAGATGTCAGCGATTTCGAATTTAACAAAGCAGGTCATCCGTGGAATTGAGTCGGATGATTATGCGGATTTAGCGGGGCTTAGTTTCGTTCGGGGATACCTGAAACTCTACGCAAAAAAACTGGGTGTCGATGAATCGAAGGTTCTGGAACCTTTTGATCTTTGGAAAGCGGTGCAATCCGGTGAACAGCCGTCATCATTAGCCAACGTATCGCAAAACTCTGAGGAAATAACTCCGGGTCCGAGTAAAAAATCATTAGTCGCTGTTTCTGCCGTAGTGGTCATTCTTTTAGTGTCAGGGATTGTGATCTCGTACATGGATGCGAACAAACAGCAGGTTGCGCGTTCTAACGCAGCAGCCGTGAATGAAATAACAGACTCTGCCGTTGTGACGTCGTCCGCAAAGGACGAGACGGCAGAAGAACAAGCGAAGGCTCCGTCGAACGAGGGTGAACCTACGTTGGCGAGTAATTCAGCCGATGAGGGCACTCCAGCCGGAGAAGGTGAGATTCAACAGGAAGCCGGCGTTTCTTCCGAGGAAGACGTTGCACCGAAAGCAACTGATACGATCGAGTTAGCCAAGGTTGAACCGGTTACGGTGACGCAGCCACGAAGCGAGCCAGTGAAGAAGCAAGAACCAAAACCGGTCGAGCCCGAGCCTGTAGCGCAAGAGACGAGGCCTAAACCTATTGAGCCTCAAACAACACGAGAAACAGTGGAAGAACAAGTGGTTGAGGAGCCAGTGGTTGTCTCGACTGCGAATCTCAATCAAGGTGGTCGCGTGATTGCGGAAGCCAGCGGACTATCACCTGCACCCACAGAACCTGTTCAGACAACACAGGTGAGCCCAGGTGAGGATGACGGATTACGCGTTTTATCTGAGACAGTAACAGGCCCTTCTGCCGACCAACTCGCAATGGGTGCGAGAGGACGACTTGAAATCGTATTCACGGGTGAATCGTGGGTCGAAATTCGCGATGCTCGTGGGCGTTTGGTTATGGCAGATTTGATGACTCCAGAGAATGGGGTTGAGCTCGACACATTCGGTCCGATCGAAGTTTTGGTCGGCGCAGTCAGCGTGAGCACTTTGAGTTTCAACGGAGAGACTCAGGACCTTAAATCCAAAGCATATCAGGACGTAGCTCGTATTACGTTAGGAGCTGAGACTCCTTGATCGAATCGCCGATTCAGCGCCGTCATTCTCGTCAAATTCATGTCGGTTCGGTTCCGATTGGTGGCGATGCTCCGATTGCGGTGCAGTCGATGACCAATACAAATACATGCGATGTCGATGCAACCGTGGCACAAATCGAGGCGATTGCCGATGCGGGTGCTGACTTAGTTCGTGTATCTGTGCCGACCATGGATGCTGCCGATGCGTTTGGGCAGATTCGTGCACGTGTCTCAGTTCCACTTGTGGCTGATATCCATTTTGATCATAAAATTGCGTTAAAAGTCATTGAGCTGGGTGTGGATTGTTTGCGCATCAATCCTGGCAATATTGGTCGCGAGGATCGTGTACAAGCCGTTGTTTCATCATGCCGTGACCATCAGGTGCCGATTCGCATTGGCGTGAATGCGGGTTCGCTCGAGAAAGATTTACAGAAAAAATACGGTGAACCGACTCCCGAAGCATTGGTTGAATCGGCAATGCGGCATATCGACATACTGGACCGTTTGGACTTTCAGGAATTTAAGGTCAGCCTCAAAGCGAGCGAAATTTTTATGACTGTTGCTGCCTATCGCAGTATCGCAGGACAAATCGAGCAACCTTTACACTTAGGAATCACCGAAGCTGGTGGTTTACGTAGCGGAACGGTGAAATCTGCGGCTGGTCTTGGCATGCTTTTGATGGATGGAATCGGTGATACGCTCAGAATCTCGTTGGCGGCTGACCCTGTCGAAGAGGTGAAAGTTGGTTTTGACCTGCTGCGCTCCCTTCGATTGCGATCCCGAGGGATCAATTTCATTGCCTGCCCTAGTTGTTCTCGTCAAACATTTGATGTCATTGGAACAATGAACCAACTCGAGTCTCGGCTCGAAGATGTGAAAACTCCGCTAAACGTTGCAGTGATTGGTTGTGTTGTTAACGGCCCTGGTGAAGCGAAAGAGGCAGACCTAGGGTTTACAGGTGGTAACCCAGATAGCCTTGCACTATTTATTGACGGTAAACCCGCAGCACGATTACCAGGCTCTGATTTTTTAGATGAGCTCGAATCGACGATTCGCAAACAAGCTGACATCAAGGAACAGGAGCGCGCGGAACTTATCGCGCATTCGACGGATACAAAGTAATGGCAATTCAATCAGTTCGGGGGATGCCGGATATTCTCCCGGAACAAGCTGGCACATGGCGCTATCTTGAACAACAAGCACAGACGATTTTTAGAGCGTATGGTCTGACCCAGATCAGGACGCCGATCGTCGAAGACACAGCACTCTTTGCTCGATCGATCGGTGACGTCACAGATATTGTTGAAAAAGAAATGTACACGTTCGCAGACCGCTCGGGAGACAGTCTGACGCTAAGGCCCGAGCTCACGGCTGGAGTTGTGAGGGCATCGATCGAACATGGACTTTTGCATAATCAAACGCAACGTCTGTGGTATCAAGGTCCGGCGTTTCGTCACGAGCGTCCTCAGAAAGGTCGTTATCGTCAGTTTCATCAAATTGGTGTTGAATGCTTTGGAATCGCCGACGCGCTCATGGACGCGGAGCTGATCGAAATAACAGACCAACTCTGGAAAGCATTGGGAATCAGGGATTCAGTGACTCTCGAGTTGAATTCGATAGGTTCCCCAGCGGCGCGAGCACAGTACCGCGAGGCATTGGTTGATTATTTGTCCTCGCACAAAGATGCACTCGATCCAGATAGCCAATCACGCTTAACACGTAGTCCGCTCCGTATTCTTGATTCAAAAAACGAGGCGACTCAGGCTGTGCTAGAAGACGCGCCTTTACTCACAGATTATTTGACAGATGATGATCGCGCTCATTTTGAGCGTCTGATTTTTGCGCTTGACGAAGCAAAGATCGAATATCAATTGAATCCAAAGTTGGTTCGAGGCCTCGATTACTACGGACGAACAGTGTTTGAGTGGACGACAGAAGCTCTTGGCGCCCAGGGTACGATTTGTGGTGGTGGTCGTTATGATGGCTTGGTTGAACATCTTGGTGGGCGATCAACCGCTGGCGTGGGATTTGCGCTTGGAATTGAACGGGTGGTGTTGCTTATGGATGCTCTCGATGTCATTCCTAATACATATCAAACGCAAGCCGATGTATATTTGATGCCCCAAATACCTGAGTGTGAAGGAGCGATTCGGACGCTCGCACGGACACTTAGGGCACATTTCCCAGACTTGCGTGTCATGACACACATCGGCGGTGGAAGTCTGAAAAGCCAGTTGAAAAAGGCTGATAAGTCTGGAGCTGACTTGGGTTTGATCATTGGAGAAGCCGAGCTTCAAGCGCAACAAGTGGTATACAAACCGCTCCGTGGCGGAGAGCAGGTGACACTGACAGAAAGTGAGCTCCTAAACAGAATTTCAGAATTAAGGATTGCATGATGGATTATTTGAAGACTGATGAAGAACAAGGCGAAGCTCTCAAGAAATGGCTCTCTCAAAATGGTCTGGGGCTGCTTGTTGCGATCGCTGTCGGTGTCGGCTCAGTCCTTGGTTATCAGCAGTGGCAACAGTATCAAATCAATCAGCAGTCAGATGCCGCAGGACGATATCAAGAGTTGATCGAACTGAGTGCGGTGAACTTTGCTGATGAAGACACTGAGAGCGACTACGAGCGTTTATTGACTGTCGCCGATCTTTTGCGTCAGTCACATGCTGGTTCAAACTATGCAGCGCTTGGAGCGTCGATTGTGGCAGGGCAGGCAGTCGAACGCGGAGATTTTGATCTCGCAGTGAGTCAGCTGACGTATGCTGAAAGCGTGCTTGAACTACCGGAATTGAAGGCGATGGCAACGCTTCGTTTGGCTCGATTAGAGCTTGAACTTGGTCAGGGTGATGCCGCGCTGAATCGAGTGCGAGCAATGTCAGCTGAGTTCTTTAAAGGATCGCGTAGCGAACTCGAGGGCGACATTTTGGTGGCCTTGGATAAGCCATTGGAAGCTCGGAACGCATATCTAAGTGCGCAGTCTGCATTGATGGAATCTGGTTTGAATACTGCAGTAGTTGATCTCAAGCTGTCAGCACTTCCTGAGGGGTCATAATGCGCTACTTTGTATTGTTAATGTCTTCAGCGTTGATCGGATGTTCGAGTGCGCCAGAAAAGCCTGATCCAACTCCGCTTGAGCGAATTACGGAGCAAGTGCAGCTTGACGAGGTCGACTCCAAGTCGTTAGGTGGACAAGATCAAACTGGATTGCGACCTGTATCTTTGGAAGGATTGATTGCGGCGGCATCAGCCGATGGCGATGTGTACCTTCTTGATCCGACATTTGACGAAATTTGGAACGTGGATATTGATCGCACCATCGTTGGCGGCGTCGGTATGAATTCGAGCGCTGTGTATCTCGTAACAGCGGATGCGACACTTGTCGCAATCGCGCGTGATACTGGCGAAGTGATGTATGAAATCACGTTACCAAGTTCGTCAACAGTTCCTCCAGTCGCCACAGACGCTATGGTTTTTGTGAAAACACAAATCGGTCAATTGCTCGCCCTCGATGCGTTGACAGGAGAGACGCTGTGGTTCGAAGAGGCGCAAGAAAGTGGTGTCGGCATTCGCGGCGGCGCGCCCATGACCCTCGTCGATAATGCACTCTTTGTTTTGTGGGAATCAGGGCGGATTGTCACTTATCAGGCGGATACGGGCCGCATTCTATGGGAGCGGCAAGTAGCCGTTTCACGCGGAAGAAGCCCTTTAGAACGAATTGTTGACTCCAAAGGCGCACCATCGGTGCGGAATAATCAGGTCGCCACAGCGACTCGTAATGGGCAAGTTAGCCTCTTAGACGCACGCAATGGGCAGCTGATTTGGAGTTTGGACTCTGATGCCTATCCAGGAGCATTGTTAGCGTTTAACTCCGTCACGGTTGTTGAGACCGATGGCACGGTTTCGGCCTACAGTGCTCAGTCGGGCGAATCCCTCTGGACGAATGAATCGTTAAAGTATCGCGAACTAAGTCCACCCATTGTCATTGCTGATTCAATTGGAGTCATTGATTTAGAGGGTGAGCTGCATCTTCTTGACCCGTCGAATGGCGCAATCATCGGTCGAATTGACGTCGGTGGTGATAAAGGAAAAGTCGCACCAGTTGTGACAGAGCGAGGCGTGTTAGTGCAATTGCTTGATGGCCGCTTAAGTCTTGTGGAAATTGTTCGTTGAATACACCCGTCATCGCGCTTGTCGGACGTCCTAATGTTGGCAAATCAACACTATTCAATCGACTGACGCGCAGTCGGGACGCTTTGGTTGCCGACTATGCAGGCCTGACGCGAGATCGTAAGTATGGTCGCGCAGTATTATCAGGCCATCCATTCCTTTTGATTGATACCGGTGGTTTAACTGGTGGCGAGGCAGGAATCGACGCCGCGATGGCTGATCAATCGAAAGCGGCGATTGAGGAAGCTGACGCAGTTTTATTTATGGTCGATGCCGCCAGTGGCGTCGCTGCGTCTGATCAGACCGTCGCCGATATGTTGAGGCGTACTGATAAGCCTGTGTGGTTGGTTGCAAACAAAATCGATGGGCAGAATGCGGATATTGCCTTATCCGATTTCTATGGCCTTGGATTTGGTGAGCCTCAGCCGATTGCCGCATCACATGGGCGAGGTGTGAGTTCGCTGAGTGATCAGTTACTTGAACATTTTGGATTACTTGATCTTGATCCTATTGATGTAAACGAACCTCGTCAGGACGCTCCAGGGATTCGAATCGGTGTTGTCGGACGCCCGAATGTTGGAAAATCAACGCTGGTCAACCGTATGCTTGGCGAAGACCGTGTTGTGGTTTTTGATTTACCAGGTACGACTCGTGATTCCATCTACATTCCTTATGAACGTCACGAGGAAACCTACACGCTGATTGATACGGCCGGTGTCCGTCGCCGGGGTCGAGTTAGCGAAACAGTCGAAAAATTTTCCATCGTGAAAACCTTGCAAGCGATTGAAGATTCACATGTGGTGATTCTAGTAGTCGATGCACAGGAGGGACTCGTTGAGCAAGATATGCACTTGATGGGTACGGTGGTCGATGCCGGTAGGGCACTGGTTGTTGCTGTGAATAAATGGGATCACTTAGATCCTGATGTGCGTGAGCAAATTCGAGAAACACTGAAACGTCGATTAAATTTTATCCCTTGGGCAAAGATTCATTATATTTCTGCTCTGCACGGAACCGGTGTCGGTGATTTGTATGGTTCAATCCGCGAGGCGTACGAGGCAGCAACAACAAAGTTCTCAACAAATGTGCTGACTCGCATTCTTGAAGATGCTGTTGCTGACCATCAACCACCGTTGGTTCGGGGGCGACGAATCAAACTGCGTTACGCGCATCAAGGTGGAATGAATCCGCCGCGGATTATTATCCATGGCAACCAAACCAAAGACGTTCCTGAAGCCTATCGTCGCTATCTCGAAAATATTTATCGTCGGGTGCTCAACATTACAGGGTCGCCGGTAAAGATCGAATTTAAGTCAGGTGACAATCCATTTGCCGGGCGCAAAAACAAGCTGACTGAGCGACAAATGCAACGAAAGCGTCGCCTGATGAAGTTTGTGAAGCAAAAGAAATAATCAAGTACGTTGCCAGCGATCGTCGAATAATCCACTGGTTACTGCATTGACGACACCAGCACCACCATCCGAGCGCCGTGCACTCGCAAATGCCACAATATCAGGGTTATTTTTCAGCCACCGATTGACGTAGGCCTTCAACAGTGGCTTTCCATCTTTGCTGTGACGACCGACGCCGTGGGTGATGCGAATATGCGTTAATCGCCTTTCCCGGATTATTTGGAATAAATTGGTGATCGCGTAGGCTGCCTCATCGACTGTGTATCCATGAAGATCGATTTCGTATTGTGCTGGAAATGGTGCTTCATCGAGTAGGCCGAGTACCCGCCGATCAATCTCGTATGCAACGTACTCAAGCGGTTTATGGGGATCTATTGATGGCGGCTCTTCGGTCGAGAGCCCATGATGGGCGCGCGTTGCCACGGTATCTTGAGCTCGGGCTCGCGCTATTTCGATATCTTCGGCAGAGCGCATTTTTTTGGGCCGAACACGCACATCGCGTTGAATCGGTTCAACGCCTGTTTCCTGCATCAATGACTTAAATGAATCGTCGCTCATGAGCTAAACATAGGGTGATTTAAGCAACTTTCAAAGTCTGCTTGCTCTCGGCGCATCATCTGTCTAGTCTTCCGGCATGACAGAACTGCACACCATCCGTGATTTTCTTCGCTTCACCTTATCTGAGTTTGGACGATACCCCATCGAATTGGGTCATGGCACTGATTCGTTGTGGGATGAGGCGCTTGCACTCGTTTTTGGTGCGCTTTCACTTCCTCCTGACGGTGATGAACGGTTACTGGATGCGACGTTGACTGAAGCAGAGCGGAACCACCTTACTGATTTGATCCGGCAACGGATTCATGAGCGTATCCCGGTTCCATATCTGACCAAAAAAGCATGGTATGCAGGGTTACCCTTTATCGTGGATGAGCGCGTTTTGATTCCGCGAAGCCCTATTTTTGAGCTCATTGAGGTCGAGTTGAAACCCTGGTTTGATGCGCCAGTCGATCGACCCGTCCGGTTTCTCGATTTGTGCACGGGATCAGGTTGCATTGGCATCACTGCAGCGCTTAGTCTGCCTGAGAGCACAGGGGTTCTCGCAGATCTTGAGTCAGGTGCATGCGCAGTGGCACAGGAAAATGTGGTTTTCCATCAGCTACAAGATCGGCTCGAAATTAGACAGTCAGATGGGTTTAGTGGGCTCGATAATGAATCATTCGATGTCATTTTATGTAATCCACCCTATGTCGACGCTGAAGATATGGCGGATTTACCGCCAGAGTATCGAAACGAACCTGAAGTCGCGCTCGCATCGGGGGCCGATGGCCTTGACTTGGTTCGACGCATTTTGAGCCAAGCTTCTGATTGGTTACATGATGATGGCATCATGGTTCTTGAAGTGGGTAATACTTGGGGACTTCTTGATCGAGAAGTTACTGCTGTAACTGGCCGTCCGTTACAATGGATCGAATTTGAATCTGGTGGGCACGGTGTTTGTGTCCTCTCAAAGCATGAACTGAACGCGCTATACTCGGCGTTTTAATCGGAATTACGTATGAGCGGGAACACCTTCGGAACCTTATTTACAGTCACAACGGCGGGTGAAAGCCACGGCCCGGGACTTGTTGCGGTGGTTGACGGGTGTCCTCCACAAATTCCACTAACAGTCGATGATCTTCAACTTGATCTTGACCGTCGTAAGCCCGGACAAAGCAAGCATACAACGCAGCGTCGAGAGGCCGATGAGGTTGAGATTTTGTCCGGCGTTTTCGAAGGGATGACCACAGGGACACCGATTGCTCTATTGATTCGCAATACAGACCAGCGCTCAAAAGATTATTCAAAAATCAAAGATGTGTTTCGTCCAGCCCACGCGGATTACACGTATGAACAAAAATATGGCATCCGAGATTATCGCGGTGGTGGGCGAAGTTCTGCCCGTGAAACAGCAATGCGCGTTGCAGCCGGCGCCATCGCTAAGAAGGTGTTAAATCACCTTTTTGGCGTCACGGTGCGCGGTTGTCTCACGCAACTTGGTCCGATTTCGTGTGATATTAAAGATTGGTCAATCGTTGATTCAAATCCGTTCTTCAGTCCAGATCCTAGTCGGCTTGAAGAACTTGAATCCTACATGGACCAATTACGGCGAGACGAAGACTCCATTGGTGCGAGACTCACTGTCGTTGCCGAGGGATTGCCACCCGGATGGGGTGAGCCTGTATTTGACCGATTGGATGCTGACGTTGCACACGCATTGATGTCGATTAATGCGGTCAAAGGCGTCGAAATCGGCGAAGGGATGGCTGTAGTCAATCGTCGTGGCTCTGAGCATCGAGATGTTATGACTCCAGATGGGTTCCTAACGAACAACGCAGGTGGCGTGCTCGGCGGGATCAGTACAGGTCAACCCTTAGTTGCACACCTTGCCTTGAAGCCGACAAGCTCGATCACAACTCCCGGTAAAACTATCGATAAGCAGGGTGAGGTGACCGATGTGGTGACAAAAGGCCGGCACGATCCCTGTGTGGGAATTCGTGCGACACCGATCGCCGAAGCCATGGTCGCGTTGGTGCTCTTGGATCATGCACTACGGCACCGTGGACAAAACCAGCATGTGGTGACAGATACGCCTATTATCCCGGGTCTTGCATCCACGTGATGGCACAGGTGCCAAGTATTCGACTTGGTAGTCTGTATGGTCTGTATTTCGCCATTGTCGCCCTAAGCATTGGTTGGTTCGGACCATTTTTCTCTTCTCTTGGATTTTCTGCTGCCGAGATCGGCATCGCGATCGGTGTTCTGACTGGCTCTAAAATCATCGCGCCCTATGTTTGGGGCACACTTGGGGATCGGTTATCCAATCGCTTGCGAGTGGTGCAAATTGGCATGATTGGCTCGACTTTAACTGGAAGCCTTCTGTTACTTGATGTTGATTTTGTTGGGCTTTGCATGGTTTTAGCCCTGTTTGGTATTTTTTGGAATGCCATCATTGCTCAATTTGACACATTAACCCTCGAGTATCTCGGCTCTGATCATCATCGGTACTCTGCAATTCGCGTATGGGGTTCGATCGGCTTCATTTTGATGATGCTGGGATCTGGATGGCTATTTTCATTGATCGATTACGGCTTCTTGCCTTGGCTGATTATTTTGGGTTTAGTGATTTCGGCCGTGGTGT
>CBFHIN010000029.1:0-19273 GCA_965655875.1 Litorivicinaceae bacterium | reverse complement strand
TCCAGAATCACAACTTTCGAACGGGGGTGACGCATCAACCATTCGCGAGCCAATGTCAGACCGACAATTCCACCCCCAATAACGAGTAGATCACAGTTCTTCAACTTAAATGCATCCAATTCATTGCTTGCGCTAACCATAAAATCAAAGGAACAGTCGCGATCGCCAAAACAGTCTGAATCGCAACAATGCCTGCCATCAGAGGAGCATCTCCCCCCAATTGCCTCGCTAAAATAAAGCTCGACGGTGCAGTCGAAACACACATCAACAGCACGCCAACCAAAAGCCAATCATCTTGCAGTCCAAGGAATCCAGCCAATATAAAAAATAAAACGGGCTTCGCAACGAGTTGCATCATCACAGTGAACGATGTAAGTCCGATACCTGCTCTTACAGCACTCCATTGTAATCCAGCTCCCAAACATAGAACGCCCATCGGTAGAGCCGCCTGCCCCACCAACGCCATTCCAGACACTGGGAATACATCAGGTACACCTAAGTAACGTCCAATCCCGCCGAGTACACACGCTAGTATTAAAGGGTTTTTTGCGAGCTCCCTCAGCACATGACCCAACGCAAAGCCAGGGCGATTGGCTGACATGACAGAGACGCAAGCGATATTAATCACAACAATGATCGTCGCCGCTGATATCCCAAGATGCGGGAGCAACTCAGGGCGTATCCCTGCCATTAAGGCAAGCGAGATAAATGTATTAAAACGAATAACCCCCTGATACACAGAGGTAAATGCAGCGTAGCTTGCCCCAAATAATTTCGCCCACCAGCCAATCAACAGAAGCAATGTTAGAATTGCAAGCGTGCCATACAACGAACCGAGAAGTGGAAACCATGGAATGGTCAACACGGGCGCCTGGATAATGACGGCAACAAGAAGACTCGGCATCAAGACCCAATACGAAATCTTTTCAAGACCTCGCCACACAACATCATCGATACCAAAGTATCGCTTGAGTACGAAGCCGAGCCCTAAGATCCAAGCAACAGGCAGAACCGCTCCGGCAATCAAACCCAACATGTGATTAGCTTGTTGTACGATGCGCTGCCTGACGCATCCTATAGGTAAATAATCCAATCAACGCTGATAGTAAAATCGCCCCGCCGATCAGATCATTTTGACGCGGTGCCTCGGTGACCAAAAACCAAACGATCACAGGTCCAATCAGTGTCTCTAGCAACAGATAAAGCCCGACTTCGGGAGCAGGTAGATATTTAGGGGCAATCGTAATGAGTGCAAAAGAAACTGGAACGGTGAAGCACGCGTTGAATACCACGAGCCAGAGCGTTCCTTCAGGAATGGCAACAGTTGGCAACATAAACCATAGAGCGATCGCAACCAAGAGACTCGCGGCGCCATAGATTGGCCAAATCGTGTCGCTTGGATGATGACGCGTCAGACTGATTCCAAGGCCAGTTAATCCCGGAACCATTATCGCAGCCAGCCATCCTTCAATTGGCGTATTCATTGGAATTGCAGAACCCGCGATCGACGCGCCAATCATCGCTAGGATGATTGCCATCCATAGTGCGATATCAGTTTTTTCACCGAAAATCATCCAACTGGCTAGTGCGGAAGCCAATGGAGTCATTGAGACAAAAACGAGCATCGTCGGTGCGCCGAGGTACGTCACTCCAAATACAAATGCCATCGATGACATCCCAAACGACAGAAGAATACCGAGTGACAACCAGCTCGGTGTCACCAACTGCTTGGCAAACTCTTGAGGCGAACGGATCAATGCAAAGCACCAGATCACTACACATACACCGATACCTCGCCAAAATGAGATGACGTACGGATCACCATCAATTAATCGCAACACACCGGAATCTGGCGAAAGAACCAGAACACCAATGATCATCAACAACGTGCCATATGCGTAAGGCGAGAGAGTTTTCATGGAATTAATATCAGCCCTGCGGCAGCTGTCAAAGCAGCTGCGGTAAAACGTGACAGCCACTTCGAACCTTCACCGTCCTCAAGCCGGGTCTGTAACCACCGGCCACCGAAGGCGTAAAGACCGATTGCTGCCACTTCGATCAAAAGAAATGTACCACCCATCACACTGACCTGCGGCACAACAGCCGCAGATGGATCGATAAACTGCGGAAAGAAAGCGTAAAAAATGAGTATTAATTTGGGATTGGTAAACGCAACTAATGCTTCCGATCGCGCCATCATCCACATCGTCTTATTCACTGGAGCAACAGCATGCGTTTGTACCACAGCATGCAATGCTTGCCACGCCATCCAAAGAAGATAGCCAGCGCCGATTAGACGAAGCCATTGAAATGCATCTGCGCTCACAGCCAAGAGCGCTTCCAGTCCAAGTGCCAAGACAATGAGCATAACGATCATCGCGGGTAATCTAGCAAGACCAGCGAGCGTTGCGTGTCGTGCGGTTGTCCGTGTTCCATGAACCAATGCGAGCAAATTATTTGGGCCTGGGAAAAAATTCATCCCGATACACGCAGGTAGAAAAATCCACCATTCAGCCGCATTCATAAAGTACCTCGATTGATTTGACGCAGGAGTGTACATCGGATGATTCGCAAACGTTGGCAATTGTTAATGACATGCGTACTGTTTTTATACGGGAGCCCGGCTTCACTGGCTCAAACCAATACCATCAACCTGAAAGACGCACTGCAAACCACCGGCACCGTTATTTTGTTTCGCCACGCTCTAGCACCAGGGTTTGGTGATCCGACAAATTTTGACGTCGATGACTGCAAGACTCAGCGTAACCTCGATGAACAAGGACGAGCGCAATCCAAGGCGCTTGGCGATCGATTCAAAGCGCTTGGCTATTCAAGTGATCGCGTTTATTCGAGTCCATGGTGCCGTTGTCTTGATACAGCGCAATTGATGGCGATTGGTCCGGTTGAACCATTCAATGGGCTAGGTTCGTTTTTTGAAGGCCATGTTGATCGAGGTCAAACGCTTGCCCTTTTAAACGACAAACTGTCCGACATCGCCGAATTAAAACGACAGCCGGTCGTTATGGTGACGCATCAAGTGGTTATCAGTGCCGTGACTGGACTCGGAACATCCTCCGGTGAAGGAATATTGTATGATCCCGCCGAAGATAAGGCATACCGGATAACAATCGGCAACAATGACTGATCGAATCAACACAGACACACTCATCATCGGAGCAGGCAGTGCCGGCTGCGTGCTCGCAAATCGTTTGTCGGCAACCCCTGATCATTCCGTTGTATTGGTTGAAGCCGGCGGCCGCGACTCGTGGCATTGGATTCATATCCCAGTCGGCTATCTATATACCATGGGTAATGCAAAGACGGATTGGTGTTATCGAACCACTCCTCAGCCTGGACTCAACGGTCGCAGTCTCGCTTACCCTCGCGGACGTGTTTTAGGTGGTTGTTCAAGTATCAACGGTATGATCTACATGCGTGGCCAAGAAGCAGATTACGATCTGTGGGGTGAAAACTGGTCTTGGAAGGACGTTCTCCCCTACTACAAGCGTTCTGAAAACTACCATCGCGGTGCAAGTCATTTCCATTCAGACCAAGGCGAGCTTCTTGTTCAGGAACAACGTCTCAAATGGGATATTTTGGAGACTTTCAAACAGGTTTGCGAAGACTCGGGATTCACCGATCGTCCTGATTTCAATCAAGGCGATAACAGTGGAGTCGGTTACTTTGAGGTGAATCAGAAAAACGGCGTTCGCTTCTCATCAGCGCGCGCATTCTTACATCCAGTCATGCATCGAAAAAATCTTCAGGTAATGACTCAAACGTTGAGTGAACGGCTCGTCTTTGATGGAGATCGCTGTATTGGCATGGACGGAACACAGCGAGGGAAAGCCATATCAATCCGTGCAAATCGCGTGATTTTAGCCGCAGGATCGATTGGCTCACCGGCGCTCCTAGAGCGCTCAGGAATCGGTGCTGAGGACATCCTGAAGCCGTTGGGTATTAAGGTACAAACACAATTATTAGGCGTGGGCGAAAACCTACAAGATCATTTGCAAGTGCGTCTTCAATACAAGCTAAAACAAGGTGAAACGCTGAATCAGATGGCGAATTCCTGGCTTGGCAAACTGAAAATGGGATTGCAGTACGCGTACAACCAATCAGGTCCACTCTCGATGGCACCCAGCCAGTTAGGTGCCTTTTTTAAGTCCAGTGATGCGGTCGAGCGAGCAGATCTTGAATTCCATATTCAGCCAATGAGCGCTGATAAGCTCGGGACAGAGTTGCATCCATTCCCCGGAATGACCGCCAGTGTCTGTCATCTAAGACCACAAAGCCGTGGACACAGTCATATCAGTGGCACGAAGGCATCCGATGAACCAATCATTGATCCTCGCTATTTATCTGACGCCTACGATAGAGAAGTGGCATGTCACGCGATACAAAAAACCCGTGATTTGATGGATCACCCGATGCTCGAGACGTTTGCCCCCACCGAACATAAACCCGGACGTACGCAAAACACAGATAATGAGCTGATCAAGGCTGCAGGTGACGTTGCAACCACAATTTTCCACCCAGTTGGAACCGCAAAAATGGGGCCGCAATCAGATCCAATGGCAGTTGTTTCCGATCGACTTGAAGTGCATGGCAGTCAAAACCTATATATAGCTGACGCATCTGTCATGCCAACAATCACAAGCGGCAATACCCACGCCCCAACAGTGATGATCGCCGAGCGCTTGGCCGAGTGGCTCACTCATTGACCGCGGTTTTTGGTAATGAAGTCGTCCAGCCATCGCGTTCCTTTGAGGTCCTGAATGCGCTCTACTTCGGTTTGCAGGCCTTCAATGAGCGGCTCAAGTTCAGAATCATGGACCGATGCAAATTCAACCATATTGCATAACTGGATATGCATATTGACCAACATGTAATAGGCATTATTCTCGACCATTACTGCACGTGCCCGGTCAGGCGAAGCGTCCATCAGCTTTTGCGTGATCTTGGCAAATGCTTCAAAATCGAAGAGTGTATTGGACATCGACGTCTCCACTTCTGGATCAAAACAAAATAACGAGGTCTTTATGGCGAGCACCCCTTTTCACTTAGCATTCCCTGTCTCTGATCTTGAGGCAACCACAAACTTTTTTATTAACGTGCTCGGATGCGGTACAGGACGGCGATCCGATCGCTGGATCGATTTCGATTTCTTTGGTCACCAGGTTGTAGCCCATCTTGCAGACAATGAACATACGCCAGCACCGACAAATCCTGTGGATGGAAAACAAGTCCCTGCAAGCCATTTCGGTGTCATTTTAGATTGGGAAGACTGGCACGCACTTGCTGACAAGCTGAAGGCGGCCGACATTGAATTTTTGATCGAGCCAAATATTCGCTTTGAAGGTGAAGTGGGTGAGCAAGCGACGATGTTTTTCAAAGAACCGTCTGGGAATGCCCTCGAATTTAAGTCGTTCAAAGACATGTCTCAAATTTTTGCCAGTTAATCTTTGCTTTGTGCACTGCAGGTGCACTAACGTTCAAATCACACCAATAAAAAAGATAAAGGTGAGCGATGAAAACCGAGGTTCTGGCAGCGGAGGCTGTCTTGTTATCAGTTGAAGACAGCGTGATCAATGGTCACGCACAAGGCATCCATTTCGAATCATGGGACCATATTTTTTCAGATGGTGGTCCGTTGTTCGAAGCGTTGATCGACTACCAAGCCTACGAACCATTTACCGGGGCCAACCTACCGAGCCGCGAACAGGTGCAACTGGTGTACGAGACTTACAGGTCTCGGCTCCATATTCTGAGTTGGATGCCACCTACACAAGCTTATCTGCAGGCCGTACAAATCGATCAGTTCTTCCCTGCCGGTCAGGCCGCATTTGCCGTACGGCCTGCCTCTATCGATGTGTTGCAACGGCTATTAAAAAACGAATTCGTACTTTAAGCGTTTGGTTCAGCCATCAAGTCGTTGATATCTTCTAGCATCGCCGGAGCACCGTGATGCCGAATTGCGATCGGGAATGCTTCGCCCTGATGAATCAACAATACCGTTGGGTACCCTTCAACTTGCAAACGTTCAGCGAGTTGTCGCTGTTCCTCGTGCACGGCACGCACCTCGTCAGACGCAAGAGTTTCCGCAAAACTTTCCCGATTGAAACCAAAGTTTTCAGCTAAATCACACAACACATCAAAGTCCCAGACATTCTGAGCGTCCGTGTAATAGGCATCTTGAATGCATTCACCAAAGGCTTCGCCGCGCCCAGCAATCCGTTCGGCAGCAATGACTGCACGACAACTGATAAATGTTGTGCGTGGCGGTGGCGGTGTTTGATCCCAATAGCTGTGATTAAACGGCACGCCACATGTCGACTCGATTCGATCCCAGGTACGCTTTAAATAATCAACCATTTCATCAGGCATTGGGACATCACTGTCATCTGCCAAACCACCCAATAACGACACTACTGGAAGCTGATCAGGAAGCAGACCTTTCAACGCCTTCCAGGTTGGTCGAAATCCGTAACACCAACTGCACATCGGATCGTGGACATAGATCAAGACACTTTCAGGTTCAGCGGTTTCAGTGTTTGTCATTAATTACTTCCATTGCATTTCTCAGTGAATCGAGCCCAGCTGGGAAACCACAGTAGACTGCAATTTGCATACACACATCGCGGATTTCTTCAGGACTCACACCATTATTTAACGCCCCACGAACATGGCCTTTGAATTCGGTAGGTCGGTTCAGTGCGGCAATCATACCGAGATTGATGAGTGAACGGTCGCGATCTGAGAGCGCTTCACGATTCCAAATTTCATCCCAGGCAACACGCGTGACGAAGTCTTGCATCGGCATAGTGAGTTCGTTGGCCTGATCGAGCGCCCGATCGACAAATGCATCGCCCATCACCTGACGACGCTTCGCAAGTCCTTTTTCAAAACTGTCTTGGCTCATACGTTAATTCCGATACATCCGTACTTTGTTTCTAAAAACTCTTCGATCCCATGTGGACCGCCTTCGCGACCGAGTCCTGACTCTTTCACACCACCAAAGGGAGCGACCTCTGTTGAAATAATTCCAGTATTGACACCGATGATGCCGTAATCCAGTGCTTCATAAACGCGGAATGTTCGCGATAAGTCAGCAGTATAGAAATAGGCAGCGAGTCCGTATTGCGTGTCGTTTGCGAGTGCAATCGCTTCGTCTTCGTGATCGAATTGATAAATTGGCGCAACCGGTCCAAAGGTTTCTTCAGACGCCATTCGCATGGCCTTTGTGACACCCACGAGAACCGTCGGGGTGTAGAACAAGGGTCCTGCCTCATGCGGAAAACCACCACAAATCGCCTTCGCTCCTTTCGCCAGCGCATCTTCGACATGAGCTTCGACTTTGGCTTTCCCATCGGCATTAATCAACGGTCCAATCTCAGACCCTTCAGCCCGACCTTCGGCAACCTTCATCGCTTTGACACGCGCAGTAAATGCTTCAACAAATCGATCATGGATCCCGCTTTGAACAAGGATTCGATTGGCGCACACACAGGTCTGTCCGGCATTACGGAACTTACACAACATTGCCCCATCGACAGCTGCGTCTAAGTCCGCGTCATCAAACACAATAAAAGGTGCGTTACCGCCTAATTCCAAGGACAGTTTCTTCACGCTATCTGCGCACTGACGATAGAGAATTTTCCCCACCTGTGTAGAGCCTGTGAATGTCACTTTACGAACCCGCGAATCACCGGTCAGGACCTGTCCAATAGCAGGCGCATCGAGTCCTGTGATGCAGTTAATCACGCCATCCGGCATTCCAGCGCGGGTGGCCAGTTCACACACGGCAAGCGCTGTCAGTGGCGTATCTTCAGATGGCTTGATGACCACCGTACAACCTGCGGCAAGCGCTGGTGACACCTTTCGGGTAATCATCGCCAATGGAAAATTCCATGGTGTAATCGCAGCAACAACACCGACTGGCTGCTTGATCGCCAAAATTCGTTTGTCCGCCATATGCGGGGCAATCACATCACCGTAGATCCGGCGACCTTCTTCGGCAAACCAATCAACGAAGCTCGCTCCATAGGCAACTTCACCACGAGATTCTGCCAATGGTTTACCCATCTCTTCAGTAATCAATGCCGCCAATTGTTCGCCATGCTCGACAATTAAATTGAACCAACGCCGCAGAATCGTAGCGCGTTCTTTTGCGGTCAATGCAGCCCATTTTGGAAATGCAGCCTCTGCAGCGTCGATTGCATCACTGCAATCTGCTGCCGAGAGGTCAGCCACTCGCTCAACGACTTCTCCTGTTGCCGGATTAACGACATCGAAAGTGGCACCCGATGAGGCACTGACCCACTGTCCATTAATTAAAGATAACGGTTGGTATAACGACATATTTGACTCACTCAAAACTTACTATTTGACGAACTGCACGACCCTCAGCGAGACGCTCCATTGCGGTATTAATTTCAGTTAATTGAAGCGTATGCGAAATCATACGCTCAACAGGAAGCAATCCTTTCTTATGTAAAGCAATAAAATTCGGAATATCTCGCGAGGGGACGCAAGATCCGACATAGGATCCCATCAATGCACGCTCTTCTGTCACCAAACGCGCTGCCGCGACTGATAAACGATCGGATGGATTCGGGAGAGCGGCTGTCACGGTACGTCCACCGCGCCGTGTGATTTCGATAGCCAAATCAAGTGCGGGCATGACACCAGCAAATTCGGCTGCTAAATGCACACCACCGGACGATAACGCCTTAATCTTTT
Source organism: Litorivicinaceae bacterium (assembly GCA_965655875.1). Classification (GTDB taxonomy): domain Bacteria; phylum Pseudomonadota; class Gammaproteobacteria; order Pseudomonadales; family Litorivicinaceae; genus HIMB30. Next base: position 10,531 of record CBFHIN010000029.1, on the reverse strand, counting down.
CAACTGCATCAGGATCTCGAGCATTTACGAAGTGATCAGCCCCCAATTCGAGCGCGAGAGCTTCCTTATCGGGGTTGGCATCAATTGCAATAATCTGACGTGCACCGCCAGCATGAGCGCCAAGTAAAGCAGACAAGCCAACACCGCCTAAACCCACGATCGCAACACGTTCGCCCGCATGCAAGCGCGCTGTATTTAAAACAGCCCCACACCCAGTCAAAACGGCACATCCAAATACTGCCTGTATCGTTGGTTCCAAGTCTGAATCGATCGCAACCAGACTGCGGCGGTGACATACCGCATAGTCTGAAAAGCACGAGATCCCAAGATGATGGAGTACCGGCTCGCCTTGCACAGAAATTCGTTTTGCACCCGATAACAATGTTCCGTTGGTATTGTGTTGCAAACCAGGTTCACACAGCGCGGGACGCCCTTCTGCGCAACAATCACAATGCCCGCAGCTTGGCACGAAAATCATTGAAACACGTTGCCCAATCGAAAGATCACTTCCGCCTGGCCCTATCGCGACGACTTCACCGACCGCTTCGTGACCCAAGGCTAAGGGAGTTGGTCTGGGTCTATCGCCGTTGATCACCGAAAGATCTGAATGACAGACACCTGCAGCAAGAATTTTGATTAATAGTTCATCAGGACCTGGATCATCAAGCTCTGCTTCAACGATTTGCAGTGGTTGCGTCTGATGGTAAGGCCTTTCGACACCCATCTGTGAGAGTAAGGAAATACGGGTTTTCACGGGATCATCTCCAACTTGTTATTGTTCATCCCGTCCGTGGGGCTTCAACCTTAGGGGAGCTTTTCGGGCGAATCAAGCGAATCGTCTGCCATAAAACACCGTGAGAGCGACCAACGATGCAAACAGCCAGACATCGATGGTAATGACTTCACCGATCAAAATACTGCCCCAAACGAGAGTCAAAAAGAGTTGCAGTAATTGCACCTGACCAATCTCTGCAATTCCACCTAGTGCGAGCGCGGTATTCCATGCAAAGAATCCAAGAAACATCGAGAAAAGCCCGAGTGCCAACACTGCCAGCAACGACGTTTCTGGTCGTGCCAAAACGAAGTCTGGCCAAGTCAATACGGTGCTCAGAATTGAGATGGGTGACAATAAAACAAGCGACCAACAAATCACCCACGGCCCGGGACGACGTTTCGCAAGATCCCCTGCAATCACATAACCTGACGATGCCATGAGCGCTGCTAACAGCAACCAAAGATCACCCCAGCTTGCGGTACCGCCCTGCTCTTTCAACGAAAACACAATCACTAAGCCCGCACCAATAAGTGCGCAGAGCCAAAAACCGAGCCGCGCTCGGTAACCGTGCATGATCACCGAGAGTCCGGCAGTAATAAGTGGCAAGATCCCCAAAACGACTGCACCGTGATACGAAGGAACAGTTTGCAGGCCAATCGCCATTGCCAATGGAAACCCAAAAATCAAGCCGAGACCGCTAACGATCAGTGGCTTCAGTTCGGAGCGCTTAGGTCGACTTATACCACTCAATACAATCCAAATGCAGGCAGCAATCGCTGCGATCACAGCACGAATGACCGTAATAAAGGTGGGCGAAAAATCAGCCAATGCGATTGTGGTCAATGGAAGCGTTGCCGCAAAACAAAGCACACCCACAAATCCAAGGAAGTAGGCATAGATCAAGCTGTGCTGTTTTAACATTTGGAACATTATTCTCCGTCCCCACTATTGGAGTCATCCAAGGAGACTCGCATGCGATTTCGCTTCACCCAGTTGTCAGACGACTCAATCACGGCAATAAACCAGGTGATTGAATCGTCGATTCAGGCATGGCAGTTATCAGATCGTTTATATCGACTTAGCATCAACGCCTATCGCTATAGTCCATCTGATTGGATAGATCATCGATTTTACGGGCTTATGGATCAGAACAACACGCTTGTTGGCGTTTTAGTATTCAACGAAGATGCGTCGGAGCTCCCCGACTATCATCAATGTTTACAGATCCATGGCCTTTATGTTCGCCAAAACCGACAGGACCAGGGTGTGGGATCACAATGTATTGACGAAGCAGTCATACTGACTCGAAAGCTTGATCTTAATGCCTTATTTGTCAAAGCACATGAGAGTGCCGTCGGTTTTTTCAAGCATCAGGGCTTTAACGAAATTCCAGTTCAAGATGCGCTACGTGACTATCCTCATCGCTTAGTTCGGTCGGTCATATAGCGATCGACATCGAAGAGTTTCCGGTCTGCATCAAAGTAGGGTCGCATTGAATTATTGAGCCGTTCGATTTCATTTCGAATGACAGACTCGTCATTTTCAGTCCACCTCTGCTCTGTTTGTTTGAGGTACATAGCAGAAATCGCCTCAAGCTCGGAGAAAATCTCAGCATTATGAAATCGCATTTCTGTTTCGATATCGCTCCGTATTGCTTCGTTTTGGGCTTCTATGCGCGCCATTTCCGCTTGAATGTCAGCCTCCCACCAAGGACGTTCGGCAGCGATCACGGTTGCAGATTGCATTGCGATCAATGCACCATGCAGCACAATGTAATGTACTCGACTTAACAACAAAGATAAGGGCAACACATGACTCTCAGCGTCGGTTTTATTGGTCTCGGAACCATGGGGCTACCAATGGCTCGTCACATTATCAATCGGGGCTTTCCGATAAAACTTTACGCACGTCGCCAAGCGGTTTTTGAGACCAAAGCAAAAGCATTGATCGAGCACGGCGCGGTGGCTTGCTCAACCTTTCCGGAGGTAGCAGATGGTACCGATATTATTATCACCAATGTCACTGGGACAGCGGATGTTCAATCCGTATTGCTAGGGGACGATGGTGTTGTAGGGCATGCATCACCGGGCACCCTATTCATCGATCATTCGACGATCGATCCGGCTCAGACAATGGAGATCGCCAACACGCTTCGAAGTCGTGGCATGGAGTTTGTCGACGCTCCAGTCTCCGGCGGTGTCTGGGCATCCGAAGAAGCGCGTTTAATTGTGATGCAGGGAGGGACTCCTGAGGCATGCCAGCGCGCCAATCAAGTCATTGATTGTTACGCCAAGGCCATTACTCGCGTCGGCGATGCAGGACATGGACAAATCGCCAAGCTGAGTAACCAAATCGCACAAACGATTACCATTCAGGGGGTGGCTGAGTGCCTTACATTCGCTAAAAATTTAGGTGCTGATCCACATGCTGTATTCGAAGCCATCAAAGATGGAATGGGCGGCAGTCAAATGATGTCGCTGATGGCGCCAAAAATGATTGCCGAGGATTTCGAAGCGGGAATTGAGGCGAGACTGCATGCCAAAGATGTGGGAATCGCAGTGGATACAGCCGCGAACCAACAACTACCACTTCCATGTCTTGAATTCGTTACCAAGCAATATCAAACAATTATGGACGACGGGCTCGGGACTCGCGACTCATCTATTTTATTTGAGATGTTAAAACGCCTGAAGGCGGATTAGTCGCTGCGTTGCATGACAAACGCCCGCTCTTGGACAAATTCGCCGGGAGCTCGGTTGGTGCCGTGCGTAAAGCCAAGCGTTTCAAGTCGGCTACGCAACTCTTTGTTAAATTCAGGTGAACCACAAATCATGATGCGGTCGTCTTCAGGTACCCAGGGCGATACACCTAGATCCGTCCATAATACACCGCTATCCATCCGGTCGGTGATTCGCCCTGGAGTCTCAAAAGGCTCGCGAGTCACTGTTGGATAATATGTGATCGGAAGTGAACCCAAAAGATCACCATATGCGAGCTCGCGCTGGGTCCGAACAGTATGTGTCACAACGACCTGCTCAAACCGTTCATACGTCTTTGGATCGCGCACAATGGATAAAAATGGAGCAAGCCCAGTCCCCGTCGCGACGCACCAAAGTCGCTTGCCGGGTTGCAGATTATCGAGTACCAAAGTGCCCGTCGGTCGATCCCCTACTTCAATTTGATCGCCTGCCTGAATATCTTTTAAACGCTCTGTCAGTGGGCCGCCTGGTACTTTAATCGAAAGAAACTCCAGATGATCTTCGTCTGGAGATGAAGCAATACTATATGCGCGCAGAACATCATCATCAGCCATCCCAATCATCGTAAACTGTCCGGCTTTAAACGGACGGATATCGTCACTCCGAGTTGTTTTAAACGAGAATAAGCTGTCTGAATAATGCGCGACATCGAGCACTGTTTCTAAATTCATAAATTAATCGGTCTCTTGTTAAGCGGTCGTTGGACGGATCAATCCGAGTCAAGCGAATACACAAAGGCATGCGCAAGTTGTACGCTGAAACGCCTTAAAAAGCTCACTTCCGTCAGCTCAATTGCCTCTTCTGAAAGCTGATAATCCATCGGCTCTTGCACCAATAAATTGTCAGTGTTTAAAGAATAGACGACTCCGTCTTTATTGATCATGACAGGATTTTGGCCAACATCAAAATATCTCACGGGCAACTCCTTCTTGTCGTTAGTGGGGTTCAATTTGAATTTTTCAGGGTGTTCAGTTGCGCCATCAGTGCGACCGGATCGTCGGTAAATGCCGCTTTTATCGAGGAAATGGGCAAATCACGATAGTCAGAAACCTGGTTGACTGTGTAAGCAGCGACCGCGAACCCACGCTCAACAATGGCGTGAACGTCGTCATTCTGTAAACACTCGATATCTAAGTGAATTGACGTTAATCCTAATGACTCGAGGGAATAATTTGAGATATCAGACCAACGCGTTGCAGCCAGACCCATCTCAACATTAGGTTGTCTTTCCCTTACAAGTTGCATCGCATCGATGGAAAACGATGAAAATCGAACCTGCTCTAGCGTTAGATCGGATTCTGAAAACGCAGTCAACGTCGCATCGACTGCACGCTCGACTTCTTGATCGTGCACTTTAATCTCGAGATGCGCAAAGAGATCTGCTTTCGCCACTTCATCCATCCACTGGCGAGCTGTCGGAATGTATTGTGTTGGACAGATGTGATGAGAAATTAAAGGGATTTGCGTCAGTTGCTGACTGGGTATCGCCAACAATGAGCGCGGATCTCCAGTCATCCGTCGCAGCGATTCATCATGAAAAATCACAGCGACGTCGTCTGATGCCACAGAAATGTCGCATTCGATCTGTTTAATACCATGTGTGGCTACGTAATGGACACCGGCAATTGAGTTTTCAGGAACTCGATTCGCGGCGCCTCGATGCGCTATACAATCCATAATCACCTCGTGTTGAGGAGTTTGACAGAGCTTTATGACAAAACGTGTTACTAACATCTCGATTCCATCGCAAGAATTGAGAGTCGAAGCACTAAACGCGTTAGATCGTGGCGATCCATACGCAATTTGGACTGCGCAATTCGAGTGTTTAAATGAATTGCAATTACTTCCCGGGCAATGTGATGAGACACCGACTCACAGCCTCCGCGTCGGCGCATGGAATTTAGAACGAGGCAGGGATTGGAAAGCAGCGAGTTCATTAATCATCGATCACGCGCTCGATATCGTTTTTCTCAGCGAAATGGACTATGGAATGAGTCGCTCACAGCAAGCGCATACAGCGTGCGAGCTTGCCGATGTATTGGGTTGGCACTGCCTTTTTGCTGTGGAGTTCGTTGAGCTTGAGCTCGGCAATGCCTGGGAGCCCGCAAAACCAACCGACCCAACAAATTCCGCGGGATTGCATGGAAATGCGATCATCAGTCGCTTTCCACTGAAAAATCCGTGGTTGCACCGCTTTTCGGCCAGTGATGGCAGTTGGTGGCACCGTCGATTTAACGAGCCGCGTTTGGGAGGTCGGATCGCGTTAGGCGCATCGATCGAAACCGCGTACGGTGATATTCAGGTGATGACGACTCACTTGGAAAATAATCAAGGACCCGATGAACGCGCCAATGCGCTCTCTGAACTATTTGATTTACATCTTGACCACCGCCCGTGCCTATTTGGGGGCGATTTGAATACGTCCACATTCAATCCGACGCAATTTGTCGATCCGTTTCGAGAACGCTCTCTCTTGGTCGACAAAACTCCCGATCGATTCATTGCACCATTTGCATATGAACCCTTATTTGAAGTTGCTCATGACGAAGGATTTCAGTGGGGAACTTGCAATACTCGCGATGTGACGCAACGGCCGCGTGAGCGCGGCTATCCAAAACCACCTCTCGGACGGATTGATTGGCTGATGGTGAGGCAACTGATCGCTCAACATCCGAAGACTTTGCCAGCAATTGATGATGATGGACGCACACTATCAGATCATGACTTCATCGTATGTGAGGTCAAACTTACTTAGCGGTCGCCTCTTTGATTTCGCATTGCCAAAGCGTTGTGACCATATCCCAATTCAGAGACGGGTCTTTTTCCGCTAAGCGCCTGAGTGTTGATGCACGGAAGGCTGTCTCACCCATTCGTCCACTGAATTTATCCAGATGAAAAAAACGTGAGTAGAGAATATTCACACGTTGCGTCGCCATTGTGAGTAGAGAATCTGAATTGACAATCAACTGAAGTGGATCGAGGGGACCCAGTTTTTGGTGCTCCCAAGTAACTGTCCCGTCTGCTTGTGGGTTAAACGTAAGATCTTCACGCTCGGGGCTCTCGTGACGACAGACCCAGGTTTCAGCCACTGCCTGCTGAAACATCAAACAACCAAGAACTAACATCAATATTCTCACGCGCATTCCTCCCTCGCATTGATTATCGGTTGAAACATCCAGAACATGATAGCGAACACGTTGCGTCCGACCATGATGAACTTGCAGTTCATTCCCAACAGGTGCACCATGCTTCGACCAAGGTGGTACATAACGACATGGATCGTCACTGACCCGATTAATCAGGAGTAAGTGATGAATACAAACCACAACGCGGCTGGGACGTTTTTCCCGCATCAAATGTCTAAGGATGAATTTGCCGATTGGTGGAACTCAGTTAATACACCGACCGCAAGCTCAGAGGCTCCAGAAAAAGCCCCTCAAATCATTTATCTTGGCCAAGACCGGATTGAGGAAGCGGATTCTCTGTAATCGAGGGATAAATGCTTCATCAGTTTAGAGCCTCTGATCAGACTCTACTAAGTTACTACGATATAGGCCACGGACGGCCTGTTCTATTCCAGCATGGATTCGCGATGGATCACCGGCAAATTCTCGAGATCTGGCCAAACCATTCTGATCTACGACTCATTTGTCTTGATTTACGTGGACACGGATTTAGCGAAACAGGACCGATTCATCAGTTAACATTCCAGCGTGCGCTTCAGGATCTTCGAGAGTTAATCGAACACATCAATTTGTCCCCAACTGCAATCGGTGGCTCGTCACTTGGCGCAGCATTAGCACTTGAATTGGCAACCGAGATGGAAGTTGAGCAACTCATCATTTCAAGACCCGCATTTCCGATTCAGGGGAATACAGACCATTTTGATGTCTTTCGCGCGCTGAAGCCCATCATCGAAAATGAACCCAAAGACAAATGGCTTGCGACACTCGAAGCCCATCCTCAGTTTATCGCGCTTGCAGAAACCGCTCCACGTAATCAAGAAACCTATCGTTTCTTGCTCGAGCATCCGCGCCTACCAGATTTGATCCAATGGATGGAGGCACTTGACCAACATGCGCTCACCCTGTCGGTGAAGGATCTAGACGCGATACGATGCAAAACCGACGTCATCGGTCAGGCGCAGGACGCCCTTCATCCACTCGAATTAGCGCAGTGGTTTTCGCAATGCATCCCTCAAGCACATCTGCATCAGGTCGCCTCTGCAATTGAATCTGACGACGACTATCGTGCTTCAATGCAGAATGTATTGACCCGCATTCTGTCAGCTTAAGCGCCTATCCCCTTGGAAACCGTTGCAATGCGGTCTTCGATGGCAGATAGAGTGGATGTTTCGGTTCACCTGCCTGAGTGGTACCGAAACAGAGCGGCTCATCAAACAAGTCGATCAATGTGTTACGAAATGGACATCGCCAAGCGCCTGCGCCCCAAGCAAGGACGATTGATTCTGCGCTATCTGCCGCCGCTCGAATCACAGACGCATTTTTCTCTGAAAGCCGTCTCGATTTTGAGCCAAGGCGCGCTGGATAGGGTGTCGATTCCGGAATCAAATTAACCAACCAATACCCTGAGAATCCTGCATCGTGAAGTAATGACATCAGACGACGGTTGGTTGGGTCGTCTGTTGTGTCATCGGCCGTTGACGGATTCAAGCCAATTACACACGCAATTGGCCCGTTGCCCCAAAAACGACCGAGCCGATAACGACGGCGGCGGCATTGAGACCAGTCACTGATTCGTTCGACCGAATTAAACGTCTGCAGTGAGCCCTTGAGCTTCGATGGCTGCAATCGCAAGCTCCTCATCGTTATCGGAAGTGTCTCCCGTTACGCCAACTGCGCCGATGATCGATCCAGACGCATCACGCACCAATACGCCACCTGCAACCGGGACTAATGATCCGTCGCAGAGTGCATTCATGGCTTGGATGAAATACGCTTGATGCTCAGCACGTTCACCCAGCTTCCGGCTGCTGATACCCATCATCACAGCGCCATGCGCCTTCCCTTTTGCAAGATCGACTCGAATTGGCGAGGCGCCGTCTTGACGTTGAGAGCTAATAACCGCTCCACCGGCATCGACGACCACTGCAGTCATTGGCTTTAGATCGGTACGCTCAGTCGCGGCATCAATAATATGGTTCACAATTTGGTTTGCGATTTGTAGGTTTAGCATTTGAGACTCCTGTTAACACCGGCTGTACATGAGGGATGTTTCGATTTGTTTCAATTCATTCAAATTTTTTTTCCTAAGTCCTTGACAAAAAGGTTACCCAAAAAAGCTGTGGATAACTTATTGGATAAAAACCAAAGGTCGTCCGCGAAGGCGCGCAATCTCTGCGTATGCAATTTTTGCCCATTTTTTGAACATATAATTTTAAGATCTAAAAATCAATAGTTTGCAGGCTTTTATTGAAAACGAAATAAGAAAATATCTCGAACTATCTCTTTTTAAGAAATCAAAAAACTTGACGTCTGGACTGTGGAAAGTCGTACTTCGAACTCATCGGAACCATGAGCCTAAGACGATGCATCTGCCGCCCGAAATTGACCTATATTGCGAACGTACTGTGCATGGTTTATTCGATGAACCCTTGGGGCTTTTGAGTAACGCCGCGTTTTTAATTGCTGCGATCTGTCTTTTACGTCAACCAAATCAATCACGCGTCAGCTACGTTTTAACTGCTTGGCTTGCAGCCATCGGAATTGGCTCGGGCTTTTTCCATGCATTCGCAACACACACGACACTTTTGATGGACGTAATACCAATTCAAGGCTTTATTTTAACGGCGATCTGGGTACTTTACTCGACTCACCTGCGATGGAACTGGTGGTGGGTCCTCATACTGATTGCGATGTTCGTCGGGGTCAGCGCGCAAGTACCTGGGCATTGGATTAACGGATCGGCAGGCTATCTCCCTGCCTGGACATTACTTGCTATTGCAACGCTCCTCCATCATGCAAGTCCGTCCAAGCGATATCTCGTCATGGCGTCCGTCTTGTTCCCGATTTCCCTTACCTTCCGGAGCATCGATAACTACTTATGTGATGCCATTCCGTTTGGAACGCACTTCGTATGGCACTGTTGCAACGCGCTCGTCCTGTATTGGATCGTCAGGGCTCATCAAGCTTGGCTCGTAACCCACAAGTCTATTGGCGACTCCGCAAGGGGTGCGTATACTCCACCACATGACTAAGGATAGCCTATGAAACCCGCAGAATTTAAAGCGTGGCGAAAAGCCATGAAGATGACGCAAAAGGATGCTGCGTCTGCGCTCGGTTTGAAATCACGTATCATTCAATACTACGAGAAAGGTGAACGGAACGGCGAAAAGTTTGCGATTCCAAAGGCGATCGAGCTCGCCTGTTATGCTCTGACGCTCGGGGTTGAATCGTACGCCGGTCCAGATGTCGACAAGAAAAAAACAAAAAAGAAGTCATAACATTAAAATCATCGCCTGTTCATGACTTTTTCATAAAGTCTCGGCTACACTGCAAAAAAAAGTGGTTGAGTCATTATGTCGTCATACAGCGTTCGTATTGCATTGTTCACGGCCTGCATTTGCATTGCGCTGCTTGCTACTGCTTTTTATATGGAGTACGTCTCAGGTCTCGTCCCTTGTGCACTGTGCCTCGCTCAACGCGTGATGTTCGTTGTGATTGGACTTGCCTGTTTCGCTTACCTACTTCCCTTTTATGCTTCTCGACTTGTGTTTTCGAGCATTGCACTCATCGCGTCAGGACTCGGTATTTGGTTGGCATCTCGGCAGTTATGGTTACAGTCATTACCTGAAGATGAAGTGCCTGCTTGCGGACCGGACGTTTATTTTATGATCGAACGCTTTCCGTTGGCAGACAGTTTAAAAACGATGCTCATGGGAACTGGAAGTTGCGCAGAGGTTCAATGGACGTTCTTAACGTTATCAATTCCAGGTTGGACGCTCTTATCTTTTATCGTGACGGCCTTGGTTTCGGTT
>CBFHIN010000028.1:0-20795 GCA_965655875.1 Litorivicinaceae bacterium | reverse complement strand
GCAGAGTCTGCTTTTTCGAGCGCTTTTGTGAAATGAAGACCCGCGAGCATCTGGATACCAATACTGACAGAAGGCGTTGGTCAAATGAAGTGAAAAAGGTCGGTCTAATTTGACCGGTTGGTCAGAAATGTCACCCGATGATTGAGTTCAACTCCCGCATCTTCGAGCATTTTCGATGCAGAGCAATACTTTTCAGCCGATAGTGCGACAGCACGCTCAACTTTACTTTCATCCAAGTTCTCGCCCGAAACCCGAAAATCCATCATGATCTTCGTAAAGACAGCGGGGACAGTATCAGCACGCTCTGCCTCAACGACACATTCACACGATTGAATCTGTTGGCGTTGCTTTTGGAGTATCGCAATTACGTCGAAGCTTGCACAACTACCCAAGCCCATCAAGATCAACTCCATCGGCCGTGGACCAATATTTCGCCCGCCATGTTCTGGAGCACCATCAATCACCATTGCGTGACCTGATCCACTCTCAGCCACAAAAGAGACATCTTGATGCCAGGAAATGCTTGCTTTCATTGATCTACCCATTGCTTTAAACGCTGAAGCTCTGCATCGAGCTCCGCTTCATGAATCTGTAATAACTGACGACGTGCAGCATCGTGCTCACGACGCGTCGACACATCAATTTGCTGACGCGCTTCACCAAATGGCATGGCGAGAATCGCGTCACTGACCTCATCAAATCGATCAAGCTTTAGTTCAGTCTTCCAATCCGGATGATGTGCATCAAGAAGTACCCGAATCCTCAGCAAACATTCAGATCGATCCACCTGATCATCAAGGTAGGAATTAACCAAAATCTGGACACCAACCAGCGCGTCTTTCCTAGCCTTAATTCGCTTGTTTTCGAGCGCTTTAACTTCGCGTGTTAGCTTCCATGCATACCAACCAAGTCCGATGATAACCAGTCCCGCGAGACCAATCAGCCAAAGCATTAAGCAAGATCTCGGAATAATTGTGTTAAGCCAACCCCAGGATCCGACTGTCGCATGAATGCTTCACCAACCAAGAAACCATAGACATTGTGCGCATGCATTAACTCAACATCTTTTGCTTCGAGGATTCCAGATTCAGTGATCAAAATTCTGTCCTCGGGAATTTGTTCTAACAACTCGAGCGTGACTGAAAGCTTGGTTTCAAATGTATGGAGATTCCGGTTATTAATCCCGATCAACCGGTTATCAAGCGCGAGCGCTCGATGGAGTTCACGTTCGTCATGCACTTCAATCAAGACATCAAGTCCTACCGACAGCGCTGTTTCATGAAGTTTCTTCAAGTCGCCATCATTAAGAGCGGCGACGATCAACAAAACACAATCAGCCCCCATCGCCCGTGACTCAATGATTTGGTATGGATCAACCATGAAATCTTTCCGAATGACTGGAAGACTGCAGGCGTCACGAGCCGCTTGCATATCTGCATCAGACCCTTGAAAAAAATCTTGATCGGTTAGAACAGACAAGCACGATGCACCAGCTTTTTCATATTGTTGGGCATGCAACGCGGGCTGGAAATCAGCTCTTAATAATCCCTTCGATGGTGATGCACGTTTTATTTCAGCGATGACGGCTGACTGTCGTGCATTGACCTGCTTAGCAAGTCGGTCGCTAAATCCCCGAGGCGCATCCTGATCCAGAATCATCGCTTGAAGCTCTTCAATCGATCGTTTCGCCTTGCGGTCAGCGATTTCTTGACGCTTTCTCGCAATGATTCGATCTAAAATTGTTGTCGAACAACTCATCAATTATTCGCCTTTTAATTCTTGAGTCAGAAGAGCAAGTGCCTCAAGTTTTTGCATCGCTTCCCCTGATTCCATCACATCCCAAGCCGCCTCAACTCCATCCTCGAGCGAATGTGCACAGCCGGCTGTGTAGATCGCAGCACCTGCGTTCAAGGCAACGATATCAGCAGCCGGATGATCGTCTGCAGTTAACGCCATTTTGATCATTGCCAGTGATTCGTCGGCAGTTTCGACAACAAGATCATCTCGATCACTTAAGTCGAGATCAAAATCTTGCGGTTTAATCCGGTATTCGAAGATACGTCCATCTTTGAGTTCAGCAACGCGGCTGGCAGCCGACACGCTCAATTCATCCAAACCATCTTCGGAACGGACTACTAATACATGTCGAGAACCGAGCCGATGCAGCACCTCCGCGAGCGGTGTTAACAATGATTCATCAAACACTCCGAGCACTTGATTTGGAGCACTTGCTGGGTTCGTTAACGGTCCAAGCACATTAAAAATTGTCCGCATCCCGAGTTCTTTACGGGGACCAATTGCATGACGCATCGCTGAGTGATGTGCCGGCGCAAACATAAATCCTACGCCCAACGTCTCAATACAAGTTTTCACTTGAAGCGCATCAAGATCTAAACGAACACCGGCTGCCTCAAGCACATCTGCGGATCCAGACTTGGATGAAACTGATCGATTACCGTGTTTTGCAACTCGACCACCGGCTGCTGCAACAACGAAAGCAGATGCTGTTGAAACGTTAAAGATATTTGCACCATCGCCTCCCGTTCCGCAGGTATCTACCAAAAACTCTCGAGGGACATCAACTTTTTGAGACAGCTCGCGCATGACACTCGCAGCACCGACAATTTCATCGATCGTCTCACCTTTCATGCGTAATCCCATCAAAAGCGCTCCGATTTGAGCATCAGTCGCTTCGCCGGTCATGATCAATCGCATGACACCAATCATTTCATCGGCCAGTAAATCGCGTTTCGCGCAAACACTCGCGACAGCTTCTTGGATGGTCATGACCACTCTCCTCCGGTGACGGCTAAAAAGTTTCGTAACAACTCATGGCCTTGTTGACTTGCGATCGATTCAGGATGAAATTGCACACCTTCAACCGTCAAAGTTGTATGACGGACACCCATGATGGCCTCCGGTTCATCAAGATCATCATGGCTCCATGCTGTGATATCAAGGCAATTCGGGATACTCGACGGATCAATGACCAAGGAATGGTAGCGTGTCTGCGTGAGTGGTTGCTCGAGACCTAAGAAAACACCTTGTCCGTCATGATGTATCGAGCTTGTTTTTCCATGCATTACTTTGGGTGCACGGATAATGCGTCCACCAAATGCTTGACCGATTGCTTGATGACCAAGACAAACGCCGAGCAAAGGCACTTTGCCGGCAAAATACTCAATAACCTGCAAACTAACGCCAGCTTGATCCGGATCACATGGACCTGGACTGATCACGACATGATCTGGATCGAGCGCAATAAGGTCTTCAAGCGATACCTGATCATTCCGGATAGTTGTGACCTTTTCACCGAGTTCACCGAAATACTGAACCAGGTTATAGGTGAAGCTATCGTAATTATCGATCATTAAAAGCATCGTTTAGTTCCGCACCATTGGACCTTTAAGGTCTTTAAATCCTGCCAAAGCCGCATTCGCAGCCCGAATCACTGCTCGTCCTTTATTCAAGGTTTCCATCCACTCAGACTGTGGAACCGAATCGGCAACCAAACCTGCTCCTGCTTGAATATGCATCATTCCATCTTTCAGCACCGCAGTCCGAATCGCAATTGCAGTGTCCATGTTGCCAGACCACCCGAGATACCCGACGGCACCTCCATAGATTCCACGACGCACGGGCTCAAATTGATTGATCAGTTCCATTGCACGTACCTTGGGTGCACCCGACAGTGTGCCTGCGGGCAAACATGCCTTTAAAACATCAAGCGCACTCACTTCTGGACGAACTCGACCTTCGACATGGCTGACAATATGCATCACATGCGAATAGCGCTCGACGACCATATTATCGGTCAGTTCAACAGAACCAACATCGGCAACCCGACCCACATCGTTTCTACCCAGATCGATCAACATCAAATGCTCGGAAATCTCTTTTGGATCTGCCAGCAATTCTTTCTCAAGCGCTAAATCTTCATCCTGCGTCTTACCACGCGGACGCGTTCCAGCAATCGGGCGCACTGACACGTGGCCGTCTTCAAGACGTGCCAAAATTTCTGGCGAAGAGCCAACAATGTGTGTGTCATCAAGATTTAAAAAATACATGTAGGGCGAAGGGTTTAACACACGCAGCGCCCGGTAGAGCGATAACGGGCTCTCTGCATAAGGCACCGAGATACGCTGACTCAACACGGTTTGCATCACATCACCCGCTTGAATGTATTCCTTTACCTCTTTGACAGCGTCCTTAAATGCGTCTTTTTCTAAACTGTATTGGTAATCGGCTTCGGTAATCGGCTCATGCTCTGTCGGATTAAACGCGGATGGATCCATGGCAGAGGCTAAGTCGTCCAACATATCGTCTAAACGATCATTCGCTGCCCCAAGTGCTCCTGATTCCTGCGGGTTAGCATGTGTAATTAAGGTCAGCATCCCGGAGAGATTATCGAATACGACGACGTCATCAGATCGCATCAATAAGATATCTGGTGATCCAATTGGATCGTTTTCTGGCAATGTTTTAGCCACACGCGACTCAACGTACTGTATTGAGTCATAACCGAAATAACCGACCAATCCGCCAGTAAATTTCGGCAAATTCAATTCTTCAATAATCCACGGTGGAGTCACGCCCAATCGCATCTGATAATCAGAAATCCATGACAAGGGATCATCTGTCTCGATAATTTCGACAACGTCGTCTCGCTCAAAGCGAGTGATACGCTCGCCACGCACTTCAATACGCTCGCGTGATGGTAAGCCGATACACGAATAGCGGCCCCAGGTCTCACCACCCGTGACTGATTCGAGTAGATAAGACCACGGTCTGTCGGCAAGCTTCAGGTAGCAAGAAAGCGGCGTTTCCATGTCTGCCAACCGTTTCACTGCAACTGGAACTCGCGTGAGACCGAGGTCTCGATACCGATCAAACTGTTCAGGCGTCATCGACAAGAAGTTCCAACAAATTATCTATCACACGATCAGCGCCGCAACCACGAACGTCTAGATCGCCAGCGTATCCGAAACTTACAAGAATCGAAGAAATATTGGCCGCTTTGGCAGCCCCCAGATCTGCGTTGCTGTCACCAACAAGACAGGCCGAGCGATCGGTTATTCCCAAATCAGATAACGCTTTCAGAACCATATCAGGTTCTGGCTTTTTGGTCGGTAAATCATCACCAGCAACAACACAGTCGAATAGATTATCAAGTGCCATTGCAGGCAACATCAATTCGACAAAGCGTCGCGGTTTATTGGTTACCAAACCAACGTGTTTCCCTCGACTCTTTAAGGTTTGCACAACGTCAAGGGCACCTGGGTACAGAACCGAAGTATCCGCGCAGATCGGCTCATATTCATCGAGGAATACCGACAGTAACAAACGGCAGAGTGGCGATTCCATGCGAATACTCTGGTCTTGCGTCACATGTTGGACAGCGCGTTCCACAAGTTTCCCAGCACCATGACCAACCATTTGCGTGCCTAACTCGAGTCCCACACCAGGAAGACCCGCACGAGCCAGGGCAAGATCCAGCGCCCGCGTCAAATCCGGCGCACTGTCGACCAACGTGCCATCAAAATCGAAGAGATAAGCCTGCATTGCTTAAAGATCCAATGTCCAAAAGGTGCGAAAACATACCATTCTTTCGCGAACCAAGCACCTTAAGGCCTAGGCAACACCCGTCCGACTCAACTATGATCCGGTTTCAGTTTTTAAAGTGGCTCTATGAATCATTTAACGCTAATACGATCGATTACCGCATGCGTACTGTCCATCAGCGCAGGTGTTACCTTGGCGCAAGGTCCGTCAGCTGCTGCCACAGACTGGGTTGTTGATACTTCAGGAACCTATCTGTGCAAAGGGTATTACAGCCCCCCTCTGATTGAGGGTTCGTCGAGCGATGACCTCAACGCTGAGGCAGAAAATACTGATTACGACGGCGATGACCGTGTCATTTTAACCGGCAATGCACTCATCACCCGAGATGACTTTCAACTGGAAGCCGACCGTGTGTCGTTCTTGAATTCCACTGGCGACGGCGACGCAGAGGGCAGCGTAAAGATTAGACGACCCAATACGTTACTTGTCGGAGATAACGCATCTGTCAATGTACGAACAAATGCTTTCGATCTAAAAAACTCGTCATTTGTCACCCATCAAAATCGACTACGCGGTGATTCAGAATTTGCAATTGGCTCACCGAACGGAGACATCCGCGTCGTTAACGGAACCATTACATTCTGCGCACCGGACGTAAATTCTTGGGACCTTAAAGCAAATCAAATCTACCTGAACCAATCTTCAGGGAGAGGTTGGGCTGATGACGTCATCATCCGAGTCAAAGAAATCCCTGTGTTCTACACGCCGGCACTCGGCTTTCCATTGGATGATCGACGGTTAACAGGCTTTTTGTTTCCGAGTTACTCAGTTGGATCAACCTCCGGAACTGAAATTGTCACACCTTTTTATTGGAACCTAGCTCCAAATTACGACCTCCTGATTCAACCACGCTTTATGACCGCGCGCGGAACAGCAGTTGGTCTCCACGGCCGTTATTTATTCGAAGATTTTAGTCTATTCGAGGCAAAGACCGAGCAACTACCCGACGACAAAGTGTCAGGTACGGATCGCCATATCTCAAAATTAACGCTTGCGAGTGACCCATCGAAAGCGGTGATTTGGAATATGACCTACGAGGATGCATCCGATGGAACGTATCAGGATGATCTCGATAACTTTGCAGACCTTTCTGATAAAGAGCAGTTGACCTCTTCAGTAGGCGCCACAGTTCGCGGAGATGGTTGGAGTGCTGGCTGGATCGCGGATCAAATCGACGTCGTCGGCGCATCAATAAATGATAAAGACACCAAATTCTCGCGACAGCCGCAATTATTTTGGACTTTTAACAACTACGGTGAGACGGTCAATACATATTTAAGTGGCGACATAACCGAATTCAGTCGTGATATTACCAGCACTACAGAAGTCTCCGAGGGCCGTCGCTTTTATTCAGACCTCAAAGCTGAACTTCCGATGAGTGCGCCATATGGATCAATGACTCCTGCCGTCCTTGCTTTCCCACGCTGGGGTGAATCAATAATGGCTGGTACCACCTATGAAAACAGTTACGTAACCTACGGCGCATCTCTTGATTCAAGTCTCAATTTTGAAAAATTTGGGGTAGATGGATCGCTTCATGAGCTTATCCCACGCGCAAAACTACTGATTCGTGAGCCAAGCAAAAATCCAAATAACGAAGTTCGTTTTGATACGCTGGCGACGACTGCCGATGCTGATGATCTTGCTGAGGCACAACGGATTGATAGTGCATCGGAACTGTTTTTAGATAACCCAATCTCTGGCGGCGACTTAGTCGGTGATACTCGTGAGATCGTATTATCGCTGACCTCTCGCGGTATCAATGCAAACGGTATCGAAACCTATCGAGTGACAGCAGGCCGAACTATCTTCTTGCAAGATCGTGGTGTGACGTTGTCTGGCAACCCCGAGACAACGGATCAAGGACCGCTGGTAGTGGAATCCGCAACGCGATTAGCCGAATCATTCAATTGGAACACTCGATTCACCTCTGTTTCTGATGGCGAAACAATGGATACAGCGACCAATGAATTCAAATACCGTACATCAGACACTGATTATGTGACGCAACGGATTGTTTGGGATAACGATGCAGCAACACGAAGCGATCTGTATGTCTCAAATCAAATCGGCCAAGAGTGGCGTTTTCTTGCAGGTCTGCAATGGGAGCCGACCACCGAAGAACGCGTAAACCAAGTTGTCGGCATCGAATACGAGAGCTGCTGTTGGCGAGCGGCAATGGTTCATGCATATGAACGTGATCAAGTCACAGCCACCAACGGTGGACACTCAGTCAAACTACAATTGGAATTGAAAGGGCTCGGCGTCTTGGGTCGCGGAGCATCTTCTATCATGGAACGTTTATTGGAAGGCTATGAACTCTCTGAAGCTCGGTATTAAGTTTACATTATCTGCTCTTGCTTTAACCGGCATTCTTGGAGTCGCCGAGGCCCGAGTCATCGATAAGATCGTTGCAGTTGTCGACTCTGGAGTTGTGTTGGCAAGCGACATCGAAACACGACTCAATGACTTGAAAACTCAGGCAGAGTCTCGGGGCAATGCGATTGAAATCAACGATGAACTCCGCGAGCAAATTCTAGAGCGGCTAATACTCGAGCAGGCGCAAGTCGAAGTTGCAAAACGTCGTGGTCTGCAAATCGATGATGCGCGCGTTAACGAAACATTGCTTCAAATTGCGAAAAATCGTGAAACCGACTTACTCGGCCTCAAAACCACAATCGAAGATGAAGGCAAAAGCTTTACCGTATTTCGTGAACAAATCCGTCGGGAACTTTTAATCAATGCAGTTCGTGACCGGGAAGTTCGGAGCCGTATCCGAATCAGCGCGTCAGAACTCGACCGCTTCTTAGAAACGACAGGGGGCCAAATCAGTACGGCACCAGAACTGTTACTCAGTCAGATCGTTGTCGGGTTACCAAATCGCCCCAGTCCTGAGGTAATTCAGCAAGCACAGCAAAAAGCAGTTCAAATTCGGGATGCCTTGTTAAAAGGCGCACCATTCGGACAAATGGCTGTGCGTTACTCGGATGCGCCTGAAGCAAGCCAAGGGGGCGACCTTGGCTGGCGAAATATTCTTGAACTTAACCCGGTTTTCTCAGACGCGCTCACTGATGCCAAAAAAAATACACTCATTGGTCCGGTGCGCTCTCCAGGTGGATTCCACCTGATCGCAGTGCGAGATCGACGTGGTGATCAGTCAGTGGTTGTGACCGAGTACAAAGCACGCCACATTTTGATTAAACCAGACGCTGTTCGCTCACCAGAGAAAGCCAGAGAACTTGCCCAAAACGTGCGCCGAGAATTGGAAACCGGGGCTGATTTTGCTGAACTCGCCCGCCGTTTCTCAGAAGATCCATTAAGCGCTGCAAAAGGCGGGGACCTTGGATGGGTTCGCTCCGATCAACTCGTTCCAGGATTTGCGTCAGTGATGACGGAACTACCGCTCAATACATTGAGCGCTGTTTCACAAAGTCGCTTTGGATTTCATTTAATTGAGGTCCTTGAGACTCGAGAATCCGACATTTCAGAAGAGCAAATGAAGAATCGAGCACGTCGAATTCTAACCGAACGTAAATTTTCTCAAGAGCTCGATTCCTGGTTACGTCAAGTTCGCGCGGACGCATTTGTCGAACTGAAATCATGATTCCATTGGCCATCACACCAGGAGATCCTGGCGGTATTGGTCCAGATCTCTGTATTCAGGCAGCCATTGATGGTGAACTCGAAGGCATCGTCATCGCTGACCCCAATATCATTCAGAATCGCGCCGATGTTTTAGGCCTTCCAGTCAGTGTGATGGACGCGGACCATTACAACCCAGAACGCACCCAAGGCGTGTTGTACGTTGATCCAATTGCCTCCGCGAACCCATCCAATCCCCCTGGAATTTCTGACCCAATCAATGCAGGCTATTGTCTGCAATCGCTCGAGCATGCGCTTCATGGGATTAATGCCAATCGCTTTAGTGCGCTTGTCACCGGCCCGGTAAATAAAGCCACTATCCGTGATGCGGGGTTTCACTCATTTACAGGCCACACAGAATTCTTAAGAGATTTTTTTGAGCTTCCTAATGTCGTCATGATGCTTGCATCAACCGACTGCCGAGTCGCGCTGGCGACAACCCATCTCGCGCTCTCCGAAGTCCCGAACGCGATCACCAAAGAACGGATTGAAACTGTCACCACAATTGTGATCGACGCCTTCCGAAGCGTATTTCAAATGCAGCACCCACGAATCCACGTTCTCGGTCTCAATCCTCATGCTGGTGAGGATGGACATCTGGGCCGCGAGGAAATTGAAATCATTCGCCCCGCGCTCGAGACACTTCGAACAAAGTACCCTGACGTGCATCTTGAGGGGCCGCTCCCCGCCGATACCGCGTTCACACCAGAACTCCGCGCACAGGCCGATTGTCACATCGCCATGTATCATGACCAAGGACTACCGGTCGTCAAATATCAGGGATTCGGAGACTCTGTAAATATCACGCTCGGCCTACCAATTGTGCGAACTAGTGTCGATCACGGAACGGCCTTACATCTCGCAGGCAAAGGAATCGCCAGCACCGGCGGCTTAGTCGCCGCAATTCGCGAAGCGAAACGTCTCACAACACCGGCCGCCTAAATAATCTCGACTCAGGTACACTGCGCTTTTTGCCGAGAACATTGTGTCCAAAGAACTCGCTCAGTCAGCACGAAAACGGTTCGGCCAGAACTTCCTAATTGACGGCCGGGTCATCGATGCAATTTTGGCATCGATCAATGCAGCACCAACAGAAGCGGTTGTTGAAATCGGCCCCGGACATGGAGCGATTACCGAGGGGCTTTATGCATCAGGTTGCGACCTCACGCTGATCGAACTCGACCGTGATCTCGTTCCCGGACTTTTAGCCAGTTTTGTCACTAAAGCTCCCGAGCGATGCCGACTAATCAACCAAGATGTTTTGAAAGTTGATTTTAGTCAACTCAGCAGCAAGTTGCGCGTTGTCGGAAATCTTCCCTATAACATCTCAACGCCTTTACTTTTCAAGCTTCTCGAGCTCGGCAGTCAAATCGAAGATATTCATGTGATGCTGCAACAGGAAGTGGTCAAGCGGATTGCCGCAGCCCCCGGGGAGTCAGCTTATGGCCGGCTGAGCGTCATGATTCAAGCTAATGCAGATGTGGAATCACTGATTTCAGTGCCTCCAGAAAGCTTTGCACCGGCACCCAAAGTGGATTCGGGAGTCATCCGTATTATTCCAAACCACATCAAACGTGAAGCCATTGAGTCGATGGATTCGTTGATGCAACTTGTTCGCCAAGCATTCAGTCAGCGGCGAAAAACGTTACGAAACAACCTGAAAAACGTGATCAGTTTGGAAGAATTTGAAGCGCTTGCGATCAACCCGCAAGATCGACCGGAACGCTTGTCGGTCGAAACTTATGTCAAACTCAGTAATTATCTCAATAACCGAGCACCGGAGGCCTAATGCGAGACTTACGCTATCAAGTCGATGTCAATGCGCAAGCGACCTTCATTGAAGCGCAATCAAACCCATCCGACGGGCGATTTGTTTTTACCTACACAGTGACAATTGCCAATAACGGTACTCTGCCAGCACAGCTATTACATCGATATTGGAAAATCACTGACGGTGAAGGTGGCATCCGCGAAGTGCATGGCGATGGCGTCGTTGGCGAACAGCCAACTATCGTGCCCGGTGACGAATTCACCTACACATCGGGAGCGATTCTTGAAACAGCTATTGGAACAATGGAAGGCTATTTCGAAATGGTTGCTGCAGACGGTGAAATATTTAAGGCCAAGATCCCGGTGTTTACATTATTAAACCCCGGAGCGTTGCATTAATGGCAACCTATGTTGTTGGTGACGTTCAAGGGTGCTGGAATGCATTTCAACGCCTGCTTGGGGCCCTATCGTTTAATGAAACACAGGATCATCTCATTTTTGCAGGTGATCTCATTGCGCGCGGAGACGACTCGCTATCAGTGATGCAATGGGTTTTGGATCATCAACAGGCATGCTCGGCTGTTCTCGGAAATCATGATCTCAATTTCTTAGCTGTAGCCGCTGACCTTAGATCGCCAAAGAGCAAAGATAAAACCACGGCTCTACTTGAGTCCTCTATCTGCGATGATGTGGTTGAATGGTATCGGCACTGTCCGCTGGTCAAAGATCTCCCGCAACACAAGAGTTTAATAGTCCATGCCGGCGTATGGCCTTTATTTGATCGAGAGACCTTACTCACAGAAATCGAGCTTGTGCATCAAAGGCTTCAATCCGCGCACTGGGTTCAATCGTTGCAATCGATGTATGGCAATACGCCTGCAAACTATAAAGATGCACGAACAGAAGATGATAAAGCGCGCTTTTTAATCAACGCATGCACTCGCATGCGGTTTGTAACCATCCCATCAATGGATCTTGATTTCAGTTGTAAGGATGCTCCAGAACTTGCACCTGAGGGGTTGTGCGCCTGGATGGATGCTCCAAACCGGATACCCGTCGATCGCCAAATCGTGTTTGGACACTGGGCAACTCTCAACGGACGAAAAAATGACTCGCATGCGGTTTCACTTGATACAGGGTGTGTCTGGGGCGGATATTTGACCGCACTGCAACTCGAGAGTCGGCAGCTGATTCAGGTCGCTTCCAGTGTTTGATGTCAAACACCTTTTCGCCCCGCTCGCAGGGATCGACCTGGACAACCTTGAACTCTATGTTGTCGGTGGAGCAGTCCGTGATACGTTACTTGGATTAACGCCTAAAGATATCGACTATGTCGCTGTTGGTGCGTCACCTAACATCTTTTTGGAACTCGGATTCCAGCAGGTTGGGCACGATTTCCCAGTATTTTTACATCCTAAAAGCCATGTCGAGATCGCACTTGCGCGAACGGAACGTAAGACTCAACAAGGGCACACTGGGTTCGTTGTCCATGCAGATCCTACGGTAAGCCTCGAAACCGATCTTTTAAGGCGCGACTTCACAATGAACGCGATGGCTATCTCACGTGGAGGTGAGCTAATCGATCCCTATGGTGGCCAATACGATTTAGAACAACGCATTATGCGGCATGTGTCACATGCGTTTACCGAGGATCCATTACGGGTACTGCGTGGCGTCCGTTTTCTTGCACAACTCGGACAATTCGACTTCTCCCTCGCACCAGAAACGATCACTTTGATGCGCAGCATGTCGGAATCGTTAATTGAGTTATCAGTTGAACGGATCGTTGTTGAATTAGATAAAACACTCGAAGCCTCAGCTCCCACGCATGGCTTATCGATGCTCGAGAAACTCAGAGTATTAGAAACACTAGCCCCTGAGTTGAAAACAATCCCTGTTGATTTTGTTTCGACCTCAATCGATGCACGCTTTGCTGAGTGGGTCATGCAGAACGCTCCAACTCTTGAATGTGTCGAACACCATGCGAAACGATTTCGATTAACCAATCGACGAATCCAATTGCTGAAAGCTCTGATTCAAATCGAGCAAACACCACCGAATGACCCCACTAGTTACTTAGAAACAATGACCAAACTGGGATGGTTGCGTGGAAACACTCCGGACGAAGTGCTTGATGCCCTACTTCTAGAATTTGATCAAACCGGTCTGTTAAAACACTCAGCCGTTCGCTGGATCGCTCTAAGAGAACGAATCCGCTCAATTCAGGCGAGCCAATTTGCTCAAGAAGGTTTAAGCGGAAAAGCACTCGGTGATGCGATTTATGAAGCGCGTTTAAGAGTTCTCTCAACAGAGATTTCGGCGCCAGGAACAGCACCTGGCTTATAAAGTCGACCAGTGACTTGCTGGACCCGTTCGTCCCACAACACGATTTCTAACAGATCAGTCAGTCGTCGTTCGATTAAATTGCAATGTTCTCTTGCAGCTGCCGCTTGAATATCGTGGCACAGCGCACCGTAATCGAGCGTTTCTTCAAGGTTATCTGTTGCGGCTGCAGCGGCGAGGGAAATTTTGATTTCGAGATCTAAGTACAACGGCTGAGGATTTTCTTTCTCATGCAAATACACACCGACCAATGAGAGAAGCGGCAGCCTCGAAACGTACATTGTATCCATCATGACACCTTTGGTAATTCACTCAGCGGCCAACGCGGCCGGATCGTCATCGAAAGCGATGAATCTTCCTGGCCACGACTTAAACGCATCAGACCGGCAAACGCAATCATCGCTCCATTATCTGTACAAAATTCTGGTGCCGGATATGCAACCTCGATACTGTCGTTTTCAAGTGCTTTCAGCGATTGACGAAGTAATCGATTGGCACTGACACCACCTGACATAACAAGCGCTCGTGCCCCGGTTTGCTCGATCGCGCGCTTGCATTTGATGACCAATGTATCAACCACAGCCTGCTGAAAACTCGCCGCCAAATCGGCTTTGGCCTGTTCGTCCAATTGCTTTTCGTTCACCAACCGCCGCGCTTCGGTTAATACCTGAGTTTTCAATCCCGAAAAACTGAAATCGCAGCCTGGTCGATCCGTCATCGGTCGAGAAAATATAAAACGGGAAGCATCGCCGTTTTCTGCTAAAGCAGAAATCTTGGGACCACCCGGATACCCAAGTTCGAGTAATTTAGCGGTTTTATCAAAGGCTTCACCAGCCGCATCATCAAGTGTGGTTCCGAGTAACTCATAGTCCCCAATACCTCGGACAAGAACTAACTGTGAATGCCCCCCACTGACCAAAAGAGCAACAAACGGAGTCGGCAGATCAGGAGTTTCCATGAGCGGTGCAAGCAAATGACCTTCCATGTGGTGGATTCCAAGCGCAGGACGGTTCAAAGCAAACGCGAGGGTCTTCGCAAAGGTCGCACCAACCAGTAGCGCCCCTAACAGTCCCGGCCCGGTGGTATAAGCAATTGCGTCAATTTGTTCCAAGGCCAAACCTGAGGCTTGGATCGTTCGATCCACAAGCGGGCGCAGATATCGCACGTGATCTCGCGAGGCTAACTCAGGAACAACGCCCCCGTAGATTGCATGCACATCGATTTGACTGTGAACATGATGAGATAAAAGACCCTGCTGGTCGCAATAAATTGCGATCCCGGTTTCATCACACGATGTTTCGATACCTAAGACACGCATTTGGTTCCCTTTTTCTGTAGACACTGGTATTCTCTCGCGCCCGATGTGGGATACCAAATTTAATTTCAGTTTAATTTAAGGATAGGTGCATTTTAATGCCTGCGGTAAAAATTAAAGACAACGAGCCCTTTGACGTTGCATTGCGTCGCTTCAAGCGTGCATGCGAGAAGGCTGGCGTGCTTTCTGAAGTTCGTCGCCGTGAGTGCTATGAAAAGCCAACAACACTTCGCAAGCGTGCAGCGGCAGCCGCTGTTAAGCGCCACCTGAAGAAGGTGTCTCGCGAAACGAAAAAATTCGAACGCCTGTATTAATAGCTGTCGTTAAGTTAATCGCGTGAGTTCGCTAAAGAACACCCTCACCGATGCCATGAAAGACGCCATGCGGGCGAAAGATAAATTTCGTCTCGGCGTCATCCGAATGGTTCTAGCAGACATTAAACGTGTCGAAGTTGACGAGCGCATTGATGTCGACGACGCACGTTGCCTTGCGATTATCGACAAGATGTCGAAGCAGCGTCGCGATGCCGCCAACCAGTTCATTGATGGGGGTCGGCAGGACCTTGCTGATACAGAGCTCGCCGAAGTCGAAATCCTCAAAGACTTCCTGCCGGCTCAGTTAAGTGGCGATGAGATCGGCGCCCTAATTGACAAAGTAATCGCAGAAACAGGTGCCAGCGGCCCGCAAGGCATGGGCCAAGTCATGGGGAAATTGAAGCCGCAAGTACAAGGGCGTGCTGACATGCAGATCGTCAGCCAGTTAGTTAAAGAACGCCTCGTCTAATTCCAAGCTGATTTTTTCAGATACACTCTAGTCGCTGAACCCAACGCTGGAACTCAAGTGCCTGGAAGAATACCTGATTCATTTATTGAAACGTTAAATGACCGAGTCAACATCGTTGATGTCATTAGCGCGCGCGTTCCTCTCAAAAAATCAGGACGCGAATACAATGGTCGTTGCCCATTTCACGACGATTCTTCACCCTCTTTCTCCGTCAACCCAGATAAACAGGTTTACCACTGCTTTGGCTGCGGTGCGTCTGGGGGCCTTATTAGTTTCATCATGGAATTCGATAAAGTTGATTTCGTCAGCGCTGTTGAAAACTTAGCGTCGCTTGCCGGACTCGAAGTTCCAAGCGAAGCCGCCGACCCCGAGGCAGGCCACCGAAAAGCGCTTTACGAAATGATAGAACAGGCAGATCAGGCGTTTCGAACGTCACTCAAATCGCACCCAAATCGCGATCGTGCCGTTTCTTATCTTAAATCCAGAGGCCTAACCGGAATCATTGCACATCGATTTGGTCTCGGCTACGCACCAGATGGCTGGCGATTTTTATACGATCAATTGGGTTCAGACACGCCGACAAAAAAAATATTGCTCGAATCTGGCCTGACTGTGACCAACCAGCAGGGGCGTGAATACGATCGTTTTAGAGACCGGGTAATATTCCCGATTCGAGATATCCGAGGACGCACCATTGCCTTTGGTGGCCGCGTACTCGATGACAGTAAGCCAAAATACCTCAACAGCCCCGAAACGAAGCTATTTCATAAAAGCGACACACTGTATGGCTTGTATGAAGCACGGCAAGCATCCCGTTCGCTCGATCGCGTTTTGGTTGTTGAGGGCTATATGGATGTGGTCGCGCTTGCCCAATATGGAATCGATTTTGCGGTCGCAACACTTGGTACAGCACTTACCGGACAACACTTTGATCGTTTAAGTCGGCAAACCGCGCAAGTCATTGTCTGCTTTGATGGCGATAAGGCCGGCCGTACGGCAGCCAAGCGAGCACTCGACACCATGCTGCCCTTTTTAAACGATGAATTTAGTATTCGTTTTTTGTTCTTACCCGACGGACATGATCCGGATTCGTTAGTGCGTGACGAAGGAAAGGACGCATTTCTAGCTCGACTGAATGACGCCCTACCCGCATCTGAGGCGCTCATTCAACTACTTTCCGATGATGTCGATCTATCCAAGATTGACGGTCGAGCTCGACTCACAGCACTCGCTCTCCCAAAAATTGCAAAAATACCAACGAGTATTTACCGCTCATTGATGCTAGACACACTTGCAGAGCTCTCAGGTACTCGCCGCTCCGATCTGGACGAAAGGCTACAAAACGTCAACATCGAACCAATAGAGCGTTCACCCGCTGCTCACTCTTCGATTAAAACTAACGCTTACGATGCAGAGCTCGAAAGTTTCGAGTCAATGCGCGGTGATGACAATACAGAAACCATCGAAGCCAGTGATTTCTCAGACATAACAGAACCTCCACCAGATCTCGAACCAATTCCCGAAGAATCAGCCAAGCTCTATTTTCCTGACCCAGACAAACCTGAACCCTTGGCAAATCGATTGCTTTGGCTAGTCCTCCAAAATCCATCACTTCTTCAAACCGCGTTTCCAATCTCAGATCGCAGTCGTTTGATCAATATTCACGCACTCAATCGTGTATTTGAATGGATTCTAAACTCAGACAAACCAACAACTGCTGGATTAATGGGACACTTTAGCGGAACCGATCTCGGACGATTACTTTCGAAACTCTTGAATCGAGAGGCTTTATTCAGTGAGAGCTCGTATCAAGATGAATTTACCGATGGTTTAACTCAGCTGAAAAAACAGTTGGTGACAGAATCCATGAAACTTCTCGCCGAAGATGCGAAACAAGGCAAAATTTCTGCCGAAGACTTGCATCAAGCGCTCAGCGAACATAAAAAGTAATGAAAGTATCCGACGGTTCCGTGTATAATCCGCGGCCGTTTTCACATTATATTTCTTAGGTCAGTTCATGGCAGAAAAACCGTTAGATCAGGAACTTACGCAAACCGAACAGCGTCAGTCGCGTCTCAAAGACTTGATTGCCAAAGGGAAAGAGCAGGGTTACCTCACTTACGCAGAGGTAAATGATCACCTCCCTGAAGAAATTGCAGATCCAGATCAGGTGGAAGATATCATCCGAATGATCGGCGACATGGGGATCGCAGTTGGTGAAGAAGCCCCAGATGAAGATCAACTGTTACTCGGTGAAAACTCCACAACAACGGATGATTCAGCTGCTGAAGAAGCCGCCGCTGCGCTCGCATCCGTAGAAAACGATGTTGGACGTACAACGGATCCAGTCCGGATGTACATGCGTGAGATGGGAACAGTCGAGCTGCTGACCCGTGAGGGCGAAATTGTTATCGCGAAGCGGATTGAAGAAGGCATCCGGGAAGTGATGCAAGCCATGGCGTACTATCCTGGCATCGTCGAATCAGTGCTCGCAATTTATGATCGTATCCAAACCGAAGAGGGACGGATGTCCGACCTTCTTGCAGGGTTTTTAGATCCAGATCCAGAAGACGAAGTACCTACTGCATCTTCTACCGAAGAACTCAACGATCAAAAGTTCGACGACTCCAATACGGATGATGACGAAACTGACGACGACGATGATGACGAGGAAGAAGGCGACACCGGGCCAGACCCAGAAGAAGTGAGAGCACGATTCGAGGCGCTGCGCTCGCATCTTGAAACCGCAAGTAAAGTCATCGCCAAAAAAGGCCGTGACACTAAGGAAGCCAAAGCAGCCATTGATGAAATCGGCGCTGTGTTTTCTTCACTTAAACTAACACCAAGATTGTTTGACGAGTTATGCGTCGAGTTCCGCTCTGTGCTTGATTCAATTCGCAATCAAGAACGCGAAATCCTTCGACTTTGCACCAAGCAAGGTAAGTTAGATCGGAAAGTGTTCATCAAAGAATGGCATGGAAACGAAACTAATTTCGAATGGATTCCAGGGATTGCCAAAAAGAAAAAATCGGAAAAACTTGAGGCTGTTGTTCCGGATGTGCAACGGTGCCAAGCGAGACTTCAGTCCATCGCTGAAGGAGTCGGCGTAACAATTCCTGAACTTCGAGAAGTGAACCGTCGCTTGTCGATGGGTGAAGCCAAAGCGCGTCGCGCAAAGAAAGACATGGTTGAAGCCAATTTACGTCTTGTGATTTCCATTGCAAAGAAATACACCAACCGAGGACTTCAATTCCTGGATCTGATCCAAGAAGGCAATATTGGTCTGATGAAAGCCGTCGATAAATTTGAATACCGTCGCGGTTATAAATTCTCGACATATGCGACCTGGTGGATTCGTCAGGCCATCACCCGTTCTATTGCAGACCAGGCACGAACAATTCGAATACCTGTGCACATGATCGAAACGATCAACAAACTCAATCGTATCAGCCGCCAAATGCTTCAAGAAATGGGCCGTGAGCCAACTCCGGAAGAACTTGGTGAGCGCATGGAAATGCCAGAAGATAAGGTTCGTAAGGTGTTGAAGATTGCCAAAGAGCCAATCTCGATGGAAACACCAATCGGTGACGATGAAGACAGCTCACTTGGTGATTTCATTGAAGATACAACGATTTCATCACCGGTTGATTCAGCGACGGTTGAGGGGTTAACTGAATCCACTCGACAAGTGCTCGCAAGCCTGACTGCTCGCGAAGCAAAGGTTCTTCGGATGCGATTTGGCATCGACATGAATACTGACCATACACTTGAAGAAGTTGGTAAACAGTTTGACGTCACGCGTGAACGTATCCGCCAAATTGAAGCAAAAGCGCTCCGAAAACTCAGACATCCAAGTCGCTCTGATCATTTACGATCGTTCCTCGACGAATAATCTGCCGTATACCCCTCTTGATTTCCGTCTTATGCAAATTAGTTATTTATTAAGCGGAAATTAAGAGTTGCAGCAATAAGCTATTACTCGCTTAATAACGGTTCAACTTGTTTTCAAGAAGGAACCGAACATGAAAAATGCACTGCTCTCAACGTTCACCATACTGTCTCTCATTCTGTCTGGCTGGGCGGTTGCCAACTCACCCTATGCCAAGCAAAAAGTCGTTTATCACGTTAATTATAGTGATGGAAAGCGCGCAATCGGGGCAATGCGAAACGCGCAAAACCACATCAACGCACTCGGCAAAGATAACTACGAAATTCAATTCGTACTGCATGGAAATGGCATCGAACTCCTACGATCAG
Organism: Litorivicinaceae bacterium; assembly: GCA_965655875.1. Lineage (GTDB taxonomy): Bacteria > Pseudomonadota > Gammaproteobacteria > Pseudomonadales > Litorivicinaceae > HIMB30. The sequence continues at coordinate 1,063 of CBFHIN010000028.1, read as the reverse complement.
TTGCTCTAAATAACTCCGACGCAGCCGGTCGTATTGACTCACTCAAAAGCCAAGGTGTCGATTTTAAAATCTGCGCAAATACCCTAAAGGGGCGAAAAATTGCACTGGATGATCTGTACTTTGCCGAGGAGTCGGATGTTGTCCCATCGGGTGTAGCTGAAATTGGCAAGTTACAACAAGACGGTTTCGTCTACTTAAGACCATAAAAAAAGCCGGCTCACGCCGGCTCAACACTCGCTTACTGAAAACTATCGGTATAGTCGTCCCTTAATAAGTTCTTCTGCACCTTACCCATGGTGTTGCGGGGAAGTGAATCGAGCTGAATCCATCGCCTCGGCACCTTGAATCCAGCTAGTTTTTCTCGACAAATCGTTTGAAGCGCATCCATATCAAGGTCACGCTCACCGACCAAAACAGCCACGATACCTTCCCCGAAATCAGAATGAGGTACGCCAATAACCGCACTCTCAACGACACCGTCTTGTTCATTCAAGACATCTTCGATCTCTTTAGGGTAAATGTTTAATCCACCAGAAATAATGAGATCTTTGCCGCGACCAACGATTGAAACGTAACCGTCCTCAGATAACGTCGCCATATCGCCGGTGATGAACCAATCACCCTTAAATTCTGCCGCTGTCTTCTCTGGCAACTTCCAGTAGCCTTTAAAAACGTGCTTTCCTTTGACTTCCAACGAGCCAATTTCGCCACGCGTTAATTCAGATCCATCATCAGACATGATTCGCACTTCGACCCCCGGAAGTGGTGGTCCAACAGAGCCCGCACGGCGATCGCCATTGAGTGGATTCGAGCAACTCATACCAGTCTCAGTCATACCGTAACGCTCGAGAATGCGTTGTCCCGTCCGATCAAAAAACTCATCAGAGGTCTCAACGAGTAGCGGTGCTGATCCTGATATGAAGAGACGCATGTGACCACTGACGTCACGATCAAAACGTTGGTCAGCAAGTAACCGTGTGTAATAAGTTGGTACACCCATCATCACCGTAGCATTCGGCATCGCATCCAAAACCATGTCTGGATCAAATTTCGGAAGCATAAT
>CBFHIN010000027.1:0-21725 GCA_965655875.1 Litorivicinaceae bacterium | reverse complement strand
GGTGTCACTGGTGGTTTTGATGCAGGCGTTAAGTTCTACGATGCACTCGAGTTGTTCAAGCGTTTGGTAAATATTGGAGATGCGCGTTCATTGGCGTGTCACCCGGCATCGACAACGCATCGGCAGCTATCGGCTGAAGAGCAACTTTCAGTTGGCGTGAAACCTGAAATGATCCGCTTGTGTGTCGGTATCGAACACATCGATGATATTCTTGCCGACCTTGAGCAGGCGCTGTCTTCGGTATGACATCAGACTTAAAAAATGATCGGTTTCTAAAAGCTCTGCTTCGTCAACCTGTTGATCAAACTCCAGTTTGGATGATGCGTCAGGCGGGGCGATACCTTCCTGAGTATCGTGCGACACGAAAAATAGCTGGTGATTTTATGAGCCTCTGTAAAAATGCAGAACTGGCCTGTGAAGTCACGATCCAACCGCTGGAGCGATATCCGCTCGATGCCGCTATTTTGTTCTCAGATATCTTAACGATTCCTGATGCGATGGATTGTGGTCTCTACTTTGAAGCAGGAGAAGGCCCTCGGTTTGAACGTCCAGTGCGAACACGTGCCGACATTGACGCGTTACCCGTGCCCCCGATGGCTGACGCACTTGATTATGTGATGAATGCCGTTAAAACCATTCGCCGCGAGCTCAATGGGCGCGTGCCATTGATCGGCTTTTCTGGAAGCCCTTGGACACTTGCGACCTACATGATCGAGGGCGGTGGTTCGAAGGAATATCGCTACGCAAAGGGATTAATGTATTCAGATCCTGCGGCTTTGCATGTGTTACTTGAAAAACTGGCAGTGGCTGTTACCGATTACCTCAACGCGCAAATTGCAGCAGGTGCTCAGGCTGTACAGATTTTTGATACCTGGGGTGGAGTACTCACCGAACCTGGCTATCAAGAATTCTCTCTCGATTACATGGACAAGATTGTCAAAGGTCTTGTTCGTGAATCTGAGGGTCGCCAGGTGCCGGTCATTCTATTTACGAAAGGCGGTGGTGCGTGGCTTGAGAAAATGGCGTCTACTGGCGCCGATGCGCTCGGTCTCGATTGGACAGTTGATCTCGGACAATGTCGAGAACGCGTTGGTTCGAAAGTCGCCCTGCAAGGAAATTTAGATCCATCTGTGTTGTTTGGCTCAGACGCCTTGGTTGAATCAGAAGTCGAACGACTACTAAAAAGTTTCGGTGCTCATCCAGGGCATGTATTTAATTTAGGTCATGGAATCAATCAACATGTTGATCCTCAGCGTCCTGCCACTATGATTGATGCAGTGCAAAGAATTAGCCGCGAGATTCACTCCGGCTCACATTGAGGTCGACATCATGCGCATTTTGAGTATTGCGTTGGGTCTTGTCCTAGCGGGTAACGCGATGGGCGAGTCAAAAGGGTTAGCTGAGATTTATGATCTCGCAGTGGCAAATGATCCTGCATTGCAGGCTCAAATTGCAGTTCGTGATGGATCCGAAGCTTTGGGCGATCAAATTCGAGGTGCTCGTGGTGTTAGCGCCAGCGCCTCTGCATCGGCCAAAGGAACTCAAAATTTAAAAAGCGACGACGAGTACGAGACTGGTACCCTTTCATTGACGCTGAATCTTCCTATCTATGATCGAGGGCTGGATGCATCGATTGAAAGTCAGAACGCAGCGGTTCGACAAGCAAATGCATCGTTAGCAGCGTACCGTCAGGCCCATATTATTTCCGTGACCGATCGATATTTCGCTGTCCTTTCTGCTGAGCAAGACTTGCTGGCATCTCGAGCGGAAGTTGAAGCATTTGAACGGCAGTTGGAGCAGGCAACTGAGCGTCTGAATGTCGGTATTGGAACTCGAGTCGATGTGGATCAGGCGCGAGCACTATTGGACTTGTCACAAGTCGGAGTGATTAGTGCTGAGGTCGCATTGGATACCGCCAAATCAAACCTCGAGCAATTGATCGGCATGCCTCTTCATGATCTCTCTGATCTGGATAAGAGCTTTGTTGCAGATGTACACAGATCGTTGGATCGAAATCTTGATATATTGGTCGATAAACATCCTGACGTGATGACTCAGCATGAAGCTTATCAGAGCGCGGTCGCTGATCTTGACGAGGCGCGCTCAGAGACAACGCCAACGCTCGCGTTATCGTCTACTTTTTCGATGTCAGATACTTCAGGGAGTAATACCGCTGCAACGAATGCGAATGCACGTAGCAATGTCCTGAATCTGACCTTGTCTGCACCGATTTATACCAATGGAGTTGCTTCTGCAAAGATTGCTGTTGCGAAAGCGGGTGTGGTCAAAGCAGAAGCGGACCTATTGAAAGCGCAACGTGAAGTGCGTGCCACGATGCAGACGGCGTATCGTAATTTGGAAGCGAGTGCGCGAACGATTGAGGCGCGGCGATTGGCTATCGTCTCGGCGGCGAGTCGTGTTGAAGCAACAGAAGCAGCGTATGCGGTTGGCTCAGGCGATATCGTTGAAGTACTCAATGCAAAGAAAGATTTATTCGCGGCAGAGCGTGATTTTGCCAAGGCAAGACACACCCACGTCATTCGTCAATTAGAATTCGATCAAGCACTAGGTGATTTATCTGAATCAGCAGTTGTACGTATTGATCAGCATTTGATTCAGTGAAAATCACGAGAGCTTGGGGTGAGCTCCCCAAGCCATTCGCTAGCATCTTCTAAACTGTCAGCGATGATATGAATCACTCCATGTGATTCCTGCACTTTGCCTCTTACTTTCAGTAATCGACTCGCCAGAATTTGCTGGCGAAATGTCTCAACGAGAGACGGCCAAACCAAGCAGTTAATCTGTCCGTCCTCATCTTCCAGTGTAATAAAGACGACGCCTGATGCTGATCCTGGTCGTTGTTTTGTGGCAACGATTCCGGCGACCCAAATACGTAGATCTGGATGCCGCGGTAGCCGTGTGAGTTCTGAGGAGCGCCGACAGGTTTGAAATGCTGATTTATCGCGTAATAGCATCATCGGGTGTGCTTCGAGTGACAATCCGGTGGTGCGATAGTCAGCCACTAATGTTTCCCCAAGTGCAGGAATTCTTGGCATGAAATCCTGTTCTGTCGATGTCGATTTTTGAAATAGAGGGAGCTGTGATTCCTGATCACCAAGCTGCCAAAAACTATCAAACCGATTGTCTGTCAGTGAGCGAAAGGCATGAGCACTCGCCAATACTTCAAGATCTGAAGTTGATAGTTCCGTCCGAATACGAAAATCATTGAGACTTTGAAATGGTTGATGACGACTTTGAATCAGGTTGTTTATGGCTTCAAATCGGACCCCTTTGATCAGATGGAATCCAAGCCTGATACAGGGCTCTCCATCCGCATCTTCGAGTGTTGATAACCAATCTGAGGCATTGACGTCGATCGGACGAATCTGGATTTCATGCCGCTTGGCATCTTGGAGTAATTGCGACGGAGTATAAAATCCCATCGGCTGCGCGTTGAGTAACCCGCAATAAAATGCAGCCGGTAAATGGCATTTAAGCCACGCGGATAGATAAACAAGCAGTGCAAAACTTGCTGCATGAGACTCGGGGAAACCGTATTTTCCGAATCCCTCGATTTGATGGCAGAGTCGTTCGGCAAATTCTTGTGAATGGCCTCGCGATAACATTCCCTTGACGATTTTTTCATGAAAATGCGAAAGACCATTTCCACTTTTCCATGTGGCCATTGCACGCCTTAAAGCGTCTGCTTCACCTGCACTAAAGCCTGCGGCGACCATGACCAGTTGTATGACTTGCTCTTGGAAAATTGGTACCCCAAGCGTGCGATCGAGAACTTGTGCGATTTCTTTTGGTTGCTGTTCTTGAGCTTCAAGCCCCTCACGACGTCTGAGATAGGGGTGCACCATGTCGCCTTGAATTGGTCCTGGACGCACGATGGCGACTTCAACCACTAAATCGTAATAAGTCCGGGGTTTTAGACGGGGTAGCATGGCGAGCTGCGCTCTGGATTCAACTTGAAAAACGCCAATCGCATCACCTCGACACAGCATGTCATAGACAGCACTGTCCTCGGGAGGAATGTCTGCGATCGAACAGGGTGGATTTTGATATCGTCCTTGACTAGGTCGGTACAATTCATGGTATGTCCGCGCAAGCTCTAAGCTTCCGCGAATTGCTGTCAACATTCCCAATGCGAGTACATCAACCTTTAATAATCCAAGTGCATCAATATCGTCTTTATCCCATTGCAAACAGGTTCTGTCCTGCATTGCTGTGTTTTCGATAGGACACAGCTCAGATAAAGGTCCTCTGGAGATGACAAAACCTCCTACATGCTGAGTCAGATGTCTTGGGAATCCTAGAATCTGTGTGACAAGCTCAGTGAGCAAACGGATTTGAGGGCCTTCGGGATCAATCCCAAGCTCTGAGAATCGATCGAGCATGGCTTCTTTTTTATCCCACCAGGCAAGGCTTCCAGAGAGGGCTTCGATTAGATCCAAAGGTAGATTGAGCGCTTTACCAACATCACGTATTGCAGATCGCTTACGGTAAGTAATAACTGCTGCTGCTAACGCTGCACGTTCTTTTGAGTATTTTTGATAGATATATTGAATCACTTCGTCGCGACGTTGATGCTCAAAATCGACGTCAATATCTGGAGGTTCATTGCGTTCTTTTGAGACAAAACGCTCGAATAAGACCGATACGCGACTGGGATCAACTTCGGTAATGAAGAGACAGTAACAAACGACCGAGTTTGCAGCAGACCCTCGCCCTTGGCATAGAATGCCTTGAGATCGAGCATACGCCACGATGTCATGCACTGTTAAAAAGTAGCAGGCGTAATTCATTTCCTCGATCAATGACAATTCTTTGTTAATGAGCTTGATCACGTCTGATGGAACACCATCCGGCCATCGTTTTTGTGCACCTTCAGTGACCAAATCTTTTAAAAAGACATGTTCGTTTTCATATTGCGGCGGGCAAATTTCTTTAGGGTATTCGTAGCGGAGATCGGTTAATGAAAAACTAAACCGGTCGAGAAAATTAAGTGATTCATGTAGCCACGGCTTTGGATAGCGTTGCAAAAGGCCTTGATGATCTAAAAGCGTACATTCACTCGATCGTTCTAACTGATCGGCAACATGAATGATTGGCTCACCTAATTTGATCGCCGTCAGTGTATGTTGAAGTTTCAGACGTTGCCTGATGTGCATTAGAGGGCGCTGGGTTGCGACAACTGGTAAATTCCACTCAAAGGCTGTTAAGTCAATGCGTTCAGCGAGAGTCGCCTGAAGTCCAGATTCTGGAAGATGAGCGGCTATCCAAAGTCTGCCTCGAAATGCATAGGCGAGACTTTCTAGTTGAGAAGTCCAATCGAGCGAATTCGCATTTGGATGCCAAAGACACAATAAAGCCTCTGATTGGCCAACGAGGTCTCGCCGTGACAGTCGATAGGTGCCTTTTGACGATTGTCTTCTAGAGAGCGAAATCAACTGCCCCAGTTCTGCCCAGGCGTCACGATTTGGCGCGAATAAAGTGAGCTCAACCTGCTCGTCTAGTTTAAAACGCGCTCCGTGAACAATTGGAATACCAGTTGCTTGTGAGGCGAGGTGCGCGCGAACAGCACCGGATACAGAGGCCTCATCAGTGAGTCCAATCCCTTGGTATCCCAATGCATGTGCACGTTGCACATACTCCTCAGGATGTGAGGCCCCAGTTAAAAATGTGAAATTGGATGTACAACAAAGCTCTGCAAACATACTGTAATTATATACAGTAAATTGCAGGGCCTCATAGTGTGTTGTGAGAACTTACTTTTCGAGTGCAGCAAGCCTAGTTTCAAGCTCAGCGAGCTTTGCTTCGGCCTTCGACAACTTTTCTGTTTGTTTGTCGTAGTCTTCACGAGTCACGACATTTAAGTCCTTAAGTCCTTGTGCAATAACATCTTCAACTTGCTGCTTGAACTGCGCTTGCATTTTTCGTGCAGGTTCCGGAAGCGCTTCAGAAATTTTTGTGGCGATATCGTTAAATGCGTCTCGATTCAGCATGGTTAGCCTCCTTTCGTTTGACACTCATATCATGCGGTCGATTAGAAAAAATTTCATCTCATGCGGTTCGCACTATTTTAGTGCCGCGAAAGTCGTTACAGTGAAAGGCGTGCGCAATTTCGGTGCTTTCAGAACGGATAAATCCCTCTGAAACCCGCAATCTCCTGCGAAGTGATTGGTTGGCACGGTGTCTGCAATGACTCCCTTAGAGAGGTTTGTCCTCCCGTTAGGGTCTCGTTAGTAAGGAGCAATACATGAAACTGGTAACGGCGGTTGTAAAACCGTTCAAGTTAGATGATGTCAGAGAAGCACTGTCAGATATTGGCATGCAAGGCATCACGGTCACTGAAGTCAAAGGCTTCGGTCGCCAAAAGGGGCACACCGAATTGTATCGGGGTGCGGAATATGTCGTCGATTTTCTACCGAAGGTCAAAATCGAAGTTGCGACAACGGATGATCAGGTTGATCAGGTGATTGAAGCGATTTCGAAGGCTGCCAATACCGGGAAGATTGGAGACGGGAAAATTTTTGTGGTGAACCTCGAGCAGGCGATCCGAATCCGTACCGGCGAATCAGGTAACGAAGCGCTGTAAGCGCAATACAACACAACTCGATCAAAGACACACTTCGCAGGAGAGTCATTGTGAACGATTTAGCTACCGTGAGTGGCGATTTGGCCCAATTGGCCTATGCCCTCGATACATTTTATTTTTTATTATCCGGCGCTTTAGTGATGTGGATGGCGGCAGGTTTCGCCATGCTGGAAGCGGGCCTTGTCCGCGCTAAAAACACCACTGAAATTCTGACAAAAAACGTCCTTCTCTATGCGATTGCATGTGTGATGTATTTGGCCGTTGGTTACAACCTCATGTACATCAATGATGCCTGGGGAGGAGTCTTGCCTGATTTCGGATTTTTAATCGGCGACGAGAATACTGCTGATGCAGTACTTGCTGGCGGTGATGATGCACCCTACTACTCGGCGCGCTCTGATTTCTTCTTCCAGGTTGTCTTCGTAGCAACCGGTATGTCGATTATCTCGGGTGCTGTTGCTGAACGTATGAAACTGATTGCGTTCTTATTGTTTGCAGTCGTGTTTACTGGATTTATATACCCAATCCAGGGTTCATGGAGTTGGGGTGGTGGCTTCCTGTCAGAAGCTGGATTCAGCGATTTTGCAGGTTCGGGTATTGTCCACATGTGTGGAGCTGCTGCTGCATTGGCTGGGGTTCTGGTACTTGGTGCACGGAAGGGTAAGTATGGTCCGAACGGTGAAATCAACGCGATTCCTGGCGCGAATATGCCGTTAGCAACTCTCGGTACATTCATCCTTTGGTTGGGTTGGTTTGGATTCAATGGCGGATCTGAGTTGATGGTATCGAACGTCGACGAAGCGAACGCGGTTGCTCAGGTCTTCTTGAATACCAACATGGCCGCTGCTGGCGGCGCGATTGCAGCTGCAATCGTTGCAAAAATAATGTTCGGCAAAATGGATCTTTCAATGTCATTGAACGGTGCGTTGGCTGGTCTGGTTTCAATCACGGCGGAGCCTCTTGCTCCATCGGCTGAATTGGCAACATTGATCGGTGCGCTCGGTGGTGTATTGGTTGTGTTCTCGATCTTGGCACTTGATCGTATGAAGATCGACGATCCTGTTGGTGCGATCTCTGTTCACGGTGTTGTCGGTATCTGGGGCCTATTTGCAGTGCTTCTCTCGAACGGTGATGCAACCTTCGGTGGACAGATCTTGGGTATCGTTTCGATCTTTGCATTCACGTTTGTGGCTTCATTGATTGTTTGGAATATTCTGAAAGTGATCATGGGTATTCGGGTCACGGAAGAAGAAGAGTACTTGGGACTTGATGTCGTTGATTGCGGTATCGAAGCCTATCCCGAGTTTAAACGCGGTTAACTTCATCCTCAGGGATACACTTAGGGCGGCTTTGTCGCCCTTTTTTTATTTGTGAAATTCCGTAAACTCCGCAGACCCCCACAATATAAGAGAATAAAACGTGCGCGCAGTATTTCTTGATTATCAATCGATGAAGCCCAGTGAGTTAGATTTTGACAAGCTCGCCGGAGTAACCACTGAGTTTGTTACGCATGATACAACGTCCCCCGAATTGGTTGCCGAACGAATTCAAGGGTTCGAGATTGTGTTGTTGAATAAGGTCAAATTCGAACGGAAACACTTTGAAGCGGCTCCCGATCTCAAACTGATTTTGGTGTCTGCAACTGGTACCGACAATGTCGATAAAGATGCAGCTTTAGATCATGGGGTTGTGGTTTGCAATGTCACGGCTTATGGGACACCGTCAGTAAGTCAGCATACGTTGATGTTGATGCTGATGGTTGCGACGCAAGCAGAACGGTATCGCAATGACGTGAAAGCAGGACGGTGGTCAGAAAGTCCCATGTTTTGCTTGATGGATTATCCGATCATTGATCTTGCCGGTCGAACGCTTGGGCTGATTGGTTACGGGGAGTTGGGTCAGGCAGTCGGCCGATTGGCTGAGGCTTTTGGAATGCGGGTGTTGGTAATGGGTCGTGATGGTGTTCAATACCCCGAGAACTCGGGGCGTGTGAGCTTTGAGACACTGCTCGAACAGTCTGATTTTGTGAGCTTGCACGGGTTACTTAACGCGCAGACGCAAAAAATGATGAATCGCGATGCTTTTCAGAAGATGAAACAGGGTGCATTTTTAATTAATACCGCGCGCGGTGGTTTGGTTGACGAAGATGCGTTGTGCGATGCTTTGGAGTCAGGCCATTTGGGAGGAGCTGGTTTGGATGTTGTGACAACTGAGCCTCCCGCTCGTGACTCTCGGTTATTAAATTGTCAGCATCCAAATTTGGTGATCACACCGCATTCTGCGTGGGCGAGTCGTGAATCGCGTCAGCGGATCGTCGATATTATGCAGGCCAATCTTGAAGCCTTTATCGAGGGCGCACCGATGAATCGTGTGGCTTAAGAATATCGATGAGTTCCTTCAGATTCGTGATGATGTGATCTGCGGGAACATGTTCTTCGGGTATCCGCGCATGGGTGTTGAACCATACCGCTTCCATTCCTAGTTGTTTTGCGCCAATAACATCGTGCTCAATGTCATCGCCAATATGAAGGCACTCATTCGGTTTGACGTTGAGCCGCCTCAAAGCCTCCTCGAACATGACCGGATCAGGTTTGGGTTTCGGGAAGTGTTGTGACTGTAAAGAAAATTGAAAGTATTGTCCGATTGGCATTGCCATTAAATCCGCGTTGCCATTGGTAATTGCGCCTAAAGGGTATGCTTTCGATAACGCCTCGAGTGTCTCGACTGTTCCTGGATAGGGTTTCACTTTTTGACGTTCTTCGTAGAACACGCGAAATCCTTCTTCAGCAAGGTCTGTCGCGGCCAAGCGATCTGCACCTTGATTTTCAAACCATCGGATCAACGTTTCGCGACGGACAACTGTCAGGTTATGAGCGATATCCGGTTTCTCGTCGACCAGTTGTTTCCGAACCGCACGAAATGTTTCAAGACTGAAATTTGCCATCCAATTTGATGGGGCGAGGTCTCGTAAATGTGCAGCCATCGCATCCTCAGCACCCAAGATAGAGACGTCTGTTTCCCAAAGCGTATTGTCGAGATCAAAGGTGAGTGCGCGTATATGTTTCATGATTTTGTTTTTGCTCGAGGGTGGGCCTTGTCATACACCTCAGCCAAATGTTGAAAGTCGAGATGCGTATAGATCTGCGTCGTTGAGAGACTTTGGTGTCCAAGAAATTCTTGAATTGCTCGAAGATCTCCTGATGATTCTAGAAGATGTGTTGCCGCTGAATGCCGAAGTGCATGAGGGTGGACGTGTTGGTCGAGGCCGACCGATTTTGCTCGTTGATCCAAGCGTCTTTGGATGGTTCTCGGCGACACTGGCATCCCTTTTTTGGTAATAAATACGAAGTCAGAGAGATCTTGATCCCACTCCTGTCGCTTGCTAAGCCAATTTGAGAGTGCTTGCCGAGCCTTTTTTCCCACTGGAACGATTCGCTCCTTGCTTCCTTTACCGAGAATTCTCAATTCTTCCGGAATGCCCTGAACATCGTGCACTGTGATATTCAAAACTTCGGCTAAACGAAGGCCTGATGAATAGAGAATTTCGTAGATCGCTTGATCTCGAATTTCTTCGGTATCTTTCGGATTGATGGAAACATCGAGAAGCCGGTGCATGGCGTCGGGACTCAGTGCATTGGGGAGATGCTTTCCACTTTTTGGTGCGCGAACATCTGCTGCAGGGTTTGCCTGAATGAGTCGTTGATTCACTGCCTCTTGCAGCGCACCGCGGAGCGCAGAGAGTTTTCGACTGATTGAGCGACCGGTGATGTGTTGTGAGCTTAGGGTACGAACCCAGCTAATGATTGCGAGTGTATCGAGCGAATCGATTGGTTTATCTTCGCCAAAAAACACCACTGCTTGTTTGAGATCGCGCGAATAGGCTTCGATTGTTTTTTCGCTTCGCCTTTGTGCTCGACGCATGCCGTCAAGATAGCTCGCGACGAATGCGCTAAAGGTCACGAGTTATCCTTTCTTCTCAAGCAGGCGTGGCAAGATCATGGCTAGAGCTTCACCGATGTGATCGAGAAAGAGAGTGTCTTGGTTGGACTGAAAATGTGTTGGATCATTGTGCCCGAGTGCGAGTAATCCATAGGTGTGGCCGCGAACCAGCAATTGCGCGGCGCAACTCTGAACCGTATCTGAATCGTCTCCGAATAAAACCGTTCGACGGTCTGTGGTGAGTCGTCCCACCCAGGATTCTTGATTAGATACAGCTTGCGTCAGTGATCCTCCTTCGGCGAGTGAAGCTGCCTCGACACGATGGATGAGCGTTAAGCTATCCGATACGACAAACTGGTCTGATAACAAAAGTTTCACGACGGGGATGTCAAACCCGTGACCGAGCTTTTCATCAAGAACCACGGACAGATCGTCGAGATCACGAGCGTCAAGAAGAGACAAAACCAACGAGCGCGTTTTTTCGAACAGTACGCTATTGATTCGAGCGGTCTCGATCATGTGATCATTTTCGCGCTCGAGTAGTCGAATTTGCTCGCGTAACTTCCGGAGTTGAACTTCGACCAGCGAGATTGCAACCCCATTGTCTGTGGGGATTTTGAGTTCACGAACGAGTCGTGGATGTTGCTCAAAAAAATCCAGATGGTCCTGAAGATAAGCCGCAATTTGATCCGCAGTGATGGTCACAGACGAAACTCTCCTTCAAATACAGATTCGGCTGGTCCTGTCATGATGAGATCGTGCCCAGCACCCTGCCATTCAATCTGCAGGTTTCCTCCGCGCGTTGCAACATTGACATTGCTCCCGAGCTTACCTAGCGATCGACCGTAAGCAACCGCTGCACAAGCACCCGTACCACAAGCCAGAGTTTCTCCGACTCCGCGTTCAAAGACCCGAAGGCGAATTTCAGATTGCGACTCAATCTGCATGAAACCCACATTGACCGAATCTGGGAATTGTTGAGCTGATTGAACAACTTTTCCAATCTCAGCAACTTTGGCTGTTTCAGTTGAATCAACCAAGGTCACTGCATGTGGGTTACCCATGCTAACCAGTCCGAACAATTTCGGTCCCAATGGTGTTTCTAGTGCCACAGTATGTGATGGATCAGGCTCAGGAGGCCCTTGGTATGGGAGCAATTTAGGGCTAAACGTGGGCTCGCCCATGTTGACGCGTACAAGGCCTGAATCTGTCAGAACAAGTTCAATAAGACCTCGAGCCGTATTCACTGTAATGGTCGGCTTAGTTGTCAGTTCGCGATCAGTTACGAATTTCGCAAAGCATCTTGCTCCATTGCCACAATGCTCAACTTCGCCACCATCTGAATTGAAAATCCGATAATCGAAATCTGCATCAGGCCGCGATGGCGGCTCAATGAGTAATAGTTGATCGAAGCCAACGCCGGTATGACGATCAGCTAATTTTTGAATTTGGCTCGGGCGTAAACTGACATGTTGACTGACCGCGTCAATGACAACAAAGTCATTACTTAGACCATGCATTTTGGTGAACTGAATTCTCATTGATCACTCACCAAGTGTTCAAGTGCCCATAAACTCTCAATAGATTCACGTTCACGGATCAAATGCACTTGATCGCCATCCACTAGAATTTCCGGTGCGCGTCCGCGTGTGTTGTAGTTTGAACCCATCACAAATCCATAGGCTCCTGCAGAGCGGACGGCTAGAAGCTCACCTTCTTTTAATTTTAGTTGACGGCCTTTGCCGAGAAAGTCACCAGACTCACAAACGGGCCCGACGATATCGAAACTTGCCTCAATCTGCCCTTGCTTCTCGTTACAATCGACCTGAACGATATCTTGCCAAGCGCCGTAGAGGCTCGGGCGAATCAAGTCATTCATCGCGCCATCAACGATTGCGAAATGCTGGTCTTGATTTGTTTTCGTGAGGATCGTTTTCGTGACAAAAATGCCAGCATTTGCAGCGATCGATCGCCCTGGTTCCAACACCAAAGTGAGATTACGGCCAGCGAGCCGCTGTTTGACTAACGTCAGATACTCTGAAGGATGGGGTGGCTGTTCTTGATCGTAAGTAACGCCAAGCCCACCACCCAAATCAATATGTTTGAGTTCAATTCCAACACCAGCAAGTTGATCAATGAGACCTAACAGCTTATCCAGCGCCTCAAGTAGTGGTGAGACATCGGTCAGTTGACTTCCAATGTGACAGTCAATTCCAACTGGATTTAGCCCGGGTAGTGAGTGTGCCCGCTGATATGCAGCAATCGCATCTTCATGCGCGATACCAAATTTATTCGCTTTTAACCCTGTCGAAATGTATGGATGGGTTTTCGGATCAACATCTGGGTTGATACGAAGTGATACCGGAGCCGTTTTACCAAGTGCGATGGCGATTTCATTAAGATGATCAAGTTCAGCCAATGACTCAACGTTGAAGCAATGAATTCCAACTTCGAGGGCGCGACGCATTTCGTGCGGTTGCTTACCAACACCTGAAAATACGATTTTTGATGGATCTCCACCTGCCTGAATGACTCGCTCGAGTTCACCGCCGGAGACGATATCGAAGCCAGCACCTTCTCTTGCAAGAAGCTGCAAAACAGCCAAATTCGAGTTCGCTTTCATTCCGTAACAAACCAAATGTGGAATGTCTGTTAATGCATCAGCATATGCATGAAAGTGTCGAATCAACGTGGCTTTCGAGTAAATAAAGCAAGGCGTGCCGAATTGGGCGGCGATATCGGATACAGCTACGTCCTCGGCAAACAACTTACCGCTGCGGTATTGAAAATGATCCATGCCTAGCGCTCGTCGACCGTTTTGTCGGGTTGATCAGGTAAAAAAAGTGGACCTGTCTGGCCGCATGCGCCAAGCAATAGACTTGAACCTAAGATGAGAGTAGTCAGTAATTTTTTCATGGTGCGAAGTATACCCGGATTTCGCCAGAAACCGGCTACACTGTGCAAAAAGTTAAGGTGGAAAATGTACGCAAATATTTTGACGATTGCGGGGTCGGATTCAGGTGGTGGTGCCGGTATTCAAGCTGATCTCAAGGCTATTTCGGCAACAGGTGCCTACGGACTTAGCGTGATTACAGCACTCACTGCGCAGAATACTGTTGGAGTCGATGCGATTTATCCTGTTGCGATCGATTTTTTGAAGCAGCAATTGGAGACGGTTGCGCGCGATATTCGGATTGATGCGATCAAAGTTGGGATGCTTGGCACGCCTGAAGTTACCGAAGCTGTTGCTGCATTCCTTGAAACACAGGACTGTCCGATCGTTGTGGATCCTGTGATGGTTGCGAAAAGTGGTGACCGGTTGTTGCATGCCGATGCGATTACGTCGCTGCGGGAGACGCTCATCCCTAAGGCAACGGTGATTACTCCCAATCTACCGGAGGCGGCTGACCTACTCGGTTTAAGCGAGGCCACCGACAGAGACGAGATGATGTCTCAAGCATATGCATTACTTGAATTACAGCCAGAAGCCATTTTGTTGAAAGGCGGTCATTTGGTCACTGCTGAATCACCTGATCTTCTGCTCGTCGGTCATCAGGTCGAGTGGTTTGAAAATCAGCGTATCGAGACTGTGAACACACATGGGACGGGTTGCACGTTATCGAGCGCTCTCGCGTCTTATCTAGGTCAGGGGCTTTCTATCGTTCAGGCGGTTGAGGCGGCTAAACACTATATCAGTGGCGCAATTGCAACTGCAGATCAATTGACGGTAGGGCAAGGCCATGGGCCTGTGAATCATTTTTGGGCCTACTGGGGTGATCATGACTGATTGGCCAGAACCACAATTCGGATCCCAAGATTGGGATCTTCATTCGAAGAAACGTCTGGCGGATGGGTTTTTTCAGCTTGATGAGCTTGCTTTGTCGCACCGCGGATACCAAAAAGAAACGGTCGGACCGATGCAACGCGAGTTGTTCGTGCGAACGCCTGCAGTAGTCATTATTTTATTTGATCCAACCAGCTATCAGGTCGTTATGGTCGAGCAATTTCGAGTGGGCGCGGCCATGTCGGATCTTAACGACAGTCCGTGGCTCCTTGAGTGGGTTGCCGGTATTTGTGACGAGGGCGAGAAACCAATCGAGACTTGTCATCGCGAAGTCTTCGAGGAGACAGGTCTGCATCTAACATGTGAGCCTCAGTTACTGTTTACCTACTATCCAAGTCCGGGTGGCTCAAATGAATTGATCCATTTGTTCTTCGCAACCTGTGATGTTTCGGGTGCTTCTTTGTATCGCGGTGAAGCTGGTGAGCATGAGGATTTAAAAGTGCATGCAATTTCAATTGCGTCAGCCTTGGAAGCATTGCAGACTGGAAAAGTGAACAACGCGGCAACCATTATTGGCTTGCAGTGGTTGCAGATGAATCAATCTCGGTTATTGGAAGGAGAGTGACTTGCCTCAAAAGGCTCGCCACATACCAAATCTCAAGCGACATCACGCAAGTTGCGGGCTGAATTACAGTTTGCTCCTGCGTCTCGCGCGTCGTTTCGGTTCGAACGAAACGATGCAGTTTGTGTTGCCTTTTGGTGGTCAGGATTGTCTTGTCCGAATGCGCTTGACCGATCTTGGACCTTACACGGGCCTATGTGAAAGTCAGTGCAGTCTTCTGAGTGGTGCAGAGACTTGGATTCCTCTCCCCGCCTTTACTGTCCGCCTGTATCACGATATGCAGCTTGCCGAAGTGACTGATGAAAGCTCGACGAATTTCATCGAGGGCGCGTACCCCTATCCAAATCCTTCCATGGTCCAGCCGAACGAACGAGAGCAGTTGGATCAGTTTTTAAGTGAATGGCTCTCATACTGTTTACACCACGGCCTTGCCGATCTATCAGCATACGGAATCGATACAAATGAGTTATCAGGCACAGGATATTGAAGTCCTTTCAGGACTAGATCCCGTCAAACGCCGCCCAGGCATGTATACCGATACTACCCGCCCAAATCACTTGGCGCAGGAAGTGATCGACAACTCAGTGGATGAGGCGCTTGCTGGCCATGCCGATCGTATTGATGTTGTTTTATCGGCAGATGGTTCAGTTGCTGTCACTGATAACGGGCGTGGGATGCCGGTTGATCTTCACCCGGAGGAGGGAATTCCTGGGGTCGAATTGATTTTAACTAAGCTGCACGCGGGCGGTAAGTTTTCCAATAAAAATTATCAGTTCTCCGGTGGCTTGCATGGTGTTGGTGTCAGCGTTGTGAACGCATTGTCGACAGCTGTTGATATCGAAGTACGCCGTGATGGCAAACGTTACGATATTGGCTTCGCTAACGGCGATAAGGTGCGTGATTTGAGTGAGATCGGCACCTGTCTGAAAAAACAAACAGGGACAACTGTTCGGTTTAAGCCTGATCCCCAGTACTTTGATTCAGCCAATATTTCTGTCCTAAGGCTTCGTCACCTGTTGCGCGCGAAGGCGGTTTTATGCTCGGGACTAACGATTTGTTTAACCGATGAGAAGAGCGGTGAGACTGATACTTGGTGCTTTGAGAATGGGTTGACTGACTATCTACAATCAGAGATTGGCGAATCAATCGCAATTCCTGAAAGTCCCTACACTGGAACATTTTCTGCTGAGCATGAAGCCGTTGAATGGGCCCTAACGTGGCTCCCAGAGGGTGGTGAGCTGGTGACGGAATCGTATGTTAATTTGATTCCTACTGCGCAAGGCGGAACGCATGTGAATGGGTTGCGCACAGGATTAATGGATGCGCTTCGTGAATTCTGCGAGTTTCGTAATTTGATCCCACGGGGATTAAAGCTATCGCCAGACGATTTATGGGAACGTTGCGCGTATGTCTTGAGCGTCAAGCTGGAGGACCCGCAGTTCTCGGGCCAAACTAAAGAGCGATTGAGTTCACGTGAGTGCGCTGTATTTGTCAGTGGTGTCGTCCGCGATGCATTTAGCTTGTTTCTGAATTCCAACACGGCGATCGGCGATCAATTAGCGGAAATCGCCATCGCGGCAGCGCAGCGCCGCTTAAAGTCACGCAAACAAGTAGCGCGAAAAAAGGTAACGCAGGGACCAGCGCTGCCGGGCAAACTTGCAGATTGTGCTGGGGGCGATGCATTAGCTGGAGAATTGTTTCTGGTCGAGGGAGACTCCGCAGGAGGTTCTGCGAAGCAAGCCCGAGATCGTGAGTTTCAAGCAGTCATGCCGCTTCGAGGCAAAATTTTGAATACCTGGGAAGTTGAATCTGACGAGATTCTTGGATCTCAGGAAGTGCACGATATTGCTGTTGCCTTAGGTGTTGATCCAAGCTCGACTGATTTGACTGGACTTCGATACGGGAAAGTCTGCATTTTGGCGGACGCTGATAGTGATGGGCTGCATATCGCGACGTTACTATGCGCGTTGTTCGTCAAACATTTCAGACCGCTGGTTGAGCAAGGCCATGTGTTTGTTGCGATGCCGCCTCTGTATCGAATTGATGTTGGAAAAGAGGTGTTCTACGCGCTTGATGACGCGGAAAAGCAGGGTGTCTTGGATCGCTTAACGGCTGAAAAGCGAACTGGGAAACTTAGTGTCACTCGCTTTAAAGGTCTTGGTGAGATGAATCCGAGTCAGCTTCGCGTGACAACCATGGACCCCGATACCAGGCGATTGGTGCAATTAGTGCTCGACGACTCTGACGAGTCAGCCGGTACCGATGAGGTCATGGATAAGCTTTTGGGCAAGAAGCGAGCCTCTGACAGAAAGCAATGGCTTGAGGCCAGTGGTCATATGGCAGATATTGCATAAAGAGCCTTGAAATTTCAGCTAATTTCTCTAATATCCCGCGACCTGTTATCCAATCGAGGCTCCGGTATTGATCAATGTTTCGCCGCGTGAATCTGCATCAACTTGGCTTGAGTTAATTGAGACGACGCCATCGCTGGTGTTTGATCCTGAAATCTGCCTGAAGCAGTGGAATGATTTGTCGGCGGCACTTCCGGGAGTCACCCTGTTCTATGCGGTGAAATCGAATCCCTATCCTGCACTTTTACAAACCATCGCGTCGACAGGTGGATGCTTTGATGTTGCGACTGCAGCAGAAATCAAAATGCTTGAACAGGTTGGTGTTTCCCCTGCGCGAATGATTCATACCCATCCAATTAAGACTGAAAGTGAAATTGATAAAGCGGTTGCATCCGGTGTTACCACGTTTGTGGTTGATAACGTGGATGAGCTTTGGAAATTAATTCCTCATCGCCATTCGATTCGTGTGATGTTACGACTGTCGTTTATTGCGCCTGATGCACCGATTGATTTGAGTCGAAAATTTGGTGCATCACAGCACGACGCATTAAATATCTTGGATGTGGCGAACGACTCAGGAATACGGGTCGATGGTTTGTGTTTTCATGTCGGATCACAGGCTGCAACGGCGAATACGCATGCGGATGCTCTCGGTGTGTGTTTGGACTTATGCGAACAGATCAAAGCCGAGGGTTTGCCAGAGATCGAGCGGATCGATATCGGTGGAGGGTTTCCGGCGCATTACATTGGTGAATCTGTTGATTTAAACGCCTTTTGTGCCCCGATTCGTAATGTACTCCAGCGCGTTCCAGATTCGATGCAGATTTTAGCGGAACCGGGTCGGGTCATCTCTGCACCATCGATGGCACTTGTTTGTAAGGTTGTTGGCCGCGCAAAACGTGGTGATGGCTGGTGGTTTTACTTAGATGATGGTGTGTACGGGGCGCAATCCGGTCGCTTGTTTGACGGCATGCAGTATCGGATGTCTGTCTTTACTTCCGGTGAAGACACCTCGCCTTGTGTGTTCGCTGGCCCCACGTGTGATTCGATCGATGAATTGGGCCGGTTTCCTGAATTCCCGGTTCTGAATATGAACGACATTGTCGTTTTTCACGAAATGGGTGCCTATACACTGGCAAGTGCAACGCAATTCAATGGCATCGCACCTCCGGCAGTCGTGACGCGCTCGTTACCAAGTCGAGTTCCGGAATACGGCAATTCATAATGACTTTGATCGCCTTGGTTGATGGGGGTGGAACCAAAACTCGAGTTCGTTTCCTCAATCAGTCAGATCAATCGATGCGCTCTGAAGTGGTGACCGGACCATCAAACCTCGGTTTGGGTGCATCAGCATGTTGGTTTGAAATTCAGCGTTCGATAGAGCTTGCGGGAGTTTCAAATCCAGTTCAATGCATTGCCGGAATGGCTGGGTCTGAGTACGTCAAAGAACGAACCCAATTTTTACAGCAAGCTCCTTTCCCAACGATTTTAGTCTCAGACCGTGACTCGGGTCTTTTTGGTGCGCATCAAGGAGATGCGGGTGGCTGTCTTACCGTTGGAACTGGGGTGGCTCTCGCGTGGATTGATGAGGCTCGAATGCTAAGCCGACGTGGGGGATTTGGATTTGTGCTGGGCGATCAAGGTGGTGGCGCATGGATTGGATGGCGACTGCTTCAACAACTGGTGCAAGTCGCCGATCGCGGTGAAATTGCTGATAGCCATTTTCGATTAATCGCAGAACTTGGGATTGGTTCTTCTGTGGGTGAGTGGATGCAGTTTGCGAATCAGGCAGGGCCTAAGGCGTTTGCTTCATTGGCGCGTCCTGTTGTCGAGAGCGAACATTTTTCAGCGCTATCTCGGCACATTTTAGACGAGGGATTGCAAGCTCTCGTTTTATTGCTTCAAGACTTTCCAAAGCAGTTACCATTGGCGCTCGTTGGTGGTCTAGCAAATGTTTACGGACCAAGGTTGATTGACGAAGGCTATTCAGTGAGGGCGCCAAAGGGTGACGCGCTTGATGGACTTAGTTATATCGATCACCATCTGGATCAATTGACTGTTGAGTATTGGACATCTCATGACTGAATTAACGGGTCACATCGTCACTCCAGAGGGAATGATCCAAGGCGCAATTCAATTTGATGAGCAAATTGTGTCCATCAGCGAAATGGACTCGGTTTCAGATCGCATCATTCTCCCGGGGATCATTGATTGTCATATCCACGGCGGTGGAGGTGGAGATGTGATGGATGGTGAATTGGGGATTCGAGCGCTTGCGAAAACTCATGCGCGTTATGGACTCACGTCATTTTTGGCAACAACAGTCACGGCAAATGATGCATCAATTGAGCGAGTTCTTGCGGATGCAGCCATTGTCATGAGCAGTCGCGCTTCTGATGAAGCACGATGTATCGGAGTGCACCTTGAAGGGCCTTTTTTAAGCGAGCGAAAGCTTGGTGCGCAACCGGCTGAGACGCGAACGGTCGATCAAGATCGTGTGCGATCTTGGTTTGAGAGCGGAGTCGTTCGCGTAATGACCTACGCGCCAGAACAAGATCCAGACGGTGTTCTACCGGATCTTGCTAAAATCCATGGCGTTCGCCTGCAATTAGGACATTCTGGGTGCGCGTATCACCAAGCATGTGAATTGCTCAAAGACGGCCATGGTATTACGCATTTATTCAATGCAATGACTGGGGTTCATCATCGGACTCCAGGGGTCGCGCAAGCGGCCCTGTCTCATGCTGATTTCTCGGAAATTATTTGCGATGGCGTTCATGTGACAGAGCCTGCCTTTCAGTTTGCTCGTGAGATGATTCCACGATTGTATTCGGTGACAGATTCGACATCCGCAGCTGGAATGCCCGACGGTGAATATCAATTGGGGGCGCATCGCGTTTTCAAGAAAAATGATGTGGTGTGCCTCGAGGACGGAACGTTGGCAGGTAGCGCTGCAACGGCATCTGTTACCGTCAATACATTACAAACGTTTGGTGTTGAATGGTTGGAAATTGCCGCGATGACAAGTATGCGTCCGGCAGCGTGGCTCGGATTGGAGCATATTGGATCGATTGCCACGGGCTGTGCCGCAGATTTTGTCACGTTTCGTGGTCAGGCCTTAGAGTCTGTTTGGATCGATGGCGAGGCAGTTCGCCTCAATTAGCCTGTGGGGGCGACAATTTCTTCCGGTTGATGTTCAATAGGGTGATTGAAACGAAAAGGGTTATTCATGCGTTTATTTATTATTACGTTGGCTTTATTCACGATGACGGCTTGTTCGGCGATCCCGGAATCGTGGAAATTTGATACGGATTTTTTCTCGACTACTGAGGACGTTCAAGAAACCGTAGTCGTCGACGACACGGCTCAGGACAAAGTTGCTCAATTTGATACGGGCTTGTTGGCTCAAATCGAAGTCGGGCAAACCAAAGAGCAGGTTCTAGAGATATTGGGGCCTTCGGTCAACGTGGATTCTGGTGTAACCCTTGCTGATCATTACGTGAAAGGTGGCGAGGTCTATGATGTGTTGTATTTCCGCGCTGAGGCTGACGGGGTTTCCGAACTTCGAGCTTTGTTGTTTAAGGCCGATCGACTCGTTGGTATTGGTTGGTCAGAAATCAATTAATTTTTTCTAAATGTAAATGCGAATGTGTTGCATTTAATTTTGCATTGCGTTAATCTTTCCTTATCGAATATGAGGAGAAATTAATGCGTACCCTGAAATTAGTGACTGCCACCCTTGCTGTGGTCTTAGCGAGCCCATCATTTGCTTCTGAAGTGAATGTGTACTCAGCTCGAAAAGATAAGTTGATCTCACCATTACTTGAGCGATTTACAGAAACGACAGGGATCGAAGTTAACCTGATCACGGGCAAAGCGGATGCATTATTGTCTCGTATTCAGGCAGAAGGCGCTGCGACTCCTGCAGATGTGTTTGTTACCGTCGATGCTGGCAATTTGCACAGAGCAAAAGAAGCCGGCGTTTTAGCGCCAGTTACTAGCAACGTCCTTTCAAATGCGATTCCTGAGAATCTTCGTGATATCGATAACCAATGGTTTGGGTTAACTGTCCGGTCTCGTCCTATTTTTTACGTCAGAGATCGTGTGAACCCAGCTG
Source organism: Litorivicinaceae bacterium (assembly GCA_965655875.1). Taxonomy (GTDB): domain Bacteria; phylum Pseudomonadota; class Gammaproteobacteria; order Pseudomonadales; family Litorivicinaceae; genus HIMB30. The sequence goes on along the minus strand of CBFHIN010000027.1, from coordinate 308 downwards.
AATTATCTACCTACGAGGCACTCACTGACAAAAAATGGCGTAATCGGATTTGTATTCGCTCATCGAGTAACATTTATAACCAATCTCTCGTGGCATCAATGATCGAAGCCAATGGTGAAAAAACGACCTTGAAATGGGCGGAAGGCCTAGTCGCTAACCTTGCACGCAAACCGACGGGTGGTGATACCGATCAGCTCCGCGCTGCAGCTGCCGGCCAATGTGATTTGGCGATTGCCAACACTTACTATTTCGGTCGTCTCATTGATTCGAAGAAGCCTGAAGATCGTGAGGTCGTCTCTAAGTTAGGT
>CBFHIN010000026.1:0-22045 GCA_965655875.1 Litorivicinaceae bacterium | reverse complement strand
GCCAGCGCTCTTGCATTAATTGAAGATTCGCTCTCGATGGTGCGAGATAAGTCAAATAACCACCTCCATCCTCAGCAAGATGCTCATGTGCTCTCTTCTTAAAGTCAGCCAACATCTTCGGATCCTCACACTTAATCCAGCGTGCTGTATACACATTGACTTGATCGTAAACAGCTTCAGCCTTGTATTCGTCCAGAAGACGAAATGCGACCACATCAAACTGCAAGACGCCGACAGCGCTAACGATCAGATCATTGTTTTTGTGCGGCATAAAGACCTGTGTCGCACCCTCTTCAGAGAGCTGGGTCAATCCTTTCTGAAGCTGCTTCGTCTTTAGAGGATCCTTTAACCGGACACGTCGAAACAATTCAGGTGCAAAGTGAGGTATCCCAGTAAATTGAAGGTCTTCCCCTTCCGTAAAGGTATCGCCAATCTGGATTGTTCCATGATTGTGCAAACCCAAAATATCACCCGGATATGCCTCTTCCGCAGACGCTCGGTCACCCGCTAAAAATGTCACCGCATCGGAAATACGCACATCTTTTCCAATTCGAGTGTGTTTAATTTTCATCCCTTTTTTATACGTTCCAGAACACACTCTCAAAAAGGCAATACGGTCTCGATGCTTTGGATCCATGTTTGCTTGAATTTTAAAGACAAACCCCGTGAATTTATCTTCAACTGGATTCACTGGCCGTGTCTCAGTATCCCGAATAATCGGCTGAGGCGCGTACTCAACAAAGTCGTCGAGCATTTCGCGGACACCGAAGTTCCCCATTGCGGTTCCAAAAAAGACAGGGGTCAACTCGCCTGCCAAAAAGCGGTCTACTTCAAACTCGGGGGTCGCCTCTCGAACCAATTCAACCTGATCTGCAAAGTCTTGCCATTCAGATCCGAGCAGATCGCGTGCCTCGTCTGTATCCAAACCCTCAATCCGAATATCGTCAGGAATGCGATCACCCTGACCTTTCGTATACACGTGAATTGTGTCAGTCCGAAGGTGGTACACACCTTTAAAGTGAGGCCCCATTCCGATTGGCCAGGTAACGGGGGTCGCCTCAATTTTTAAAACGTCCTCCACCTCATCCATTAATTCAATAGGGTCTCGGATATCGCGGTCTAATTTATTCACAAATGAGACGATCGGCGTGGTTCGCAAACGACAGACCTGCATCAGTTTGATCGTTCGATCCTCAACGCCTTTTGCACCATCGAGAACCATTAATGCGGAATCCACGGCTGTCAGAGTTCGATAAGTATCTTCAGAAAAATCCTCGTGACCAGGAGTATCCAACAGATTCACAACACGCTCTTTATAGGGGAACTGCATGACTGAGGTGGTTACCGAAATGCCCCGCTCCTGCTCCATTTGCATCCAATCAGAGGTTGCATGACGCGCAGCTTTTCTGGCTTTGACAGTCCCTGCGACAGAGATCGCGTTGCCAAACAACAAAAGTTTTTCAGTCATTGTTGTTTTACCCGCATCGGGGTGTGAAATGATTGCGAATGTGCGTCGGATCGCACTCGCTTGTTCGATTTGATTCACGGTCTTACTCAATCAATTTTTAAGGCGCCGAAGTGTATCGATTTGTTTGGAAAACACCAAACTCAAGACTGCTTTACGTATCGACCTGGTGCATCCTCAATCACAGGTCGTAGGCCGCCACCCGGCCTTGGTGGATCGGTCCATGAGCCAGCCGTCTCTTCTAAAAACTGGTTCCAAGTGGTCCACCAGCTACCTTCTCGTTTTTCAGCAACTGACAAGTCAGTCATGCTCTTTAAATCCAGAATGTAGTGATTGTGACGATTTTTCGTTGGCGGACTGATGACACCAGAATTATGCCCTCCCTCACCCAAAATACAGACTGGTGGGTTTGGAAAAACTTGTGCTGACGTCATGACACTTTTCCAAGGGCTGATATCGTCGCGCTCTGCGCCAAATAGAAACACCGGACAATCGATCGTGGATAAATCAATGGTCTGTCCTGCGATCTCTATTTTCTGATCTGACACCAATGCGTTATTCAGATATAAGTTTTCCAAAAACCACAAAACCAACGAAGCTGGGGTTCGCGTTCCATCTCCGAGCCAGTGAATTAAAGGAAAAGGTTTGGAACGTTCGCCCAGTACATAGGCAGTCAAGATGCGCCCAATCAATAGATCGTGAGGACGAAGACTCGCGAATGTTCGAAGCATTATTTCTGCGGGCAGATATCCAACGTCGGTTAAAGGTTTCCGAAGCGATTCGATACTTTCATTTGAAACAAACCGACCAAGTGGGCCTGGCTCGTCGTAATCAAGCAAGGTTGTGATCAAAGACAGTGAGGCAATCCGATCATCGCCGCGCGCTTTGAGCCACGCAGTCATGATCGATGCAATCACTCCACCTGCACAATAACCCATGATTTGCGTTTTTACTGAGGGCAACATCCGGTCGATCTGATCAAGAGCAGCCAATGCACCATCCAGAACATAATGTGTCGTATCGTAAGGAGCGAGCATTTCAGTCGGATTTACCCAACTGATAAGGAATACGGTGTGACCTTTTTCGACGAGCCAACGAACCATCGAGTATTCGCCGGACAGATCAAGAATATAGAATCGATTTACAAACGCCGGAACGAGCAATATAGGATTCTGATGAACAGAATCGGTTGTGGACCGATATTGAATCAGTTGAAACAGTTGGTTTTCGAATACCACGTCGCCGGGAGTCGAGGCTAAATTGTCACCGATAGAAAACGAATCGGGCCGGATGGTATCTGGCAAGACGGCCCCAGCGAGGATGTCTTGGCGCCAATTTTCAATTCCCTGTTCAATATTTATTTTTCCTGACTCAAAAGTCGATCGAAGTTTGTCGATCAGACCCTCAGTCGAGTGCACTTGTTTTATCATCCACAGAATTTGAGTTCGGTCGAGCTCGGCCATTTCTGGAAACGACGAACTGATGTCATCCAATAACTGCTGCCACACAGGGTCATCGGTTTTTGAATCGAGCAATGCAGAAATGATTTTGGGTAAAAGTTGCGTCGCGAATTCTCTAAATCGGTCGGGGTCATTCACCGACAAAGACATCAGTATTTTTCCGATTTCATCGACGTTCGTTGGCTCGAAAAAATTCAGCAACTGTCCTTCGGCACTCAGTCTCGAAAGCCACGCTTGAATCCATTCATTTTGTGACGGGTCAAAGCCCTGTAATCTCTGCAACTACGGCCTCTCAAACTTTTTTGCGCTCGCACTGATTTGTGAGTATGGTTCGTAATAATAATTCACAAAAGCAGGCATAATCATGCGCACACTGAAAAAATACCCCAACCGTCGTCTCTACGATACGTCACAAAGTTGCTACGTTACCATCGATAACGTTCGGGATTTGGTGTTAGGCCATGAACGCTTTCGCGTTGTTGATTCAAAAACCGGTGACGATCTGACTCGATCAATTCTGCTTCAGATTATTATGGAGCAGGAAAATGATTCGGGTGAACACGTACTGACTAACGAAGTACTGCAACACCTCATTCGTTTTTATGGCTCTGGCATGCAAACCAATATGGCGCACTTTCTAGAGCAATCGATATCGTTCTTCTTGAATCAACAAGAAGCAATGCAAGACCAAGTCAGGTCGGTTATTGGCAGCAACTCGCCAATCGGTATGTTTCAAAAAATGACTGAAGACAACATGAAACTTTGGGAGTCAATGTCTAAAACGATGCTTGGTGCGACGCCTCCTACCAAAGATGAATAAACTTTTTTGATGCGGCGCACAAAAAAGTGTTGACGTTGCACTGCAACATGGTATCTTCTCCCTAAATCTTGTGCATCGCACAAAACCACTGAAAGGGGAATGACTATGTACGCAAAAATGATCGAAGATATGCAGGCTAACATGAAGCAAGCGTTTGACGTTAAGTCATACGAAACTGCAATGAAGCCGATGACTGACTTGTTTGAAATCAATAAAGCAACTGTTGAAGCACTTGCTGAACAACAGACTGCACTTGTTAAAGAACTTGTTGAAGGTGCAATGGAGCAAGCGAAAGCGCTTTCTTCTGAAAAAGATATGGCTGCTGTTGTTGAATCACAGAAGTCTTATCTTCAGGGCCTTCAAGCTCGCCTAATCGACGCTGCTAAAGCTTCACAGGAAACTCTTGTAAAGAGCCGTGACGAAGCGACTAACATCGTGAAAGGCGCTATCGAGACTGCAACAAAGCACTAATTGCTCCGCAACTCGAGAAAAAGAGGAACTCCGGTTCCTCTTTTTTTTTGCTTAAAAACCCCTACCATGAGCGGAATAACTTAAAGGATATTCCCCATGACTGAATTTCGCGCATTACGTCTACACCAGACTGAAACCTCGGCTCCCGAGATTAAGATTGAACACCTCACAGCCTCCGACCTCTCAACCGGCAATGTGTTAGTCGCAAATGAATACAGCTCGTTAAACTATAAAGATGCGCTCGCAGTCACAGGCAAAGGAAAGATCATCCGCAATTTCCCGATGATTCCTGGCATTGATGCAGCAGGTGTGGTTCTTGAATCAGATGATCCAAATTTTCAGCCAGGTGAGCATGTCATCCTCACCGGTCACGGCGTGGGCGAGACGCATACCGGCGGCATGTCTGAGCAAGTGCGTGTTCCGGGTTCCTATTTAGTGAAAACACCACAGGCTCTCGATAGCAAAAAAGCAATGCAGTTTGGCACCGGCGGTCTTACTGGCATGTTATGCGTCCTTGCTCTACTCGATTCTGAGCTCAAACCATCTGATGGACCAATTGCAGTATCAGGCGCGGGTGGAGGCGTCGGTGGTATCGCCACGACAGTCCTTTCAACGCTCGGCTATGAAGTACATGCAATCACCGGTCGTGAGTCCGAACACGCGCGTCTAAAAGAACTCGGTGCGACAGAAATCTTGAACAGAGCTGACTTTACGAGAGACCCCAAGCCTCTTGAAAGCACTCGTTTCGCAGGCGCTATCGATACGGTCGGGGGTCAAATCCTTGCTACGTTGATTCCACAGATCATGTACAACGGAGTCGTTGCCGCGACAGGGAATGCGGGTGGATTCCAATTTTCTACTACTGTATTCCCGTTCATATTACGGAATATTCGACTGCAAGGAGTTGATTCGGTCCATGCTCCAACGGAAAGGCGCGAGCGCGCTTGGCAGTTGCTGTCTGAAAACGTCACAACCGATCAACTGGACGCGAGTACCCGCACAGTTTCGTTGGGTGAAGTTAAAGACACCGCTGAACAACTGATTAATAATCAAGTTTCAGGGCGGATATTGATCGACGTGCGCGCTTAATGCGCGCTGCTGAGTGACTGCGGCTCCAACCGATCAATACAATCGGTTGGTGGTCTCTGCGAGCGATATATCGCGGTCCGTTACACCTTTCTCATCGTGTGACCACCAATCCACTCGAACCACACCCCAGCTCAAAGTGATTTCAGGGTGGTGGTCTGCGGCGTCAGCAGCCTCTCCGACGCGCGCAGCGAACGCCATGGCTTGAGTGAAGTTTTCAAACTGAAAGGTTCGGGTCAGCACATAAACTCCATTCTTGAGTTCCCGACTCCAACCTTGAGGGGCGCGCTCCATCATCACCTCTCTATATTTTGCTTACATGTACGCGAAGAGTATCACGTCAATTTTTGGCATCAAGTAATCCCTAAGACCAATACGGGGCGATCCTAGCTTACCCAACGTTCTTTGCTAATATCTTCTGCGCCCATTCCTGCGGTCCGGTTTGGTGCACGCTCGTCCCCTCTGAATCGACCGCAACTGTCACTGGCATATCTTCGACCACGAACTCATGAATCGCTTCCATACCAAGATCTTCAAACGCAATGATCCGTGATGATTTGATCGCTTGGGCAACCAAATAGGCCGCACCACCGACAGCCATCAAATAAGCAGCTTGGTGCTTCTTGATCGCCTCAATGGCAACAGGTCCGCGTTCAGCTTTTCCAACCATTGCAAAGAGACCCGTTTGCTCAAGCACTTGATCAGTGAACTTATCCATCCGAGTTGACGTTGTTGGTCCAGCTGGACCAACCACTTCTTCACGAACCGGATCCACCGGTCCAACGTAGTAAATCACTCGACCCCTCAGATCGACCGGCAGCTCTTCACCTTGGTTAAGCATATCGACAATTCGCTTATGCGCAGCATCGCGACCTGTCAACATCACACCGTTTAACAGCAATGTTTCACCTGGTTTCCAAGACTGCACTTCATTATGCGTCAGAGTGTCTAAATTCACACGGCGAGCACTCGGACCAACATCCCAAGTGATATCCGGCCAGTCCGATAGTGAGGGTGCTTTTTGAAGCGCTGGACCTGATCCATCTAAAACAAAATGCGCATGACGCGTCGCTGCGCAGTTTGGAATCATAGCCACAGGCTTTGATGCAGCGTGTGTTGGATAATCTTTAATTTTGATATCCAAAACAGTCGTTAATCCACCGAGTCCTTGAGCGCCGATACCCAGATTATTGACTGCCTCAAAAATCTCGAGACGCAGTTCTTCCGCGCGCGTTTGAGGGCCACGAGCCTTCAATTCATGAATATCAATTGGATCCATTAAAGATTCTTTCGCCATCACAGCAGCTTTCTCGGCCGTTCCACCAATACCGATACCAAGCATTCCTGGAGGACACCAGCCTGCACCCATCGTCGGTACCGTTTTCACAACCCAATCAACGATCGAATCCGATGGATTGAGCATAACCATCTTCGACTTATTTTCAGAACCACCGCCTTTTGCAGCGACCTGAACATCGACAGTATTTCCCTCAACAATTTCATAGTGAATAACAGCGGGCGTGTTGTCCTTCGTGTTCTTCCGCGCGCCATCTGGATCTTCGAGGATCGATGCACGCAAAACATTATCTGGGTGGGTATATGCACGGCGCACACCCTCATTGATCATGTCAGATACTGACATCGTGGCGCCTTCCCAAGACACATCCATCCCAATTTTGATGAATACCGTGACAATTCCTGTGTCTTGGCACAACGGACGCTTTCCCATCGCCGACATTCGCGAATTGATGAGAATTTGCGCTAATGCGTCCTTAGCCGCCGAAGACTCCTCACGCTCGTAGGCCTCGTTAACGGCCTGAATAAAATCGACTGGGTGGTAATAAGAAATAAACTGCAGTGCATCTGCAACACTTTCGATTAAATCGTCTTGACGTATCACGGTCATGATTTGTGATCCTATGGCTATGCAACGGAGTCGAGAGACTAACAGAAGTACTCAGAAAACATATCCGTATTAAGACGTAAGACAAGGAGCATTCCACAAAAGCAATACCCCAATTCAGCCTATGTGATTGTTTCTGGTACACTAGCCGTTTAATTAAGTCTTGCCCATCGAGGCCACGAGGATTAATGCAAAACCAATACAACAGAGATGAATTGCTCGCATGTGCGCATGGTGAACTATTTGGTGAAGGTAACGCGAAGTTGCCTGCTCCAAACATGCTGATGATGGACCGTATCGAAACGATCACATCAGATGGTGGACAATTCGGCAAAGGGCACATGATCGCTGAACTCGATATTGATCCTAGTCTTTGGTTTTTCGACTGCCATTTTCCGGGCGATCCGGTTATGCCTGGTTGTTTAGGGTTGGATGCTATGTGGCAATTAGTCGGATTTTTCTTGGGTTGGAGTGGACACCCAGGAAAGGGCCGAGCTTTGGGCGTTGGTGAAGTGAAGTTCACAGGACAAATCCTGCCAACGGCAAAGAAAGTAACATATGAAATCGATATGAAGCGGATCATTGCGCGTTCGCTTGTGATGGGACTCGGGGACGGTGTTGTCCGTGTCGATGGCCGAGCGATTTATCATGCAACAGACTTAAAGGTCGGTTTATTTACGTCGACAGACGGATTCTAAAAATAATACAACGCACGACAAGAAAGGAGTCGTTATGCGTAGAGTAGTCATTACGGGCCTCGGCATCACCTCATGCCTAGGCCTCGACGCAAAGACAGTGACAGACAGTCTCAAACTGGGTCGCTCTGGAATTTCCGCCAATGCGACCTATACCGAGCTCGGGATGCGTAGCCAGGTATCTGGATCGATCGATATCGATCTTTCCGAATATATCGATCGCAAGCTTCTAAGATTCATGGGAAATGCAGCTGCATACGCCTATCTCTCATTACAACAAGCGATTGATGATGCTGGTCTTGAAGCCGCAGACGTCAGTAATCCAAGAACCGGCTTGGTTATGGGTTCAGGCGGTGCGTCATCGCAAAGTCAGGTGGAAGCAGCGGATATTCTCAGAGAACGTGGTGTCAAACGCGTTGGACCATACCGTGTGACCCAAACAATGGGATCCACAGTTTCAGCCAACCTCGCGACTGCATTTCAAATCAAAGGTGTGAACTATTCCATGTCATCTGCGTGCTCGACGAGCTTGCACTGCATGGGCAACGCGATGGAACAAATTCAACTCGGTAAACAAGACATCGTTTTTGCCGGCGGTGGCGAGGAAGAAGATTGGACATTGTCTTGCCTGTTCGACGCGATGGGCGCACTCTCTTCGAAATACAATGACACACCTGACAAAGCATCCCGTGCATATGATGCCAACCGCGATGGATTTGTTATTGCAGGCGGCGGTGGCGCACTCGTACTTGAAGAGTATGAGCATGCCAAAGCCCGTGGCGCAAAAATCTATGCTGAAATTGTCGGCTATGGAGCCACAAGTGACGGTGCTGACATGGTTGCACCATCAGGAGAGGGTGCCATTCGTTGCATGCAATTAGCCACCGAAGGCGTTGATGGACCGATCGACTATATCAACGCACACGGCACCTCGACTCCGGCAGGTGACATTGTGGAACTGAACGCAATTAAGACCGTGTTCGGTACAAACGCTCCGATTATCGGTTCAACAAAATCACTATCGGGTCACTCGCTAGGCGCTGCTGGAGTCCAAGAAGCGATTTATTCAATTCTCATGATGCAGAACGATTTTATTGCTGCATCAGCCAACATTGAAACATTAGATCCTGGAGCTGATGGAATGCCAATTGCGCTTCAACGCGTCGATAAACCGATCAACACGATCTTGTCGAACTCATTTGGATTCGGTGGAACTAACGCGTGTATGACGTTCCAGAAAATCAGTTAATGAAGCTGTATTCATCACCGCCCTCGCCATTTGGGCGAAAAGTGAAAATTACGGCCCACATTACCGAGCTGTTTGATCACATTGAGGTTGTGAATATCGATGGAAATGACCCAAAAAGTGCTGATCTGAATCCAAATCCGTTAAATAAGATCCCGACTCTGGAACTACCTTCTGGAGAGGTGATCGTTGATTCGAAAGTCATTTGTGAATACTTGATCAAACGATCAGATAGATCTGAGCTGTTACCGCAAGAGAGTAGAATTCAACTACTCAGTCGAGCTGCGCTAGCTGATGGAATTACTGAAGCTGCGCTTTTGATGGTCTACGAACGTCGCTTCCGTGACGAATCACAAATTAATTCCGATTGGCTGAATCGCCAAAATCAGAAGGTACTCGGGGGACTTAGCTGGTTTACCGATAACCTAACCGACATTGCAGGCACGCCAACTCTAGACCAGATCGGATTGGCAGTGGCTTTAGGCTATCTCGATTTCCGCTTCTCTGGAGAATGGAGAACGCGCTTTACTGATCTTGCTCTTTGGTTGACTCAATTTCAGCAGATGGTTCCAGGGTATCAGTTAACCGATCCACAGACTCATGCTTAGCGAGTAACATTTTTTCACGCAAGCTTTGCTGGCGTCGTTGTACGGTCTTTCGCTTTTTTAATCGTAGTAAACGTTGGCGAACCACCGAGCCCGCATCAAACCGCCCCATCTTTCGATCCCTCTATCGCGTAATGACGCTCAACCGTTTCAGCCAATTCCTGTCGCCAGGGTCTCGGCTTGATTCCAAAAGCATACAAGAGCTTGCGAGTGGAGAGAACCAGTCGACGCGGCCGTTCAGCCCTTCCTTTAACTGACTGCCCTTGAATTCCAATGATTTCCTCAACTGCAAGGTCTTCGAATTGCCGAGCTTGCGCAATAATGCATTCACCAAGCTCCATCCAAGACGCATCGCCTTGACAGCCGACATGATAAATTCCGTACGCCCCAGCACCAGCATGCAATTGGTCAATCACCGCCGAGATAACGCGCGCAATGTCGAAAATTGAAGTCGGACAACCTCGCTCGTCTTCAATCATTGGTAACTCAGATTCGACGCGTGCTCTGTTTAAAATATTCGTTACAAAACTATTCTGTCCAGCTGAAAAGAGATGCGACACACGTAGAATCACGTGTCGATCGAGTAAGCTCTCAATATCTCGTTCCGCCTCGAGCCGAGTTTGACCAAATAAGTTCAACGGATTTGGCGCATCGTCCTCGAAATACGCAATATCCTTTTGTCCATCAAAAATATAATCAGTCGATAATTGAATAAGCGTCGCGTCGAACTCACGACAAGCAATCGCGAGACTGACTGGCAGATCATGATTAATCTGACGACATTCCGTCGGATCGATTTCAGCACGGTCAACACCTGACTCAACCATGCAATTGACCACAAAATCAGGACGGCGCATTCGGATCGCTTCAAAAATCTCACGGTCATCAGCCAGATTGAGCTCGCTGGGGAGCGCAACACGCTGCTGGCCTCCGCTAGAATCAATCTCGAGAAAAGAGGCGGCTAAACTCGTTTCCGCACCGACAACCAGAACACGCGCTCTAGGAAATCGACTGTCAGACTCGTCCTCAAAACTCAGTATTTTAGAACGGGATTTCGTCATCAATATTTGGGTCAGGCATTGGCTGGCTTACAGGTTGCGGTGCAGCTTGCTGTCGTGGCGCTGGCGTAGGTTGTGGACGAGATTGCATCGGTGCAGATGCGTTCATCTCACCTTCGCCCCGACCATCAAGCATCATCATTTCACGACCAACGATTTCCGTTGCATACTTCTTTTGCCCATCTTGCTCCCAAGAGCGAGTTCGCAAGCTCCCTTCAATGTAAATTCGCGAACCTTTCCGGAGATATTGACCGCAGATTTCAGCCAATCGATCAAAACATACGACACGGTGCCATTCTGTACGCTCCTGCATCTCACCGCTGTTACGATCGCGCCATGAATCAGTTGTTGCGATACTCAAATTCGCAACTTGACTACCTGATGGCAGAGCCTTCATATCGGGATCGTTACCGAGATTCCCAATTAAAGTGACTTTGTTGACTGAACGCGCCATGAATTCATCCTTCGTAATAAGTGTCATAAACAGAGCGTAATGTAGCACGGACACGGTTATGTCAGCGACCACCGAAGTTGCGTGTAAGAGACTTCGGATTTTCTGCATTGAATCGATGCATTGAAGCCCTATCAACAGGTACACTGGTACTTTTGTCACGATTAAAGACGGACCGTTGTGGACTCGATACAAATCCGTGGGGCGCGAACCCACAATCTCAAAAACATCAACCTAGATCTGCCACGCGACCAACTCATCGTGATTACAGGACTCTCTGGATCAGGGAAATCATCGCTGGCGTTTGACACGCTATATGCCGAGGGTCAGAGACGCTATGTGGAGTCGCTTTCCGCATACGCTCGCCAGTTCTTATCGATGATGGAAAAGCCCGATATCGATCACATCGAAGGGCTCTCTCCTGCAATTTCAATCGAACAGAAATCAACCAGTCATAATCCGCGTTCAACTGTCGGCACAATCACTGAGATCTACGATTATCTGCGATTGCTCTATGCGAGAGCAGGTGAACCTCGTTGCCCTGATCACAATCTCAGTTTAGAAGCACAAACAGTCAGCCAAATGGTTGATCAAGTTCTGGGTCTACCTGAAAATTCCAAGATCCTAGTACTCGCTCCCATGATCAGTGAGCGCAAAGGGGAACACCTGCATGTGTTCCAAGAACTCAAGTCCCAGGGATTTATTCGAGTTCGTGTCGATGGACTGGTCGTTGACCTAGACGAAGTTCCTGCACTCGATAAAAAGAAAAAACATTCGATCGACGCGGTCGTTGACCGATTAAAAGTCGATGAAACACAACGACTTCGTTTGGCTGAATCGATTGAGACAGGGCTTAACCTATCTGATGGGCAAATCATCATTCAATCAATGGATGATGCATTTGATCCACTCATGTTTTCATCCAAGTTTGCATGCTCGGTCTGCGGCTACTCAATTCCTGAGCTTGAGCCACGCATTTTTTCATTCAACAGTCCTTTTGGAGCGTGTCCTACCTGCGATGGTTTAGGAGTACATCAATATTTCGATCCTGATCGATTAATTGTTGATCCTGAACTCTCGCTCTCATCCGGTGCGATCAAAGGATGGGACCGGCGCAGTATGTATTACTACCACTTACTGAAATGCGTCGCGAGACACTATGGATTTAGCCTCGATACTGAATGGCAAGATTTATCTGAATCCCATCGACATAAAGTGCTTTACGGCTCGGGATCAGAATCGATCGATTTCAGTTACGTATCAGATCGTGGTCGAGAAGTTTCTAAGAATCATCCGTTTGAGGGCGTCATCCGAAACCTCGAAAGACGCTACAAAGAGACTGACAGTCAGTCACAGCGCGATGAACTTGCAAAGCTCATGACGCACGCACCCTGCCCTGATTGCGGCGGCTCTCGCCTCAATGTTGCGGCTCGCAACGTGTTCATTGACGAAACTCGACTTCCAGACCTTGTGAAGCTGCCCATTGGAGAATGCTATACATTTTTTGATTCATTGAATCTACCAGGACGCCGTCAAGAAATCGCAGATAAAATTTTAAAAGAGATCCAAGCACGCTTAGGATTTTTGGTGAACGTTGGCTTGGATTATTTATCGCTTGATCGGAGTGCTGAGACCCTCTCAGGAGGAGAAGCACAACGCATTCGATTGGCGAGCCAAATTGGTGCTGGTTTGGTTGGCGTCATGTATATCCTTGATGAGCCATCAATTGGGCTTCATCAGCGCGATAACGAGCGCCTGCTCAACACCTTGTTCCACTTAAGGGATCTTGGTAACACAGTGATCGTGGTTGAGCATGATGAAGATGCAATGCGCAACGCAGACTATCTCGTTGATATCGGACCTGGCGCTGGAGTCCATGGTGGGCAAATCGTGGCCGCAGGAACTCCAAAAGAAGTCATGGAAAAAAGCGATTCAGTGACCGGTCAATATCTGGCGGGCCATAAAGAAATCGCGATACCAACAAAGCGTCATGCAAAAGGAGTCAACCATCTGATAATTGAAGGTTGTACAGGAAATAATCTTCAAAACGTCACACTGAATCTGCCACTTGGGCTTCTAACTTGTGTCACCGGCGTATCAGGGTCGGGTAAATCAACGTTAATCAACCGCACTCTATATCCGCATACCGCAAAGGTTTTGAACAAGGCCAATACCCTGAAGTCAGCGCCTTTTGAACATTGTCACGGAATCCATGAGCTCGACAAAGTCGTCGACATCGACCAAAGCCCCATTGGCCGGACGCCTCGCTCAAACCCTGCGACTTATACAGGGCTATTCACGCCGATACGTGAAATCTTCGCAGAGACTCAGGAGGCTCGATCGCGCGGCTACAATCCGGGGCGATTTTCTTTCAATGTAAAGGGCGGGCGCTGTGAGACCTGTCAAGGTGATGGGCTGATCAAAGTCGAGATGCATTTCTTACCTGACATCTACGTACCATGCGACACGTGTAAGGGGCTTAGATATAACCGAGAGACCCTGGATATCCTTTACAAAGGCAAATCTATCCATGATGTCCTCGAGATGACTGTTGAAGATGCGCGTGAGTTCTTCGATGCCATTCCGACTCTTGCTAGAAAATTACAGACATTGGTAGATGTTGGTCTTTCCTATCTGAAACTCGGACAGTCAGCGACAACGCTGTCTGGGGGTGAAGCTCAACGTGTGAAGCTCGCTCGCGAGCTTTCTAAACGCGATACCGGCCGAACACTTTATATCCTTGATGAGCCCACAACCGGACTCCACTTCGATGACATTCAGCAACTGCTTGTGGTTCTCCATCGGCTTCGTGATCACGGCAACACGGTTGTTGTGATCGAGCATAATCTGGACGTCATTAAAACAGCGGATTGGCTAATTGATTTAGGCCCCGAAGGAGGCTCTGGTGGCGGGCAGATCATTGCAGAAGGGACGCCTGAGGAAGTTGCAGAATCACCAGGCTCACATACTGGTCGATTCTTGAAGCCACTTCTCAAACGTAAAAAAGGCGCCTAAGCGCCTTTTCGAAACCCTAAAAAGAACCCGGTTGATTACCGGGTTAGGGGTACTGAATTATTCTGCGTCAGCGGCAATCTCTGGACGATCAACCAATTCAACGATCGCCATCGGAGCGGCATCACCAGCACGGAATCCGCACTTCAAAATGCGCATATATCCACCTGGACGCTCTTGGTAGCGAGGTCCCAATTCTGCGAATAACTTACCCACTGCAGAATCATTACGCAGACGGCTAAATGCCAGACGACGATTTGCAACTGAGTCACTCTTTGCCAATGTAATCAGTGGCTCAGCAACACGACGTAGTTCTTTCGCTTTCGGCAACGTCGTCTTAATGACTTCGTGCTCAATCAACGAAGCAGTCATGTTCGAAAACATTGCCTTACGATGGCTGCTTGTACGATTCAGTTTTTTTCCGCTTTTCAAATGACGCATGGTCTATTCTCGCTTATCTAAGACACCGTCTCACGACGGGTCGGTCTAACTTAGGCGCTTTCTTCGCGCGCAAATCCTGCTGGTGGCCAGTTCTCAAGACGTGAACCCAGCGACAAACCGCGTGAGGCCAAAACGTCTTTGATTTCTGTCAGCGACTTCTTACCGAGGTTTGGAGTCTTCAACAACTCAACCTCAGTACGCTGAACGAGGTCACCAATGTAATAAATATTTTCCGCCTTCAAGCAATTCGCTGAACGGACAGTCAATTCAAGATCATCAACTGGACGCAACAAAATCGGATCGATTTCATCTTTCTGAGTCTCTTCAGCAGTGACTTGAGGACCTTCGAACTCGACGAACACTGACAACTGCTGCTGAAGCAAAGTTGCTGCACGACGAATGGCTTCCTCAGCATCCAAGGTACCATCTGTCTCCAAATCGATAACCAACTTATCGAGGTCGGTACGTTGCTCAACACGCGCACTTTCAACAACATATGACACACGGCGAACCGGGCTGTATGTTGCGTCTAAACGCAATGCACCGATAGTTCGTGTCTCTTCATCTTCGTCGCGCTCACTCGCAGGCTCATAGCCGATACCGCGTGCAACACGCGCTTCGATCTGAATCGAACCGCGAGCCGAAACGGTTGCAATGTGCTGTTCAGGGTTAGCAATTTCCACGTCCTGTGGCAATTCGAAATCACCAGCAGTAACAACACCTTCGCCTGAGTGGTTGAGACGAATCGTTGCAACGCCATCGCGCCCGTGAAGTGCGATCGCCACATTTTTGAGATTCAAAAGAATTTCGACGACGTCTTCTTTAACGCCTTCGATTTCAGAATACTCGTGAGCAACGCCATCGATTTTGGTTTCGATGATTGCGCAACCCGGCATCGATGAAAGCAAAATGCGCCGAAGAGCGTTACCTAGCGTGTGGCCATATCCGCGCTCAAGAGGCTCAAGAATGATTTTTGAGCGTCCGGGAGCTACCTCCTGGACCTGAATCTGACGCGGTGTCAGCAGTTCCAATGACGACATACCGTCTCCTAAAAAAATGGATTACTTCGAGTACAACTCGACAATCAGGTTTTCGTTGATGTCTTGCGACAGATCTTGACGCTCTGGAAGCGTCTTAAATGTGCCTTCCATTTTCGACGTATCAACGTCGATCCAGGGCACGTCTGCACGTTGACCAGCAAGCTCGAGCGCTGCGCGAATACGCAACTGGCCCTTCGCTTTCTCGCGAACACTGATCACATCACCCGGCTTTACCTGATAAGACGGGATATTCAATACTTTACCGTTCACCATAATGGTACGGTGACTCACGATCTGACGTGCTTCGGCACGTGTCGAGCCAAAGCCCATGCGATAAACAACATTATCCAATCGACACTCAAGAAGAGTCAGCAGATTCTCACCTGTCGAACCACGTAAACGCGACGCTTCTTTATAGTAGTTGCGGAACTGCTTTTCGAGAACGCCGTAAATACGACGAACTTTTTGCTTCTCACGCAATTGCAGGCCGTAGTCTGATAGACGACCACGTGCTGCTCCATGCATACCTGGCTTGGTTTCCAGATTACACTTTGTATCCATTGAACGTACGCCGCTCTTCAAGAACAAATCTGTTCCTTCACGACGTGCTAACTTACAAGTTGGTCCGATGTAACGTGCCATTCCTCTAATTCTCCTTAGACGCGGCGCTTTTTCGGCGGACGACAGCCGTTATGAGGGATCGGCGTGACGTCGGTTATGTTTGTGACTTTGAGACCCACAGCATTCAATGCGCGCACTGCACTCTCGCGTCCCGGTCCAGGACCTTTCACCATCACATCCACTGACTTCAATCCGAATTCCTGCGCAGCAGTTGCTGCACGCTCACTTGCCACCTGAGCAGCAAACGGAGTGGATTTACGTGAACCACGGAAACCAGATCCACCAGCAGTAGCCCATGAAAGAGCGTTACCCTGACGGTCTGTGATCGTGATAATGGTGTTGTTGAAAGAAGCGTGAATATGCACCACGCCCTCAGCAACCTGCTTTTTGACCTTCTTACGCGAAGCGTTACGCTGTGTCGCCATCAGAATTCCTTACTTACGAATCGGCTTACGTGGGCCCTTACGAGTCCGCGCGTTTGTCTTAGTACGCTGTCCACGAACTGGCAGACTGCGGCGATGACGGATGCCGCGGAAACAACCGAGGTCCATCAGACGCTTAATATTCATTGACACTTCACGACGAAGGTCACCTTCCACGTCAAACTTGCCAACCTCAGTACGAAGCATTTCCAACTGATCTTCAGACAATGAAGACACTTTGGCAGACTCTTCAATACCTGTGGCTTTACAGATCGCTTTCGCGCGAGTTTGACCAATCCCGAACACATACTGCAGTGAAATCACTGTATGTTTGTTGTCTGGGATGTTAACGCCGGCAATACGTGCCATTCTTAACTCTCCAAATTCATGAACCGGCCGAACCGACTCTCGAAAATTACAAGGCGCGAAATTCTATTGATTTCAACAGAAAATCTCAACCCCTTTCTTCAATTAACCTTGACGCTGCTTGTGACGAGGATCTGTGCAGATCACACGTACTGAGCCGTTACGACGAATAATTCGACAATTCCGGCAAATCTTTTTAACTGATGCGCGTACTTTCATTTCAAAGCTCCCAATACTCGATTAGCGTAATAAGCCGCCCGAGCCATACCCTTTCAAATTCGATTTCTTCATCAAAGACTCATACTGCCGACTCATTAAGTGCGACTGCACTTGCGACATAAAGTCCATGACCACTACAACAACGATCAAGAGCGATGTGCCGCCAAAATAAAACGGCGCATTAAAACTGACTACCAAGCTCTGCGGGAGCAAAGAAACTGCCGCGATGTAGGCAGCACCCCAAAACGTCAGTCGACTCATCACTTTGTCGATATAGTTCGCTGATTGCTCACCTGGACGGATCCCAGGAATGAACGCACCAGACTTTTTCAGGTTGTCCGCTACATCACGTGGATTGAATACCAACGCTGTGTAGAAGTAGCAGAAAAACACGATCCCAACGGTGAACAGCAAGTAATACAGTGGCTGACCTGGGCCTAATGCAAGACTCACATCTTGCAACCATTCCATTCCCTCGCCTTGCCCAAACCATTGACCAATCGACGCAGGAAATAGCAATAAGCTCGATGCAAAGATCGGCGGAATCACACCTGCCATATTGATCTTCAGCGGTAGATGCGACTGTTGTGCAGCAAACACCTTATTGCCTTGCTGGCGACGCGCATAATTGACAGTGATCCGTCGTTGCGCACGTTCCATAAACACCACAAACGCAACGACACCAACAGCAATGACAGCAATCGCAAGCAGACCAATAATGTTCAGATCTCCTTGCCGAGCCGCCTCTGCTGACTGCCCGATCGCACCGGGTAAGCCCGCAACGATACCGGCAAAGATCAAAAGACTAATACCGTTCCCAATACCTTTTTCAGTCACTTGCTCACCAAGCCACATCAGGAATACAGAACCTGAAACAAAGGTGACAACTGCTACGAAGTGGAAATGGAAATCATTGGCAAACGCCACACCCTGACTAGCGAGTCCCATTGCAACACCGATTGACTGCACAGTTGCAAGGAATACTGTCCCATAACGCGTGTACTGCGTAATCTTACGACGGCCTGCCTCACCTTCTTTTTTCAACGCCTCAAGTGACGGAACAACTGCAGTTAACAGTTGCATCACGATCGACGCAGAAATGTAAGGCATGATTCCAAGCGCCAGTATCGACATCCGCTCCAACGCACCGCCAGAAAACATATTGAATAAACTCAGAATAGTCCCTTGAGATTGTTCAAATAGATCCGCGAGTCGGTCGGGGTTGATGCCGGGAACCGGGATATGCGCACCAATTCGGTACACCACAACCGCGATTACAACGAAGCGAAGACGAGCCCACAGCTCTGTTAATCCGCCCCCTGATGCACCTGGAGTTGCCATACTTATGCTTCGACCTTACCGCCAGCGGCTTCGACTGCAGCCTGAGCACCCTTGGTGATCTTCAAGCCTTTGACAGTCATTGCGCGCGTAATTTCACCAGCAAGAATGATTTTCACGTCCTTGATGTTTTCACCGATTAGACGTGCCTGGCGCAATGTTTCCATTGTGACTTCGTCACCCTGGATCTTGTTCAGTTCAGCCAAACGAATTTCATCACGGGTCAGGCTTTTTCTCGATGTAAAACCAAACTTCGGCAGGCGACGCTGCAAAGGCATTTGACCGCCTTCAAACCCTGGCTTCACTGAACCACCAGAACGTGACTTCAGACCTTTATGACCACGACCACCAGTCTTACCAAGACCAGAACCGATACCACGGCCAACGCGCTTCTTCGCAGTGCGTGAACCTGGAGCCGGAGATAAGCCATTTAAACGCATTATGCTTCTCCCTCTACGCGTACGAGGTAGTTGACCTTGTTGATCATTCCACGAACGCTCGGTGTATCTTCAACTTCGACAGTTTGATGCATACGCTTCAGGCCAAGACCCTGGACACATAACTTGTGCTTAGGATTTTGACGGATTGGGCTACGCACCAACGTCACTTTCAACATTTTTTTGTTCGCCATGTCTTTAATCCTTAGCCGAGAATTTCTTCGACAGATTTGCCACGACGAGCTGCAACGTCTTCAGGAGATTGCATCTCTGACAACGCTTTGATCGTTGCGCGAACCACGTTAGCTGGGTTCGTTGAGCCGTAACATTTTGCCAATACGTTCTGAACACCAGCGATCTCAAGGACCGCACGCATCGCACCACCAGCAATAACACCAGTACCCTGTGACGCTGGCTGCATGTAGACCTTCGCAGATCCATGCGCCGCTTTCGTTGGGTATTGAATGGTGTCGCCGTCCAGCTTTACTGAAACCATATTACGACGCGCCGATTCCATCGCTTTTTGAATTGCAGCTGGAACTTCTCGCGCTTTACCGCGACCATAACCAACTTTGCCGCTTCCATCACCGACAACAGTTAATGCGGTGAAGCTAAAAATCCGGCCACCTTTTACAACTTTGGCAACCCGATTCACCTGAACCAGCTTTTCCTGCAGATCACCCTGCTGCTGTGTTTCTACTTTTGCGTTCATCGGATCCCCTTAAAACTCTAAACCGCCTTCACGTGCCGCGTCAGCCAAGGCTTTCACACGACCGTGATAACGGAAACCGGAACGGTCGAAAGCAACCGCCTGAATTCCTTTTTCCTTCGCACGTTCAGCAATACGCTTGCCGACCTCGGCTGCAGCGTCTACGTTGCCGCCTGTCTTTTCACGAAGGTCCTTATCGAGTGTTGATGCCGTACAAATCACGTTTGATCCATCGCCAGAGATGATCTGCGCGTAGATATGACGTGGCGTACGATGCACGCACAAACGATTCGCGTTGAGTTCGCGCATTTTGGCGCGTGCACGGCGAGCGCGACGCAACCGGGCTTTTTTCTTGTCCATCATGTCGGCTCTCCTTACTTCTTCTTCGCTTCTTTACGACGTACATACTCGTCTGAGTAACGAACACCCTTACCCTTGTATGGCTCTGGTGGACGATATGCACGAATCTCTGCAGCAACCTGTCCAAGTAACTGCTTATCTGCTGACTTCAGCACAATTTCAGTTTGACTTGGCGTTTCCGCTGACACGCCCTGAGGCAAGTCATAAACGACAGGATGCGAGAAACCAAGCGTCAAATTGATTGCGGATCCTTGGACCTGAGCACGATAACCAACGCCGATAAGCGTCAGCTTCTTCTCAAAGCCTGAAGCAACACCAGTCACCATGTTGTTAACGATGGCACGCGCTGTACCAGCCTGCGCCCAACCGTCTGCTGCACCTTCATGAGGCTCAAACGTCAGCACATTCTCAGCCTGAGTCACAGCAACAGCGTCGTTTAACGAAATCGACAGTGTGCCGTTTTTACCTTTAACCGTTACGTCCTGACCGGCGATATTGACATCAACACCAGATGGCAATTCGATCGGAGCTTTTGCAATACGAGACATCAATAACTCCTTAGAATACGGTGCAGAGCACTTCGCCGCCGATTCCGGCTTTGCGCGCTTCGCGGTCAGTCATCAAGCCTTTCGACGTCGAGATAATTGCAATGCCGAGCCCACCCTGAACTTTAGGAAGAGACTCTTTGCCTTCATAACGACGCAAACCTGGACGGCTTGAACGTTTAATTTCACGGATTACTGGGCGTCCTTCGTAATAGCGAAGATCGACAGTCAGTGTTGACTTAACACCAGCGTCGTCGACCTGGAAGCCGCCCAAAAATCCTTCGTCAGCGAGTACCTGGGCGAGCGCAACCTTCTGTTTTGAAGAAGGCATAGAAACGGCGGTTTTACCTGCCATTTGCCCATTGCGGATGCGAGTGAACATATCCGCCAAAGTATCTTGCATGCTCATTTTCTAATCACTCCTTACCAGCTGGCCTTTTTAAGACCAGGAACTTCACCGCGCATCATTGTTTCGCGCAGCTTGATCCGGGACAGGCCAAACTTGCGGTAAACCGCGTGTGGACGACCCGTTACGCGACAACGACGCTGAAGGCGAACCGCTGACGCATCACGAGGCATTTTCTGCAGCTTCTGCTGCGCATCCCACACTTCTTCATCTGTTGCGTTTGGATTTGCGATCGTCGCTTTTAACTCCGCACGCTTTGCTGCAAACCGAGCGACAGTCTTCTGACGCTTCAGCTCACGCTCTTTCATTGATTTCTTAGCCACCTAACGCTCCTCAGTTACGGAATGGGAAGTTGAACGCTTTCAATAGCGCCTTACCTTCCTCGTCAGTTTCAGCAGATGTGGTAATCGTGATATCGAGTCCACGGATCGCATCCACTTTGTCATAGTCGATTTCAGGGAACATGATCTGTTCACGTACGCCCATCGAGTAATTTCCACGACCGTCAAACGACTTGCCGTTTAAACCTCGGAAATCACGAATCCGTGGAATCGAGATCGCAATCAAACGATCTAAGAATTCCCACATGTGCTCGCCACGCAGGGTGACTTTACAACCGATAGGCCATCCATCACGGATCTTAAAGCCCGCGATTGATTTACGTGCCTTAGTCACCACAGGCTTCTGTCCAGCGATTGCTGTCATATCGCGCACTGCGTTTTCGATCTGCTTTTTATCCGCAACTGCCTCACCAACACCCATATTCAAGGTGATCTTTCTGATGCGTGGCACTTGCATCACATTTTTGTACTCAAACTCTTTCAAAAGTTCAGGTACAACTTTTTCTTTGTAGACTTGTTGTAGTCTCG
>CBFHIN010000025.1:0-22201 GCA_965655875.1 Litorivicinaceae bacterium | reverse complement strand
TTCTGGGTGCGTATAAATAACCGATGGAACCGTGTCATAGTTCACTTGCGCATGCTTTCCAGCAATTCGCTCGGCAACCATCACACCCTCTTCTGACCCCTTATGGGCAAGCATTGGTCCGCGAACGACATCGCCAATCGCGTAAACGCCTGGAACCGCCGTTTCGCATACGTCATTGACTTCGATAAAACCACGCTCATCTTGGGTTACGCCGCAACCATCCGCCAACAATCCATCGGTAAATGGCTTGCGACCAACAGCAACGATGAGCTTGTCGAATGTATCTGTCTGAGTACCGTCTTTGGTTTCGAAGGTCACTGTGACCTTCTTACCTTTGACTTCAGTTCCTTTCACAAGCGTGCTCGTCAAAATGTTCAAGCCTTGCTTGGTGAAAATCTTGCGCGACTCTTTTGCAATTTGCTGATCAGCAACAGCCAAGAAGTCATCCAATGCTTCGAAGATAGTGACTTCGGCACCGAGTCGATTCCAAACGGAGCCTAGCTCAAGCCCAATCACGCCACCACCAATGACACCCAACTTCTTTGGAACACTTGTGAATTCAAGCGCACCAGTCGAATCAACGATTAAATCATCCATCAGAGGTGCAGGTGGAATATTCACAGGAACTGAACCAGTTGCAATGATCACGTTCTTCGCTTCTAAGACTTCAGTTTTTCCATCATGGCCAGTGAATTCAACCTGCTTATTCGGTAAGAGTTTTCCTGTGCCAGCAAGGTGTGTCACACCGTTTGTCTTGAAAAGGCCGCCGATACCGCCAGTCAGGTTTCCAACGATTGTATCTTTACGTTTCAACATCGCCGCCACGTCAAGCTTAGGCTTACCGACACTCACACCGTGCAACTCAAGCTCATGCGAGGCTTCTTCAAACTTGTATGAAGACTCCAACAAGGCTTTCGACGGGATACAACCCACGTTCAGGCAAGTTCCACCCAATGAAGGCTTACCGTCTTTACCGATCCATTTTTCAATACAGACCGTTTTAAATCCTAGTTGTGCCGCGCGAATCGCAGCAACGTATCCACCAGGTCCTGCACCAATAACGACAACATCATATTGTTGGCTCATAAATTCCTCCGATTACACGTCTAGCAACATACGCGCTGGATCTTCCAGCATGTCTTTGATTGCGACTAAGAACTGAACTGCATCTTTCCCATCGATCATGCGATGATCATACGACAGTGCGAGATACATCATCGGCTGAATAACAACTTGTCCATTCACAGCCATCGGCCGCTCTTGGATCTTGTGCATACCTAGAATTGCTGTTTGTGGTGGATTCAAGATCGGCGTCGATAATAGCGAACCAAATACACCGCCGTTGGTGATCGTGAAGGTACCGCCAGTCATATCTTCGATAGCAAGCTTGCCGTCTTTCGCAGCAACCGCGTAATCCTTGATTCCACCCTCAACCTCGGCAATCGACATCCTGTCACAATCACGGAGGACAGGAACAACGAGGCCACGCTCTGTCGATACAGCAACACCAATGTCGTAATACCCGTGATACACAATGTCATTGCCATCGATTGAGGCGTTCACTGCTGGAAAACGCTTCAACGCCTCAGCCGCAGCTTTCACGAAGAAGCCCATAAAACCAAGACGTGTGCCATTGTGCGTCTTTTCAAACAAGTCTTTGTATTGCTTACGAAGATCCATCAACGGACCCATGTTCACTTCGTTAAACGTCGTAAGCATTGCTGAATTGTGTTGTGCATCAAGCAAGCGCTTCGCGATCGTCGCGCGCAAACGCGTCATCGGAACGCGCTTCTCAACGCGTTCACCTGACAGCGCTGGAGCAGCTGCCTTTGCAGGGGTAGTCGCTACTGGAGCTGGAGCCGAAGTCTTTGGTGCTGCCATCGCATTCTGAACATCTTCTTTAAGAATACGACCGTCTTTACCAGTTCCTTTCACAGAGGCTAAATCAATATTGTTCTCTTCAGCGAGCTTCTTCGCTGCTGGATTTGCGGCCAGAGCCGCATCTAATTTCGGCTCAGCGGCAGGTGCGGATGATGTCTCCGCTTCCTTGGCAGGGGCACTCGCCACGGCACCAGCCTCGATCTTTCCGATCAGCTCCTGTGACAGAACGATGTCACCTTCTTGTTTCGTGACTTCTATCAACACACCATCTTCAGCCGCAACGACTTCCAATACCGTTTTGTCAGTTTCAATATCCACGATCAGTTCATCACGACTCACAGCTTCACCAACCTGCTTGTGCCAGGTTGCGATAGAGCCTTCTTCGACCGATTCCGGGAATTGCGGAGCTTTAATTTCAATTGCCATTGTATTTCCTTAACGAGTCACTTGTGGTGACGTTTACCCTTCCAGTGCGTCTTGTATCAATGCTTGTTGTTGAGCGACATGCAAAGCCATGTATCCAGCAGCGGGCGTTGCTGCTGCTGGGCGTCCTGCGTAACGCAGGAATTTATTTGGTAGATGGCGCCACATTGCATTCAACATGTGATGCTGACTTTGGAACCACGCGCCTTGATTCATTGGCTCTTCCTGGCACCAGACCATCTCTTCCATATTCACATAAGGTGCTAACGCGTCGACCAGATCATCCTCTGGGAATGGATAGAGTTGCTCCACCCTCAAAATGGCACGATCTTCGATTCCCTTTTCAGCGCGATACGCTTCTAGGTCGTAATACACTTTGCCCGAGCAAAGGATCACCTTTTTAACCTGATTCGCATCCAAGTTCGCGGTATCTTGCAGGACCGTGTGAAACTTTCCTGTCGCAAGCTCTTCAAGTGTTGAGACCGCTTCTTTCTTGCGAAGCAGTGATTTAGGACTCATCACAATCAAAGGCTTTCGCAACGGTCGGATCGCTTGCCGACGCAGCATGTGAAACACTTGCGCTGGAGTCGAAGGAACACACACTTGCACGTTGTTTTCTGCACATAGCTGCAAGAAGCGCTCGAGTCGAGCCGAACTATGTTCAGGCCCTTGCCCTTCGTAGCCATGAGGTAACAGCATGGTCAAGCCGCACAAACGCCCCCACTTCATTTCGCCCGATGTAATGAATTGGTCAATAACGACCTGAGCACCGTTCGCAAAGTCTCCGAATTGAGCTTCCCAAATTGTGAGACGTCGTGGCTCTGTCGTTGCGTAACCATACTCATAAGCCAGCACAGCTTCTTCAGATAAAAACGAATCAAATAGATCAAAACGCGGTTGTTCTTCAGCAATGTGCTGCAGTGGCGTGTAGGACTCACCCGTCTTTTGATCATGTAATGTGGCTTGACGGTGTGAAAACGTTCCACGGCCAACATCTTGCCCAGTAAAGCGAACCCCAACATTTTGATCAAGCAATGTTGCGTAGGCTAGGGTTTCTGCGAAGCCCCAGTTACAGGGCAACGCGCCAGCAGCCATCTTACGGCGATCCTCGTAGGTTTTTTCAACCTGCTTCTGCATCACGAAGCCCTGAGGAACTGTGTTGATCTCCTGACCGAGCTCCTGTAACCGCTTCATTGGAAAGCTCGTATCATGATCTGCCGTCCACTCATGACCGAGATATGGTGTCCAATCAACAAAAAGCTTGCTGTCTGGTTCGCGAACTAAACTCTTAACGACGGGTTCACCGGCGTCCAGTGCAGCTCGGTAACCGTCTTCCATCGATTTGACTTCAGCGTCGGATACGACTCCTTCACTCACAAGTTGCGCTGCATACAGAGCGCGGGTCGTTTTTTGCTGTTTAATTTGTGCATACATCAATGGCTGTGTTGCACTTGGTTCATCTGCCTCGTTGTGTCCACGGCGGCGATAGCAAATCAAATCAAGGACGACATCTTTCTTGAATTCGTAGCGATAATCCATTGCAAGTTGAGTCACAAAGTTGACCGCTTCAATGTCATCGGCATTCACGTGAAAAATAGGCGCTTGCACCATCTTCGCAACATCGGTGCAGTACTCGGTGGATCGTGAATCTTCTCGACGAGAGGTCGTGAATCCCACCTGATTATTGACGATGATGTGTATCGTACCACCGGTCTTGTAACCACGGATTTGTGACATTTGGAAGGTTTCCATCACCACGCCCTGACCAGCGAATGCAGCGTCACCGTGGACAGAAATCGGAACAACTCGATCGCCAGACGGATCGCTACGACGATCCTGACGTGCACGAACACTGCCCTCGACCACTGGCGATACGATCTCCAGATGCGATGGATTAAAGGACATCGCTAAATGAACCTCGCCTCCAGGGGTCGTCACATTGGAGCTAAATCCCTGGTGATATTTTACGTCGCCATGGTGATCGAACGTTGTTTTCCCATCAAACTCATCAAAAAGATCTTGTGGGCTTTTCCCAAGCGTGTTCACAAGAAGATTTAATCGGCCGCGGTGAGCCAGACCAATCACAACTTCTTTTGCGCCATGGGAACCTGCTCGCTGAATCAATTCATCAACGCATGGAACCAACGATTCACCGCCTTCTAACCCAAAACGCTTGGTTCCTGGATAGCGAGACTGCAAATATTTTTCAAGACCCTCTGCGGCAGTCAGTCGCTCGAGCAACTGAATTTTGACGTCTGCCGGGTAATTTGGCTTTCCTCGAACGCCTTCCAAACGATTTTGAAGCCATAATCTTTCTTCTGTATCGACAATGTGCATGTATTCAGCACCAATCGAGCCACAGTACGTTTTCTCGAGCGCACCAATAATGTCAGCCAGTTTGGCTTCAGGCATGCCAAAATTCTGCATACCAATCTGAAACACGGTGTCGAGATCTGCCTGCGACAGATCGTGGAAACCGAGCTCTAAGTCCGGAACCTGCTCCCGCTCCATCAAGTTAAGTGGGTCGAGTGACGCACGTTGATGGCCACGAATACGGAATGCGTTGATCAGTCGCTGGACTTGCACCTGCTTACGGTCAAAGTCTGAGGATACTGATCCACTACCTGCGGAAACGGCGCGATTACGGTCTTTGCCCAGTAGTAAGAATTGCTCTTGCACTGTTGAGTGTGCGACATCACCAATGACTGCACCTTCAACCCGAGGAAGAGAATCGAAATACTGTCGCCATTCGTTGTCGACGCTATTGGGATCAGCCAGGTACTGTTCGTACAGCTCGTCAAGATAATAAAGATTGCCACCTGCCAGATGCGATGACTTCAGACTTTGCTCCATTGAGCCTTCAGACATTGATTTGCTCCTCTGCACCGGAGCTCGAATCAACGTCGTTTTGGCGAGGCCTCGTAGGCCAATTTTTTTCCATTGCGGCGTATGCCCCGGTCATTCGTTACGACCTTAAAATCAACAAGCTCAGAGGATTGCGACTGAGCAAGTAAAAAATGGCACGTTCTGGGTCACAGATCGTGCCATTATTGTGCGCGCATCTAGCGCGCGAGCCAACCTAGACTTAGGTTGCCCGTGACAACAGCATGTCACGGATGTGTCCAATGGCCTTTGTTGGGTTAAGACCCTTTGGACAGACAGACACGCAATTCATAATGCCACGGCACCGAAATACACTGAACGGATCATCCAGTTCAGCCAGGCGCTCTTCGGTGGCCTCATCGCGACTGTCAGCTAAAAAGCGATAAGCCTGTAACAGTCCAGAAGGACCCACAAACTTCTCTGGATTCCACCAGAATGATGGACAACTCGTTGAACAGCACGCGCACAAGATGCACTCATACAAACCATCGAGTTTTGCCCGATCCTCTGGGGACTGCAGGCGCTCACGACCACCTGTTGGATTCGAATTCTGCAAATACGGCTTAATCCGTTGATATTGCTTATAGAAAACACCCATATCAACAACAAGATCGCGAACAACCGGCAACCCAGGAAGCGGACGAACAACCAGCTTGCCGTTGGCAGCAACCTCTGAAATCGGCGTGATGCAAGCTAGGCCGTTTTTGCCGTTCATATTCACGCCATCAGAACCACAAACGCCCTCACGGCATGAACGGCGGTATGACAACGATTGATCATTTTCCTTGATCAGATTGAGCACATCCAACACCATGAGATCCTTCCCTTCAGGAAGCGCAATCTCAACATCTTGCATGTAAGGCTCACGGTCCGTTTCAGGGTTATAGCGATATACACTTACTAACATCAGAATGCCCCTTAGTACGTACGGATTTTTGGTTCAAACGTTTCGACAGTCTTCGGCTTGAAGTTGACGTCACGCTTAGTCAGTTTCTTTGTTTCTGGATGATACAACGAATGGCACAACCAATTCTTGTCATCACGCTCTGGGAAGTCGCCACGCGAATGCGCACCACGACTTTCAGTCCGCTCATCTGCAGAAATTGCAGTTGCTTCGGCAACTTCGAACAAATTCTGTAATTCAAGTGCTTCCATACGTGCAGTATTGAACGCTTGTGATTTATCAGAAATCGCAAGATTCGCAATGCGATCACGCATTGAATCAAGTTCAGCGCGGCCCTTCTTCATGTACTCGCCATCACGGAAGACACCGAAATAGTTCTGCATGCAGTTTTGAAGCTCCTTCTTCAGTTGCGCTGGATCTTCGCCATTCTCATTTGAATTGAGTGTATTCAAACGGTTCATTGCTCGATCAACGTCATCGTCCGAAGTCACACGATTTTCAATGCCCTGCTGCAGCTGCTCTTCGATGAAAATACCAGCGGCTCGGCCAAATACGACAAGATCAAGAAGTGAATTACCGCCGAGGCGGTTCGCACCATGCACTGAAACACAGGCAGCTTCACCACATGCATAAAGACCTGGAATCACCTGATCCTTGCCATTGACTTGCGTGATTGCTTGGCCATTCACGTTAGTTGGAATCCCGCCCATCATGTAATGGCAAGTCGGAACCACCGGAATTGGGGCGCTGACTGGATCAACGTGTGCGAAAGTCTTTGACAATTCTGTGATACCAGGCAAACGAGAATGCAGAATCTCTTTGCCAAGATGATCGAGTTTCAAGAACACATGATCACCCTGCTCACCGCAACCACGACCTTCGAGGATCTCTGTCATCATTGAGCGAGCAACTACGTCACGGCCTGCAAGATCTTTCGCATTTGGCGCATAACGCTCCATAAAGCGCTCACCGTCTTTATTGATAAGATAGCCACCTTCACCGCGACAGCCTTCTGTCACCAGTGTTCCGGCGCCATAAATACCGGTTGGGTGGAACTGCCACATCTCCATGTCTTGCATCGCGTATCCAGCACGTAACGCCATGCCGATCCCATCACCCGTATTGATGTGAGCGTTGGTGGTTGATGCATAGATTCGACCTGCACCGCCTGTAGCCAATACAGTTGCTTTTGATTCAACGAAAACGACTTCACCGCTTTCGATATCGATCGCAATCACGCCGACAACCACGTCATCTTGATTACGAACCAAATCAACAGCGAACCACTCATTCAAGAATGTCGTGTTATTTTTCAAATTCGCTTGATACAGGGTGTGAAGCAGAGCGTGACCCGTTCGGTCAGCCGCTGCACACGTCCGAGCGGCCTGACCGCCTGCGCCATAATCTTTGGACTGACCACCGAATGGACGCTGATAAATGCGTCCATTTTCGAAACGGGAAAATGGCAGTCCCATATGTTCCAGCTCAAATACTGCCTCTGGGCCGACCGAACACATATACTCAATGGCATCTTGGTCACCGATGTAGTCAGAACCCTTGACGGTGTCGTACATGTGCCAGCGCCAATCATCTTCTGGATCTGCGCTCGCGATCGCACAAGTGATACCGCCCTGTGCGGAAACAGTGTGCGAGCGAGTTGGAAAAACCTTTGTTAAACATGCTGTTTTGAAGCCGGACTGGGCCATCTGCAATGACGCGCGCATACCTGCACCACCACCGCCGATAACGACCGCATCAAATGATAATTTACGAAGTGCTGTCATGGATTAAAACCCCCAAAGGACACTGATACCCCAGACCACGTAGACAAATAACGAAATCGCTACGCTTCCCAAGAATGCGACTCTCACCGCACCTTTCTTCATGTAGTCAGTTGCTACTGTCCATAAACCGATCCATGCGTGGCCAGCCAAGGCCAGAATCGTAAGCAACGTAAAAATACGCATCCATGTTTGCCCAATAAATCCTTGCCATTGAGCAAATGTTAATTCGGAACCGTTAACGGCAAGCCATACGACCATCACGACCGTGTACGCTGCCAAAATCAGAGCACTAAATCGCTGCACAACCCAATCAGCAACACCGCTGCGCCCGTAATTTAGAACATTCGTTACCATACCCAAACTCCTGCCAACAGCATCAGCAACACGGCCAGAGCAATTGAAACCTTTGCAAACACTGGACCTGACTCGATCGTCTCGCCGTAACCCATATCCATCAACAGATGTTTAACACCAGCAACAAAGTGATATGCAAGCGCGGCAAGCACTCCCCAAACAATAAATGCGACAAATCCGTTATCCAGTAACGACAGCGCATCTGCAAAACCCGCTTCGTTTTCAAGAGAAAGCCCAAGCAAGGCCATCAAAATGAAACTACCGAAAAACAAGATGACACCAGACACTCTATGCAGAATGGATGCAATCGCAGTTATCGGGAAACGGAAAGTGGTCAGGTCTAAGTTAACCGGACGTTCGCTCGACATCGACATGTCTTGAAATCCTCTTCTTACCGGTGATTGATTCGGGGCGTAGTATAGTCTTGTCTTTATAACGTTACAAAGGGTAACGCATGCTCCTTTATGACTAAATCGACTATGCCGGATTGACAGCGGCTTTGCCCTGATTATAGTGGGCGACGCTTCCGCACATTGTGTGCGCCGCACAAAGAATTCAAGAAAGAAGTCTAAGTTGCGGATTTACAAACAAAGGAGCCGAAAAACATGGCGGAAAAAAATGCCACGCTAACCCTTCCATCGGGTGAAGTTGTTAACCTCCCGGTCCTTGAAGGAACTTATGGGCCGGATGTTGTTGATGTTTCAGGATTATTGCAGGCTGGATATTTCACTTATGATCCTGGCTTTATGGCCACAGCTGCCACCGAATCAAAAATCACCTACATCGATGGTGGAAAAGGTGTCTTGCTGCATCGCGGCTACTCGATCGAAGACTTGGCTGAGAATTCAGACTACTTAGAAACGTGCTATTTGCTTTGGTATGGAGAGTTACCGACACCTCAGCAAAAAGAAGAGTTCGTAACAAACATAACTCGTCACACCATGTTGCATGAGTCACTTGCACATTTCTTCGACGGCTTCCATCACAATGCGCATCCGATGGCCATGATGTGTGGCGCTGTCGGCGCATTATCTGCTTTCTATCACGATGTCATGAACATCCGATCTGATCGACACCGCGAAATTGCAGCGCATCGATTGGTTGCGAAGATGCCGACACTGGCCGCGATGTGCTACAAGCATTCAATCGGCCAACCATTTATGTATCCGCGCAACGATTTGTCGTATGCCGCGAATTTCCTTTACATGATGTTTGGTACGCCCTGCGAAGAGTACGTAGTGAGCCCTGCCGTCGAGAAAGCGATGGACCGGATTTTCCTTTTACATGCTGACCATGAGCAGAACGCATCGACATCAACAGTGCGTCTGTCTGGATCAACGGGAGCTAATCCATTTGCATGTGTCTCAGCCGGAATTGCTGCCCTTTGGGGACCTGCTCACGGCGGCGCAAACGAGGCAGTCTTGGTGATGCTTGATGAAATCGGTTCGGTCGAAAACATCCCAGAATTTATTGAGAAGGCAAAGGATCCGAATGATCCATTTAAATTAATGGGCTTCGGTCATCGAGTCTATAAGAACTTTGATCCTCGCGCGAAGGTGATGAAAGCGTCATGTGACGAAGTTCTGGCCGAGCTCGGCATCAAAGACCCAAGACTTGCTGTGGCGATGGAACTAGAACGCATTGCTCTTTCGGATCCATACTTCGCTGAGCGTAAGCTTTTCCCGAATGTCGATTTCTATTCTGGAATTATCTTAAGCGCAATTGGAATTCCAACAAGTATGTTTACCGTGATCTTCGCCGTTTCCAGAACGATCGGCTGGATCTCACACTGGCATGAAATGATTTCAAGTCCATACAAAATTGGACGTCCGCGTCAGTTATACACCGGAGAGCCTCCTCGCGACTACAAATCGTAGTCAGCGCTCTTCAATGCCCCGGTTAATCCGGGGCTTTTTATTTGATATTTCAGGGACGAGAAATCAAATGAGAACGATTCAATCCATTGCCGATATCAGTCTGCTATTTCACATCGCAAGTGAGGGCTCTTTCCGAGGAGCTGCGAGAATCACAGGACTTTCTCATACAACCATCGCTCGACGTGTCAAGCGTTTGGAGCATCAATTGGGTATCCCTGTCATTCAGGCAGATACTGGCAAACTGAAATTAACTCCTTGGGCTGAACGCCTCGTCACCACAATCGGAGCCCAGCTCGATCCGATCATTGAAAGCATACAAAAAGCGCAAAACGAATTCTGTAAAGCGCAGCATCTAACCATTGATGAGGACTTGCTTGACGCGGTTCCCGCTTTGTTTGGCGCGATCAACGAATTCAAAACGCATTACCCTCAACACACTGTTTTGCCGGCAAAAAAAGAAGAGGCGGTCATACAATGGCGAAATCTGAGCATGTCAAAAACAGGGACTCACTGTCCAATCACAGAGATGAGATGGGCTATTTTTGCACATCGCGACCTTCGCTATGACGTATTGGCATATCCACTATTTCAACCAAAGTACGCACCACGAATTGACTCACTACGGTTAGCTCACTTCAGATCAACCGATGAGGTTGCAAGTTGCCATCAGGTTAATGAGCTGATCCGCCATCAGCAGGGACTTGGAATGCTACCCCTTCATCTTGGTCTATCCGAACCAGAATTCGTGGAAGTAACAACCGACGAAGAACATCTGACGCATTATTCCGTTATTTATCTCGATGAGGCACATCAAACATCTGCGGCGCAATTGGGTTTATACGAGTTGATTTTATCGTACAGCCGAGTGCATTAGGCGAAGGCATCTTTCATGCTATTCAATCGTGTATTGAGCGCTTCAGAATCGTAAGGTACGGACTCACCAATACCCCAGACAGGATTAGGCCAGGCGTCGTCATCTGGAAACCGAGCGATACAGTGAATGTGTAACTGCCGAACCTGATTACCAAGTGCAGCGATATTGAGCTTGTGTGGAGAAAATTGATCACGCATCACACGAGCGACATGATCAATTTCGAGCCAAACCTCCGATCGTAGATCCGGGGTCAAGTCGATCAACTCCACCGCATGCGCAACGCGCGGGATTATGAGTACCCAAGGCCAACGTTGATCATCAACTAGCCGAAGATCGCAAACCGATAGTGAAAGTAACGGATAACTCGTTTGCTTTAGTTGCGAATCAATTTCAAAAGTTAGTGCATCCATGCGAATTGTCCTAATCGTTCCTTAGTGAGTGACCATCCAGCCAGCGCCTTTCATCATCGGGACCGATCTCTTTTTTCCAAATTGGCACCCTGATTTTAAGCTGGTCAATCGCACTTGAGACAGCGGTTAATGCATCTTTTCGGTGCGCACTGCTCGCGGCAATTACAACGCTCGCCTCACCAACACGGACCAATCCCCGAGAGTGAATGAGCACGAGCCGAACCGGGTGCTGTGCGCATAATTCGGCGCATAATTCATTTAATGCCTTTAGCGCGATCTCAGGGTGCACATCATAATCGACAGCCGTCGCTTGGAGGCCTTCATTATGGTTTCGAACCACGCCCGAAAACTGAGCTATCGCTCCGTGCGCTGGATCCTGAACAAATTGATCCACCCCGTTAATATCGCAGGGTCCGTCGACAAGTCCACACAGAAATTGTTCGGCGTCAATTCTCGCAAACAATTCCATCTTAACCACCAGCTACTGGAGGAAGTAAGCTCACCGACGTCGAGGCCACAGTGAAGTGATCTTTGAGAATTTCATCACCTTCGGCAAATACGGACCGCGAAAGCACACCGTTTAAATCTGTTCGACCGCACTCACTTAAATACGAAGAAACGGCCGATCGGATCGAGGCGACATCGGTTTCTTCGACCGAGACCACAAAATGATCGCCAAGATCCCGGAATGCGCCTAGACATTGCACTGTAATTTCTGTCACAAACGCCCTTTTCGTCCTTGCTTTTCGATCATCATGATGGCTTTTGGTAAACCTTCGATGAAGATACCAAAACACTCCTTAACGGCCTGTAAACTGCCAGGCAAAGTGATCACTAGCGCGCGACCAACGAGACCACCACCCATTCGCGATAACCACGCTGTTTTCGTGTAAACAGAACTCTCAGAGCGTAACCATTCACCGAGCCCTGGAAGCTCAGGATTCAATTGATCCGCTAACGCCAATGGCGTGACATCTCTTGGTCCAGGCCCAGTCCCGCCAGTGCATAAAATGACATGCGGATCATGGGTCTCGGAAATCGTACGGATCGTGTCTTGGATTAATTCGAAATCATCAGGAATAACCTGGTAATCGCAAACCTCTGCGCCCTGCTCGCGAAGCGATTCAACCAGATACTGACCTGATTCATCTTCATAGGTACCGTCAGATGCACGGTCACTCATGACCAAAACGGCAACTTGACGGCCCTCTAACGGTGTTGTTGACGGTAAACGATCAAGTACCCATTCCGGAATCTGAGCGTCAGGATTGGTCCAAACACCAGACTTCCCTCCGGTCTTTGTCAATAATTCGAGGTCACTGATGCGAAGCACCGGATCGGTCCCTTTGCACAAGTCCCATATGCATAACAAAGCTGCGTTCGCTCCTGCCAACGCTTCCATTTCAACTCCAGTTTTCGCGTGAGCGGCAGCCTCACAGAAAACGCGAACAGCTTGTCCATCATGATCCAGCTCAAACGAGACGAGTACCTGATCTAAAGGCAACGGGTGACACATAGGAAGCAAGTTGGCACATTGTTTAGCTCCATTGACGCCCGCAATCTCAGCCATTGGAAAACAATCGCCTTTTGGCAAAGTCTTATCACGCACTTTGACAAATGCATTTGGTCCCAAATGGATCGTTCCCGCTGCAACTGCGCGTCGTGTGGTATGTCGTTTACCTCCCACATCGATCATCGAAAAATTCGAAATGAGTTCACGCGCAGTCAACTTAACCTCCTATAGATGCAAAGTGCGGAGTCGCACCAGTGTCGTGTTCATGAAGTCCGTGTCCGGCGACCTTCAAATCCAGCAACTCACAGATCGTTTCTTTCAGCGCGTCCTTGTCCGAATCTTTTTGCAAATATGGCCTCAGATCATGTCCACCATCACCAAAGAGACATAAATGAAGCCCACCTTTTGCAGATACGCGCAGTCGATTACAGGTGGTACAGAAATCTTTAGAATAGGGAGCAATCAACCCGACACTTCCTTTGTGATTTGGGTGCTTCCATACGCGGGCAGGGCCTCCTAAGGCGTCACGCGCGGCTTCAACCCACCCGGTCGCCTCGAGCTTTTTGACCAAAACATCACCCGACAAATGATGTTTTTCGAAATATGCGCCGTTTTCACCCGTTTCCATCAGTTCGATAAATCGTAAATTGACGCCAGTTGACGCCCAATCAATAAATGCATCGAGCTCGGAATGATTGAGGTCTTTCAGTAAGACAGCGTTCACTTTGACAGGCGAGAAACCGATCTCCTGGCAGAGCTTCAGTCCATCCATAACCTCTTCAAAGCGATTTTTGCCTGTAATCAGCTCAAATCGTTCTGGGGTGAGTCCATCAATCGAGACATTGATTGCGTTTACACCAGCATCGAAGAAGCTTTGAGCACGATCGGGCAACTTATACCCGTTGGTCGTCATTGCGACCGTTTCGATTCCAGGCGTTTGTGAGACCACCCTAGCGATATCCAAGAAGTCTTTCCTTAGCGTTGGCTCGCCACCGGTTAACCGGACTTTACGCGTTCCAAGCTCAGCAAATCCCGCGATCAGCCGACGAATTTCGTCAACACCTAAGAAACCGTCTGCCTCACCTTTATATCCGTCTGGCAAGCAATACGTGCATTTAAAATTGCATACGTCCGTGATTGACAACCTCAGATACGGGAAACTACGCCCGAATCGATCTGTTAGAATCTGATCCACCATTGCGCTCTAATCAAGTTGCTCTATTTATTGGTATTAGAGAATCGCACAAAGCGTTATATTCGTCAAAATATATCGGGTAGAGCCACTGGATTTGACGGATAGAAGTTCACTAGATCGCCGGCCTGCATCGATCCGACATGCTCACTAAGCACAATCCATCCGTTCATCTCAACAAGTGGTTGCGTCTGGAATGATTCTTGCCCCTCGAGCGCTCGTGCAATTGTCCCGCCCTTGCCACGCACACATTGCGCCTTCAAGAATACGGCCAAGCCCTCAGGCTTCTCTAGATCAGCCTCTAATCGTAACTTAAGTGGCGTTTCTAGTGGTTTTTGTTGCATGACAGCAAGTGCGTAATGCACGTAGAAACGACAATTAACAACTGTTGATACAGGATTTCCGGGAAGACCGAAATACAACGTTCCATTTGGAAGAATGGCGAATAACAGAGGTTTTCCTGGCTTTTGCGTCACTTTGTGAAAAACGATCTCAGCACCAACTTTCTCGAGCGCCGGTTTCACAAAATCATAACTACCCATAGACACAGCACCGGATGACACAACGAGATCGAGAGAGGCATCCATCGCCCGGTGTAGGAAAGCAACCATCGCATCTAACGTATCACCAACATGCTCATTGACGAGCACATCGCATCCGAATGAATTTAACATTGCGGTCATAAATGGGCGGTTTGAATCGTAAATTTGGCCTGATCCTGGTGCACCTGCCCGAATATCGACGAGCTCTTCACCTGTCGAGCACAGCCCAGCACGGGGCTTATCGTGCACGACCACTTCAACCACTCCGCTAGACGCAAGTGCTTGCAAATGCTCCGCTGTGATTCTGCGACCTGGTTTTAATATCGCCGTCCCTTCGGCGATATCGGAACCTTTGTCACGGATCCAGTCATTGAGTTTCGGCACCTTCTTGATGCGAACAATACCGCTCTCCGAAAGATCGGTGTCTTCAATCATCACAATCGCTGCACCCCAAGACGGAATCGGAGCGCCAGTCATAATACGCGCAGCATGACCAGCTAATGCAGATGCCGCTTCTTCGGTATCTCCCGCTCGCAGTTCGCCACACAGGCCGATTGATTCGCCTCGCTCTGCCATCGCTATACCTTCCGTTGACAAAACAACGCCGTCTCGCGAGGAATTATTAAACGGAGGTATTGACAGGTTCGCGACCGCAGATTCCGCAAGTACTCTACCTACAGCCTCATCAAGTGGAACTTTTGCGGTAGGAATTAGATGTTCAGACGCGCGGTCCTCAATGACACCAAACGCCTCTTCCATTGAAATAAATTGCAACATAACTCTTCTAAAAATCGACGTTGACCGGAGTTGGTTCTGTAAGCTCGAGCGAATATCCAGCTTCGACCCAACCGTCTGTACCTTCCGGCGACCAGTATACGCTTGTGTAACCCGCTCGAGAGAGATGTTGTACTGCATTCCACCCCATCCAACAGTCGCTGATACAGTAGATCAGGATTGGATGTTTTTGATTGCCGTTTGTTAGATCAGCGATCGTATCGAGAAAATACTTCAACATATCAGGCGATGGACGGCCATAGCCTACGTTTGGTAGCCAATGGCTCCCAGGAATGTTGTAGCGAGGTTGATAATCTGACCACGAGCCATCCAATTCGTCGTAACGGACGCCAGAGATGGACAAGACATCGATCAAAACAATTGGGCCAGCATCAATTAAACGCCTCACTTCGGCAGTATCAACTGCCGTCCCGCCTGGAACGTCTTCTGGCACAGGTTGCGTATAATGATGAACCCTAAGACCTGTTTCTGGATCAAAATTGGATTCGTCTGCATTCGCAGCCATACTGGCTGCGATGCAACAGGTGACCAAAAAATTAGCCACCCCGCGCAATAAACGCATTACTTCTGACTTGCGTAGAACGCCGCGATATCGGCAATATCTTGGTCAGACAAAGCGGCCGACATACCGTACATAATTGCAGCCTGATAACCTTTACGCTCTTGCGACTTATATGCCTTCAATGCACCTTCAAGATAGGCTGCATTCTGACCTGCCAAACTAGGATAGGTTGGCACCATCGCTTTACCATTCATCCCATGGCAACCAGCACACGCAGCCACTTTGTTTTTACCAGCAGCAGCATCACCTGCAGCCATAACACCAGCACTCAAGGTAGCAGCGACTACCGCAACAATTAATTGTTTCATATTTGACTCCTCGTTTATTTTCTTACTTTATTGGCAACCAACTGCCGTAAGCCTGTGAAGCATGGACGCGTATTCATGCCTCTTGGTACCACATATTCAATTCAGGATACCTCAAATTGTTCAAGGGTATTGAGTACGTTAAGACATACTCTGCACCCAATTTCCGCTGACACACAATTAACCCGCTCGGTTTCCGGGCTCTAAATGTAAAGCGCTCAGAAAACCTGTTCAAACCGCGTTATACAACCCGGCCAGTTTGTCTCATAATAATTTGTAACTGCTTGCAAGCAAAACGGTAGCGGTTCAAACTTTGAGTTATATCACACAAACTAAAGGGAATAACAATGCATCTACCCCGAATCAGTTTACTCGTTGGCACTCTACTAGCCTCGAACCTCACAATGGCGCAAACGGCCATCACACATAACGGCCTTGATGCCGATTTCTACGAAGCTGATGGCAACACTGCTGTTCTTTTACTCCACGGAACACTGGCTCACAACCGAATGGAAATCATCACAACGATTTCAGAATTAGTTGCGGATGATTACGGAATTCCGGTATTAGCACCCAGCCTATCTTACGATCTGCCAGGGCGAGAGGGCATGCTCGATTGCGGAATTACCCATACTCACAAGCACTTCGACGCGTTAACAGAAATCGAAACTTGGGTGTCTTATTTGGAAGACCAAGGCTTTGACAACATCATCGTGAGTGCGCACAGCCGTGGTGGCGGTCAAATGTCTGCATATCTCGCAGCAGAACCTTCAGAAAAAATCCAAGGCGCTGTTCTTATCGCTCCTGCAGTTTTCAATGCAGAAAAAGCAGCAACCGGTTATCAGGAACGTTACGGCGTTGCATTATCTGGGTTAATGGAGCAAGCGAAGCAAATGGATGAAAACGCGATTATGGATGTTCCTGGTTTTGTTTATTGTCAGCAGGCAAAAGTTAGCGCGGCGACTTTTATCGACTATTACACTCCAGATTCGCGTCGGGATACTCCAACCAACCTCACTCAGGTCAAAAATATCCCCGTCGTGGTAGTCGCCGGGTCTGAAGATGATGTTGTCAAAGACTTGCCTGAAAAGCTCGAGTCAACTCAAGGGATTGGCGAGAACGTTAGTCTTGAAATGATCGATGGTGCTGATCACTTCTTCCGCGATCTTTACGCGGACGATGTCGCGGTTGTCATTGCCGATATGGTCGAAAGCCTGTAATGAAAGAGCTTTATGGGTTCGTTATAGCGATGCTGATGGCGACGTCAGCTATCGCCTCTGAGTTAGAAGAGCCTCGATTTGATCAACCCGATGCACGGCATTGGGTTGTCATGGTAACGCAGCCCGATTGTTCGTTTTGCGCCAGACTCGAGAAAGAGATTCTTCAACCACTCCGCGCATCACGGCAATATGAGGGGAAGGTACGATATACGTCGATAGACATCGGCGCACCGTTCCCAGTTACGGATTTTGATGGCGCTCGGACCACAACAATTCGCCTCGCAAGTCGCTATCAAGGGTTTGGCACTCCGACGTTACTATTTCTCAGCGCAAATGGAGATGTCCTTGCACCACCCAAATTTGGTGTTCCGGATATCATCGATTTTTACGCGTATGAAATCGAAGAGACAATTCGAAACTTGCCTACTGTCAATTAAAGTGAAAGTAGGCAATTCGCTCGACCATCCAATAAAACCCAATACAACCTATGGATAGTGATCCCGGAATAACAACAAATCGGCGGTATAACGCGGCATCCCTAAACCACGTTGTGATAGCCAAATACATTGCGATAAGTAACGCAATCTGACCCGCTTCAACGCCGACGTTAAACCACAATAGTGCTGCAACATATAAATCTTCGGGGAGTCCGAAGTCTGTCAAAATCGATGCAAATCCAAGCCCATGCAGTAACCCAAACGCAAAAACCACTGGCAAGCGGAACCGACTCAAACGATCTGTCACAAGATTCTCAAACGCAACATAGGCAATAGACAAAGCGATCAACGGTTCGATCCATTGTGGCGGGAGATTGACCAAACCAAATACACCCAACGACAGAGTAATCGAGTGCGCAACCGTAAACATGGTTGCTTGCCATATGACAGGTCGCAACCGCATCGAAATCAAAAAGATGCCGACAATGAAGAGGATGTGGTCAAGCCCCTTCGGAATAATGTGCAGGAAACCAGCTTCAATATACAGTGCCGCGACGGACCAGAATGTCGGTTTAGTAAACACCTCCCGTAAGGAAAATGGTTCGGACGGCTTATCTTCTTTGATCCATTGATGTCCTGACCAATGATATTCACCAGCACTCTCATCAACCTGTCGGACACGGACAGCTTGATCTCCGAATTTCAACGGGTAATACCATTGCAAAGATGTCGCACCCATCGGGATCTGACCTATCAGTCGAATCACACTGGCTCGAGGCACTTTGGTATAACCAGTCGGAGCAATATCAATTTCACCGATTTCAAGAGGAATCGAGGTGCCGTCGACAACCAAATCAACACCATCGAGAAGCGTTGGGTGAAACACGACAAATTCTTCTCGCAATGCATCAGCAGAAAGTTCGCGAAAGGCATCATATTCATCAGCATTTGGCGCATCTTGGGTGTTTCGATAGCGGCCATTGATACCCGTCAACAGCGCTTCAATACTTGCACGGATCTCAACGCTGACTCGCGCGTCTGAAAACACACTGATCTCGACTAATGCAGGCTTCACAACATCCGCGTAAACTGGTACATATAAGCTTATAACCGTTAAGAATAACGAAAGTTTTTGAAGGATCTTTTGCAATCGAATTACACTCGGGGGCAGCGGAAGGTAAAGCCAGAATGCTAGCACAGCATATTTACCCTTCAAGGAATTCATTTAAATGACGCAAGGACAAGCATGAAAACACTCAATCGTCGTCAATTTATGAAGCTGATGGCTGCGACAGCAGCAGCTGGGTCTATCCCGGCAATGTACAGCTCTAAAGCACTCGCCAAGAAATCTGCGCCAGCAGGATTTTATGATAAAGCAATGGAGGGTGATGCGCGTCTACTACACGTTACTGACGTCCATGGACAACTTTTACCTGTTTATTTCCGTGAGCCAAACGTCAACCTAGGTGTTGGCGATGCGTATGGTCGCTTTCCGCATATTGTGGGCAAGCAATTCTTGGAAGCCAATGGTTTTGAATCAGGCTCACCCGAAGAATACGCGTTCACTTATTTGAACTTTGCGAAGCACGCCGAACAATTAGGCCGCACTGGTGGATTCGCTCATGTCAAAACCCTATTAGATCGATTACGTGATCAAGCTGGCGGCCGTGCGAATACGCTAACAGTCGATGGTGGCGATTTGTGGCAAGGTTCAGCGACATCACTTTGGACTCGCGGAGTCGATATGGTTGAGGCCTCAAATATTTTGGGCATCGACGTGATGGTTGGTCATTGGGAATTCACCTATCGCGAAGATGAGGTCTTATCGAACGTCGCACTCTTCAAAGGGGATTTCATCGGTCAGAATGTCCGTGTTCTTGAAGATTCACTGTTTGGCGATGAGTACCCAGCACTGGTTGAACGTTTTGACGGTCGTGGTCTCTACGATGAAGACACAGGTCACGCGTTCCAACCTTATGTGATTAAAGAAATCAACGGTGCGCGTATCGCCGTAGTTGGCCAAGCATTCCCACGGACAGCTAATGCGAACCCGAAAGAGTTTTTCCCTGATTGGTCATTTGGTCTTCGCGAAGATGATATGGCTGAATTGGTTGAACAAATTCGTGGTGATGAATCGCCTGATGCAGTCGTTCTCGTATCGCATAATGGGATGGATGTAGATATTAAGATGGCTGAACGCGTCCCTGGCTTGAATGCGGTCTTTGGTGGTCATACACACGACGGTTGCCCTCTTCCCGTGCGTGTAAAAAATCCAGCAGGCCACGATTGCTTGGTCACGAACGCAGGATCGAACGGAAAGTTCGTAGGCTGTATGGACTTCAAGTTTGGTGATGGAAAACTTGACGATCTGTCTTATCAGATGTTCCCAGTCATTACAGATTGGCTCGAAGCAGACAAAGAGATGGAATCGTTCATCTCTCAAATGCGCCAGACCAAATATACTGACAAAGTTATTCAAAGCCGTCGCAAAGATGCGTTCTACACGCCAGCCTGGGTTGGTAAGACATATGATGAGATCCTCACGGAAAAGCTCGCGAAAGCAGACCGACTGCTCTATCGCCGCGGAAACTTCATGGGGACTTGGGATCAAGTCATTTGTAACGCATTGCGTTGGGAATATGACGCAGATGTTGCAATGTCTGCCGGCGTCCGGTGGGGTACCTCAACACTCGAGGGCGATTGGATTACAATGGACGATGTCATGAGTCAGGTCGCGACCACGTATTCTGAAACCTATGTTTCTGAAATGACCGGTGAGCAACTGATGTCAACACTCGAATCAGTGGCCGATAACCTATTCGATCCTGATCCGTACCTGCAATCAGGTGGCGACATGGTTCGTGTTGGTGGCATGGATTACACAATCGCACCGAAAAACGGTCTTGGAGAACGCATTAGTGATGCACGCCTCGACAATGGTGAAGCCATCGATCCGTCCAAGACCTACAAAGTCACCGGCTGGGCGACTGTGAATAGCACACCAGACGGTCGTTTGATTTGGGATATTATTCGCGACTACATC
This sequence comes from Litorivicinaceae bacterium, assembly GCA_965655875.1. Taxonomy (GTDB): domain Bacteria; phylum Pseudomonadota; class Gammaproteobacteria; order Pseudomonadales; family Litorivicinaceae; genus HIMB30. The sequence continues at coordinate 1,202 of CBFHIN010000025.1, read as the reverse complement.
ATCGCCAATAAAGATTCTGATGATGTATTACGGCTTAAGAAGATCAACCACCCGAAAGTTGTTGGAATGAATGACAACCCAGGGATTGCAGATTATCCAGGCGAAACCGCTTAATCTGCAAGCAAACAAAGAAACCGCAAGTTCGAAAGTGCTTGCGGTTTTTTTATGCCTGAATCGTCGCAAATCGACGATGAATCAATCGTTTCATCCCGTCAGTGGAAGGCATTGATCAAACGGCTGAAGTTGGAAAGGAGGATTTCGGGCTGGTTGTAATTGGAAATAATTTATGCACGCCCGAGACAAACGTTCTTCAACGGCTTGGACGCATTGTGTCGATTTAGCTCGCCAAATTGAGAGAGCTGGCTCATTCAAGCCGCGTGACTCAAGTCACTTCACAAAGCCTTGTCACGCACGCATCTCCCGAAATACTCAAGCAAAAAAAACGCGGCTCAATGGCCGCGTTCTTTTCGATCGTTCCCTATTACTTAGGAACTCTCATCTTCCACTGCTCAGACTCAATCTTTGCCTGCATGCGAGTCGCTTCAACCAAATCCATTGCTTGATGCGCTAATTCTCGAGCAGCTTTGTCATCGCCTTCTTTCAGCGCTTTTTCCGCCGCCTTGATTGCTTTGACAGTCACAGTCCACTGGTAACCAGTTTCAGCAGCCAACTGCTTGTACGCCGCAGTTGCTTCTTCGATGTGCTGGGCAGTCGTTCCGTCACCGGCAAAAGCCATTGGTGATGAGAATGCAACTGCAAGAGCGAATGTTTTCAATCCCTTCAACATACTTTGGTCCTTACTTACGAGCGGCTGGGCCGTTGAACTCAAGACCGTTCGACATGTATGTCACAAAGTACTCGAGGTTACGATATTCTTCGCCTTGCGCTTTATATGGGTTCGCACGGATGTTGTTATGACAACCTGCGAATCGACGATGCAACGTGCCCATAGCTTGCCACTTTGAGCGGAAAACAGGCCAGCTCGTCGCGTGACCAAAAGCTGGAGAAACTGTATCCGCACGATACATCATACCTGACGTATGCATGTGGCAATCTGCACAAGCAAAGTTCAGCTGCCCACGCTTGGTGTAAAATTGCTCTTTACCCATTTCATAAGCGGCAATGGCGCGAGGATCATCCGAAGGAATCTCGACATTGACTTGCTGTCCACGTGAATTGTAGGACATGAAAGCGCTGACATC
>CBFHIN010000024.1:0-22977 GCA_965655875.1 Litorivicinaceae bacterium | reverse complement strand
TCGGCCCATGTATCGGTCCAGATGCTTTTGAGGTTGGCCCTGAGGTTGTGGACGCTTTTGTGTCCAAAAATTTGGCTTGGTCTCGGTATTTTAGTCGTGTTGCAGATTCTGACCGATCCATGGCAGATCTCCAAGGCATTGCTTTCAACCTTCTTGAAAACCTTGGTGTCGCAACTATTAACGCGTTGGATGCGTGCACCTACAATGACCCGACGCATTGGTATTCTTATCGCCGCTCGGGTGTGACTGGACGAATGGCAAGTTGCATTATGCTCACTGAATAACCTGTGGATAACTTGAATTTCGTTGTGGTTGCCCTCATCAACTCAGCAACAGGTTGTTTTAGATAAGGGATTAGCTAATGCGAATGGACCGATTAACAAATCGCCTCATGCAAGCTCTGCAAGAGGCTCAAACTCTCGCTTTAAGTCTTGATCATAATGAGATGTCATCTTGGCACTTGTTAAAAGCATTATTGAACCAAAGTGACGGCTCTGCCCGTTCATTGATACAGGCTGCCGGTGGACAATTTGATCGGTTGCTTGCGGAAGTTGATCGCGGCTTGGATGGGTTGGCGCGGGTTTCGAATCACGATGGTGAAGTTCGAATGAGCCAGGATTTGGCGCGCCAGTTGAACTTGGCTGAAAAGCAGTCGATGGCACAAAAGGACGCTTATCTGTCGTCTGAAACAGTTCTTGCGGTGATGTCCAAAGACAAAGTGACTAAGTCCGCTTTTCAGTCGGCTTCTGTGAATGAAGATCGACTTGCCGATGCAATTGAAAAGCTCCGTGGAGGCGAGTCCGTGCAAAGCGAAAATGATGAAGACAATCGTGGTGCGTTAGATAAGTATTGCCTCGATCTGACTGCTCGGGCGTCAGAAGGCAAGCTCGACCCAGTGATCGGTCGAGATGAAGAAATTCGGCGGGCGGTGCAAGTGCTGCAGCGTCGCACTAAAAATAATCCGGTATTAATCGGTGAGCCTGGTGTCGGTAAGACCGCGATTGTTGAGGGGCTCGCTGCGCGTATTGTGAATGGTGAGGTTCCCGAAGGTTTAAAAGGTAAGCGAGTGCTGTCGCTTGATATGGGCTCATTGATCGCCGGCGCAAAATTTCGTGGGGAATTTGAGGAACGGCTAAAAGCAGTTCTGAAAGAACTTGGCCAACAAGAAGGTCAAATTATTCTTTTTATCGATGAAATCCACACCATGATCGGCGCAGGCAAGTCTGAAGGAGCCATGGATGCAGGCAATATGCTAAAGCCTGCACTGGCTCGCGGCGAGCTTCACTGTGTGGGTGCGACAACACTCGACGAATATCGGCAGTACTTTGAGAAAGATGCTGCATTGGAGCGACGGTTCCAAAAAGTATTGGTCGGTGAGCCGAACGAAACAGACACCATCGCCATTTTGCGGGGCTTAAAACCGAAATATGAGGTGCATCACGGAGTCGAGATATCTGATTCAGCAATTATCGCTGCCGCCAAACTTTCAAGTCGGTACATCACGGATCGCCAATTACCAGACAAAGCAATTGATTTAATGGATGAAGCCGCGAGCCGGATTCGGCTGGAAATGGACTCCAAGCCGGAAGAACTTGATCGCCTCGATCGGCGATTGATTCAACTGAAAATCGAACGAGAAGCTCTCAAGAAAGAAAAAGATGAGGCGAGCAAAGCGCGACTCACGGAACTCGAGGAAACGATTGCAGAAGTCCAACGAGATGCAGGCGAACTCGAAGATATTTGGGCTGCTGAAAAAGCGAAAACACAGGGCGTGCAAATCATCAAAGAGGAGCTTGACCGTGCTGAAATCGATTTAGAGCAGGCTAAGCGCGCAGGTGATTTAGCGCGTATGAGTGAAATTCAATATGGTGTCATTCCGACGCTTGAAAAACGAATGGTCGAAGCGCAAAAAGCCAGTGAATCTGATGAAGGCAAGCTTGTTCGCTCACGCGTCACTGAAGAGGAGATCGCAGAAGTTGTCAGTCGCTGGACCGGGATTCCAGTGGCAAAGATGCTTGAAGGCGAAAAAGACAAATTACTGCAAATGGAAGATGCACTGCACGCGCGAGTCGTTGGTCAAGATACGGCGGTGACGGCAGTTGCTAATGCGGTCCGTCGATCGCGATCCGGTCTATCCGATCCAAAAAGACCGAACGGATCATTTTTATTCCTCGGGCCGACCGGTGTTGGTAAGACTGAGCTTTGTAAAAGTCTTGCTGAATTCTTGTTCGATTCCGAAGATGCCATGGTTCGAATTGATATGTCTGAATTCATGGAGAAACACTCTGTGGCAAGGCTTGTCGGTGCACCTCCTGGGTATGTGGGTTACGAACAAGGAGGGTATCTCACGGAAGCTGTCCGTCGTCGTCCCTACGCAGTTGTTCTTTTAGATGAGGTCGAAAAAGCGCATCCGGATGTTTTTAATATCCTTCTACAGGTGCTCGATGATGGTCGTCTGACCGACGGACAGGGACGTACTGTTGATTTTTCGAATACTGTCGTTGTGATGACATCGAACTTAGGTTCAGATTTGATTCAAACCATGGTGGGTGAATCACACGAAATGATTCGCGACGCGGTGATGGGAGTGGTTGGAACACATTTCCGTCCGGAATTCATCAATCGTATTGACGATGCTGTGGTATTCCACGCTTTAGGACGCGAGCATATCCGTGGGATCTTAGATGTTCAATTGTCGTATCTCAGAGCAAGACTCCAAGAACTGGAATACGGATTTGAAATGACAGATGCAGTTGCAGAGAAACTGTGTGAGGCGGGATATGATCCTGTCTATGGAGCGCGCCCACTGAAGCGAGCCATTCAAATGCATTTGGAAAATCCTCTCGCTGAAGCGTTGCTGAAAGGTCAATTTGCACCGGGCGCAACGATCCAATCGGTACTGGATTCGACCGGCCAAATTACCTTCCAAGCCTAAAATACAACGGCCTGTCAGTTGACAGGCCGTTTCTGAGTGTCACAATTCTCGGTTTACCTTAACTATTTTCTTAAAGAGGGTCGGAAGTGGAATTGCTTTCTGGCGGTGAAATGATCATGCGCGCGCTGAAAGAGGAAGGGGTCAAAATGATTTTTGGCTATCCTGGTGGCGCTGTTCTACACATCTATGACGCACTGTATCAACAAGATGCAGTTGAACACATTCTTGTACGTCACGAGCAGGCAGCAGTGCATGCCGCTGATGGCTTTGCGCGCTCAACCGGTGAGGTGGGTGTCGCGCTCGTGACATCAGGTCCAGGAGCGACTAACGCGATCACTGGAATCGCCACGGCTTATATGGATTCAATTCCATTGGTTGTCCTATCAGGGAACGTCCCGAGTCACTTGATTGGAACCGATGCGTTTCAAGAGACCGATATGATCGGCTGTAGCCGTCCAATCGTGAAGCACTCATTCCTTGTACGATCGATCGAAGAGATCCCGAGTGTTATGAAAAAGGCATTCCAGATCGCAAAAACTGGGCGACCGGGCCCAGTGGTTGTGGATGTGCCGAAAGACATGACCGCACCAACTGAAAAGCGTCCGTTTGAGTACCCAGAGACAGTAAAGCTTCGGTCTTACACACCAGCGCTGAAAGGGCATGCCGGTCAGATCCGTAAAGCGCTTGATTTGTTGTTAGAAGCGAAGCGCCCTGTGATCTATGCAGGTGGCGGCGTTGTTCTCGGTAATGCCGCGTCCGAACTCACGGTACTCGCAAAGCGTCTCGGCTATCCAGTGACTAATACATTGATGGGTTTGGGTGCATTCCCAGGGTCAGATGATCAATTCATTGGGATGCTCGGAATGCACGGTTTCTATGAAGCCAACCAAGCCATGCATCAAGCGGATGTGATTTTTGCCGTTGGCGCACGTTTCGATGATCGTGTGACGAATAACCCTAAAAAATTCTGCCCGAATGCGCGAATCATCCATATCGATATCGATCCGGCATCGATTCAGAAAACGGTGCGTCATATCGAGGTGCCATTGGTAGGCCCTGTACAGCCAGTGTTGGCTGATATGGTTGAAATGTTGGGGCAGATGGACGTTGAGCCAGACCAAGAGGCATTGCAATCGTGGTGGGCAACAATTAACGAGTGGCGCGACAAACACGGGCTGTGGACGGGTGATCGATATACGCGCCGTGAAAAGATCATGCCGCAAGACGTCATTCGAACCTTATATGAGGTGACAAAAGGCGAAGCTTTCGTGTGTTCTGATGTCGGTCAGCACCAAATGTTTGCGGCTCAGTACTACAAGTATGATAAGCCGCGTCAATGGATTAATTCCGGTGGCCTCGGAACGATGGGCTTTGGTTTGCCGTCAGCGATGGGGGTCCAGTTAGCGCATCCTGATAGTGCGGTTGCCGTTGTGACAGGTGAGGGTTCGATTCAGATGTGTATCGAGGAACTGTCGACCTGTACGCAATACAACATGCCAATCAAGATTATCAATTTGAACAATGCGGCGCTTGGCATGGTGAAGCAGTGGCAGGATATGCAATATGGCGGTCGCTATGCGGCGTCCACGTATGCTGATTCACTACCTGACTTTGTGAAACTTGCCGAAGCTTATGGTCATGTCGGGATGAAAGTGACAGATCCATCTGAGCTCAAGGCAAAAATGGAAGAGTGCTTTGCGATGAAAGATCGCGTGGTCTTCATGGATATCTACGTCGATCCTGACGAGCATGTCTATCCGATGCAAATCCAAACTGGCTCCATGAAAGATATGATTTTGAGTAAAACGGAGCGTACCAAGTGAGACATATTATTTCGGTTCTGATGGAGAATGAGCCTGGTGCGTTGTCTCGTATGGTTGGATTATTTTCGCAACGTGGATTCAACATTGAGTCATTGACGGTTGCGCCAACTGAAGACGAAACGTTATCGCGTCTGACTGTGACAACAATCGGCGACGATGTGGTCATTGAGCAAATCACAAAGCAGTTAAATAAGCTTATCGATGTTGTTAAGTTGGTTGACCTAACCGAAGGTGAGCACATCGAGCGCGAACTCATGCTTGTTAAAATTAAAGCGACAGGCGCGCAACGGGCGGAAGTGAAGCGAACTTGTGATATCTTCCGTGGCCAAATTGTGGACGTCACTCCAGCGATGTATACGGTGCAATTGACCGGTGCGAGTGACAAATTAGATGCATTTATTGAAGCGATTGGCGCGTCAGCCATATTAGAAGTGGTTCGTAGCGGTGTCAGCGGTATTGCGCGCGGTGAACGCGTGTTGTCTGTGTAAGCAGCCAAATTAACTAGAGGAAAACATTTCATGCAGATTTATTACGACAAAGATTGTGACTTATCGATCATTCAATCGAAGAAGGTATCGGTCATTGGTTATGGATCACAGGGTCACGCACAGGCGTGTAACCTGAAAGATTCTGGTGTTGACGTCACAATTGGTCTTCGTACCGGTTCATCTTCTGTCGCTAAGGCTGAAGCGCATGGTCTGAAGGTTCTTCCTGTGGCTGAAGCAGTTGCTCAAGCGGACCTCGTGATGATTTTGACGCCTGACGAATTTCACGGTGACCTCTACAAAGCTGAGATTGAGCCAAATATTAAGCAAGGCGCTACTCTCGCGTTTTCGCATGGTTTCTCAATTCACTATAACCAAGTGGTTCCAAGAAGCGATTTAGACGTGATCATGATTGCTCCGAAAGCGCCGGGTCACACTGTGCGTAGCGAGTATGTTCGTGGCGGTGGTGTGCCTGATTTGGTTGCGATTCACCAAGATGCGTCAGGTAACGCGAAAAATGTAGCCATGTCATACGCATCAGGCGTTGGCGGTGGCCGCACGGGTATTATCGAAACGACGTTTAAAGATGAAACCGAAACAGATTTGTTCGGTGAGCAGGCAGTACTTTGCGGCGGTTGTGTTGAACTGGTTAAAGCGGGCTTTGAAACACTTGTTGAAGCAGGTTATGCACCTGAAATGGCTTATTTCGAGTGTTTGCATGAATTGAAATTGATTGTTGATCTCATGTACGAAGGCGGTATCGCTAACATGAACTACTCGATTTCAAATAATGCGGAATATGGCGAGTATGTGACTGGACCGGAGGTCATCAACGAAGAATCGAAGTATGCAATGCGCGAAGCGCTACGTCGGATTCAGGATGGCGAGTACGCTAAGATGTTTATCACTGAAGGCCAAACAAACTATCCATCGATGACTGCACGTCGTCGTAATGATGCCGCGCATCCGATTGAGCAGGTTGGGGCGCAACTCCGGGCGATGATGCCTTGGATCGCAGCCAACAAACTTGTTGATAAAGACAAGAACTAATTGAATGCGGGCCTTCGGGCCCGCTTTTCATAATGACCCAATCAAAAGGTATTTATCTTCTCCCCAATCTCCTGACAACAGCTGGTTTGTTGGCAGGTTTTTTCTCGATCATCACAGCAACACGTGCTGTCTACCAAGGTCCAGGTCTATTTGAAACGGCTGCGATTGCGATTTTGGTGTCTGGATTATTCGACGGGCTTGATGGACGCGTTGCCCGATTGACGAATACACAAAGTGAATTCGGTGCGCAATACGACTCACTCAGTGATGTCGTGGCATTTGGCGTCGCGCCAGCAGTATTGGTGTTCAGTTGGTCGTTATCAGCACTTGGTAAACTGGGGTGGGTCGCCGCGTTTATTTACGTGGCTGGTACGGCACTTCGATTAGCTCGCTTTAATATCCAGCGAGAAATTGTGGATTCTAACTATTTTATCGGTCTTGCCTGTCCAGCTGCGGCGTATTTTCTAGCCGCTGCCGTGTGGACGCTGGTTGATTCGAATATTCAAGGCGAAACCGTCGCTCTAACCATGGTGATACTGACTGCCGTTTGTGGTTTATTGATGGTTTCTTCGATCCCTTATCCATCATTTAAGAACTCCGATCTCAAGGCGCGTGTCCCGTTGCTTGCAATTATGGCCGCGGCCCTTATCTTTGCCTTTGTGTCATTGGATCCCCCGCGAGTTTTATTTTTACTCACCGGGTTTTATCTATTAAGTGGTCCGGCACTTTGGCTCAAAGAGCGTTTTGTTGGGAAGAAAGGTGCGCCGAAAGAAGAAGAGTAAACGCGGAATTATCGATGAAGATATTCCAACCGTTTCAGAAAACGAAGCCCGTCGCCAAGTTATTTACGGTGGTACGGGGTTTGTTGTCAGCTTGATTCTTGTGATTTTATTTCGCCCCGGAACAGAGCATCTTTTAGAGATGATTGTCCTCATTGGCATCGTCGCCTCGAGCACTTTTGGAGGCATGAAGCTCGCCAGTTGGATGGAATCAAAACAATACAACCTGAAAGGATAAAAAATGCAAAAAGGGTATTGGGTGAGTTGTTATCGTGAAATTTATGATGCGGACAAGTTAGCTGCGTATGCAGAGCTTGCGAAACCAGCAATCGAAAGCCAAGGCGGTCGATTCTTGGTTCGAGGCCCCGCTGTTTATGCGGCCGGCTCTGGTGTGATGGAACGGACCGTGATCGTCGAATGGTTGACTTTGGATGCTGCTCAGCAAGCGTATGATTCAGAAGCCTATCAGGCAGCGCTCGATGCATTGGGTGATGGTGTCGATCGCGACTTTCGAATCGTTGAAGGGGCGTAGCAGCCATAGCTTCGCTCAATGAGCGTTATAGTAAAAACTGACTTGCGCAATCGACGGTTCGTTGGCATTCTCCAATGATGAAGAATCAAAGCGCCATCTTATATCTTTCAATTGGCCTACGACTGCCCTGATGGGCGGTTCAGTTTTTATCGTATTCGATTTATTCCTGTTTAATTATTGTATGTATTGCCAAACGGTGGTGAGCCGTTGGAGAGATTGAGATGGCGAAAGATCAATTAATCATTTTTGACACGACGTTGCGCGACGGTGAGCAGAGCCCTGGTGCATCGATGACTCGCGATGAAAAAGTGCGTATTGCCAAAGCACTTGAGCGCCTTCGGGTCGATGTCATTGAGGCGGGTTTTGCAGTCGCAAGCCCTGGTGACTTTGAGGCCGTTAAGGCGGTTGCCGAAGCAATTAAAGAATCGACTGTGTGTAGTTTGTCACGTGCGTTAGATCGTGACATTGAGACAGCTGCGGAAGCCATCAAGCCGGCGCCACGTCGACGTATCCATACGTTTATTGCAACCAGTCCGATTCACATGAAGCATAAGCTGAAGCTTGAGCCAGAGCAGGTGATTGAGCAAGCGGTCTATGCAGTCAAGAAAGCACGTCAATACACAGACGACGTCGAATTTTCAGCAGAGGACGCTGGTCGCTCTGATATTGATTTCTTAGCACGTGTATTTGAAGCGGTCATTGATGCCGGTGCAACAACCTGTAATTTCCCAGATACCGTTGGTTATAACCTGCCATTCCAGATTGAAGAGACGATCAGAACCTTACTTACAAAAATACCAAATGCCGATAAGGCAATTTTTTCAGTGCATTGTCATAACGATTTGGGACTGGCTGTTGCTAATTCACTAGCAGCGGTACGCGCCGGTTGCCGACAAATCGAGTGTACGATCAATGGTTTAGGTGAACGAGCAGGTAATACATCACTCGAAGAAGTCGTGATGGCCGTCAAAACTCGGGCTGATATCGTTGATGTCGAAACACATATCGAGACACAACATATCGTTCCTGCATCACGCTTGGTCTCGTCAATTACCGGTTTCCCGGTGCAACCGAACAAAGCTATTGTCGGAGCGAATGCGTTCGCTCATGAATCGGGGATACACCAAGATGGTGTTTTGAAGAATCGTGAGACCTACGAAATCATGCGCGCGGAGGATGTCGGCTGGAATACCAATAAGATGGTACTCGGTAAGCATTCGGGACGTGCTGCATTTAAATCACGTCTTGATGAACTCGGGATTGTATTGGCAGATGATCAGGCGCTGAATGACGCGTTTGCTCGATTTAAAGATCTTGCTGACCGAAAGCACGAAATTTTCGATGAAGATCTTCAAGCGTTGATGAATGCACAGAAGATGGAGGCGGACAGCGCTCGCTATGAACTCACAGACCTGTCTGTGACATCGAAAATGGGTGTCGCACCCACCGCACACATTAGGCTTCAAGTGGCGGGCAGCGAAATCGATGCCTCTGCGCAAGGTGATGGACCGGTCGATGCTGTATACAAAGCAATCGAATCGGTCGCGAACTCTGGCAGTGATTTGCAACTGTATTCGGTCAATGCCATCACGACCGGAACAGACTCACAAGGTGAGGTCACCGTTCGATTGGAAAAATCGGGTCGAATTGTGAATGGCCTCGGTGCGGATACAGATATTGTTGTGGCATCAGCAAAGGCCTATTTACACGCCTTAAATCTGATCGAAAAACCCCTTGATAAGCAGCATCCACAGAAATCTGAAGGTATTTGATGCAAACGCTGCCACCGGATGAATCGCGAAAGATTCTCGATGCGATGGGCATCCCGGTGGTGGTTCTTCGCGATCGACCCAATGAACTGGAGACCGACCTTCAGGTTCCGGCTCCCGAATCTGTTAGTCCAGCGCAGAAAGCGTCGGCGCTGATTGAAGAAATTGCATCACGTCCGAGTGTGGCCACTGAGATTGAACTCCCAGTCGCACCGATTGAGTCAGTCAATAACGAAGCGAATTCAGTCGTTGAGCCTGAAAAATCCACACCGATCAAGTTCAGTATGGTAAGTGCTGTATCCTCCGATGCATTGCTCGCATTTGAACTGCCTGATTGGGCCGGTGGATTGCTTGAAGGTCGGTTAACCGGTATTTGCTCAGACCTTGTCAAAACGCTCTCATCCGACTCTCAACATGTGGACTGGCAATACTTTCATTGGCCAATTACTGGTATGAAAGATGAGGGTGAATCAGCTGCGGTTGAGGCTCTGGATGCTTGGTTACATCGGCGTTGGGGTGAGACAGAATCATCAACCCCTGTTATTGCAGTTTCTGCATCGAAAGTTGATCTCTCATCGATCTTCTCTGACGCTTTAGTGCTCCCTCCGCTCGGTGAATTGGCTGTTTCAGCGGAAGCGAAACGAAAGGCTTGGAGTGCAATCCAAGCATATTGTGTTGAGTGATCAGTTAGTCTTCCGTTTAATGGATGAATCAGATCTCGACGCGGTCTGTGATCTCGAAGCGCGCGCCTACGAATTTCCGTGGTCACGCGCGATTATTGGTGGATGTACCACCGTTCCTTATCGGATTTGGCTTGGCAAACGTGCGGTTGATGACGCGCATATTGCGCAAGCATTTCTCTCAATTACGTTAGATGAAGCGCATATCTTAAATGTCTCAGTGGAGCCGACATTGCAAGGTCGGGGTTACGGGGGGCAGATGCTGTCCCATTTGATCGAAGATGCGCGAGATCAAGGCGCTCGTCAGATGTTCTTGGAGGTTCGAGAATCGAATGAGGCGGCCATGCAGATGTATTTAAATCATGGGTTTAATGAAATAGGCCGCCGAAGAAATTATTACCCCACAGCAGTGGGGCGAGAGGATGCTTTGGTTTATGGATTGCAGTTACGATTTGATCAGGTCTGAATAGCGTGTCTTTGCCTGATCAAGAGACATTGAATTTCCAAAGCCAGGCACTCCGATTGAGTCGGCTTTAATTTCAAGGTCAGAGCCTTCGACGATTTGCTCTCCGTAGTGATACATAATCTCAATCGTACCGCGGTCAATCTCATGCTGGTAACGCGCTTGTCTTGCGCAGACTTCTTCGGAACCTTGAGTGGTGATTGACCCATGACGTGATCGCAGAAGTTGCGCGGTTGCCTCTGGTGAAAGAACGGCTGCCGTCGCGTTATTCCCGCCAAATCCCTTTGCGTTGATCAGTGCAGCAGAGATCTTTTGTTCTCTTGATTGCAGCACAAAGTCCAATCCATCTTGGATCACGTCAGGTGCCAATGATTCTGTTGTTTGGATTCCGGGAATAATCTGCGACGCAAAGGCACCAAGGCTTGCGACGAGTTGATCTCCTCCCGCGGTTCCTTGCGAATGACCGAGTTGACTTTTTATCGCTGTGACGGCCCAGGAGTCGATACCAAACGCGTTCGCAACTCGAGATAAGACGTCTGATTCTGTAACGCGATTTTGCGGCGTACTGGTTCCGTGAGCTTGCACGAGGGTCTCACGCGCTAACACATCGTGTCCGAGCAGATCGCGCACACTGGCGGCTGCCTGGGCAAGTGTCAGATAGTTTCCTGCACCCGGCGCCGAAATACTGCGTTTACCACCATCTGCATGGCTTGTGACTGTCGGGACTGAGCCATAGATTGTTGCCCCAAGTTCGAGTGCTAATTCATCATCCATTAAAATGACATATTGGCTCGACTCACCCATCGTAAACCCGCAATTCAGTCCGAACGGGCGGCTTGTTCTGCGATAGTTTGGAGTATCTGTTTCGCTCAGCTGATCAAGTTCGCGAAGCCCCTGATCTTCAGCTAATGCACCCATCGCTCTAAAGCCTTCAATGACCTCAGGTGTGATTGGGCAGTCTGCTCCGCCAACGATTGCAATGCGGTAACGGCCTTCTTGGATACCGTCGACGGCGTTATGTAGGTTGTAGAGAAAGCTCGCACAAGCCCCCATGCTGGCGCCAGAGCGTCCTAAACTTCCGAGAACATAGGCGTTACTAAAATCTGCTGGCATTTGCGGATAGCCGAGCGGTAACTGTTTGGAGGTGGTCCGCTTCCCAAGAAGTGCGCTTTTCAACATGCCGCCAAAGCCGGATTCATCCATCTGACCAATTGACGATCCTGCAAATACGGCGACTTGGTTTGGCGCAATATATTGCTTGATTTGATGCCACTGAAGGCCCGAGCTCAACCAGCAATCAGATAAGGCGAACAGGGCCAACTGGAGTGTTCTGGGATGGTTCCGCGATGGATAAAACATGTCGGGGCGAAAACCGGTCGGCGCCATGCCGGCAGCCTGAACGGATAACTTTCGGGTGCATGGTTTTAAGATATCACTAGCTTCGATGAGGAACTCAGTGAGTCGACCTTCCTTGCGACCGGCGGTCCATCCATCGGGTAATGGATTTGGTATTTGCAACGGTCCGAGCCAAACTGATGTTGTTTCCTTGGTGTGACCAAGACGGTTTAGCGGAACCTCATTTGGGTTAAACCAGTCGGGATGAATACGTCGGATCAGTGTATTCTCAAGGACATGTTGAATCTTTGATTCATTTGTTGAGACGTCGGGGCCCATACCGATCAAAGCGCCGAGCTGGTTTACTGTGCGGGTCTTTTCGGTTGATGAAAGTGCATCCAAGATCAAGCGTCTAAATGCTTGATGGTCTGAGCTTCGACCTGCGGCGTTGATGCCGCCGAATCCGACGATGAGTGGTAATGCAGTCACTGTGTTATCCGAGGTTGAAAGGACGTAATGTAACAAGATGAGGCCTAGTTGTGCTATGCAGAATCACCGGTTTTCTGATGCTTTATGGATTCCAAGTCCACATTTTGACGAAAGACCAGCTGATGAAATCAGTTTGATCGTTATTCATGCGATTTCTCTGCCCCCTGAGTTATTCAATCCGTTGCCAGTAATGGCTTTTTTTCAAGGAACTTTGAATCACGAAATGGACCCGTATTTCGATCGATTGAAGGGTGTTCGTGTGTCATCGCATCTCGTGTTAGGTCGTGATGGAACACGTTATCAATCAGTCGCTTTTGATCAACGGGCTTGGCATGCGGGTGAATCAGAATTCAAAGGCCGGACCCGATGCAATGATTTTAGTATCGGTATTGAGTTAATTGGTTCCGAAGAGGGACCTTTTACTGACGCACAATATGAGACGCTTGCCGATGCATGTCAGACCTTATGTGCGCAATATGAGATACCGGCTGACCACATTGTTGGACATCGAGATATTGCGCCCGGTCGCAAGGTGGATCCTGGTGCGGATTTTGATTATTCGCGGGTGCGGCCTAAGTCCTAAAAGGTTGGCGCGAGTGCGAGAGCCAGTGGCATCCAAAAGATTGCCCCGATATTCCCAATCAAAACAATGGATGCGACACGTGTTGGCTCTTGGTTGTAGCGCTCTGCCACCATGTAATTCAATACGCCCGGGGGTAATGCTGCGAACAGAATAAAGATACTCCATTGCAATGGATCGAGTTGCAAGATTGGCTCAAGCCCAAAGGCGAGGAGTAATCCAAGAATCGGGCAGAGCACTGCTGCAAAAATACCAACCCCTAAATCGTTGGTGGTGACATCCTGCATCCGAATGCCGAGTGAAAACAGCATTAATGGGATGACGATTTGGCCAAGCATATCAAGCGGTATGATGACAATTTCGGGGATTGCCGTATGCGTGAATCCGACAAATAGACCAGCAAAAGTCGCGAGGATTGTTGGTACTGAAATCCGGTTCAACACTTTTGCTTTGTGATCTAAGATATAAAATCCCAGAGTAAAATGAATGAATTGCGAGACGATGAAAATCACGATAGCGGCAGGCATCGCTGCTTCACCGAAGGCTAATAGCACAAGTGGCAGTGCTAGGTTTCCGGTGTTGGTGAACATCATCGGTGGGAGTAACGTCTTCGCTTGAATTCCCGTGATTCTACAAATGGGCCATGCGAGCAGCCCCGAGCCTAAGACAACACCGACCGTACCAAGTGCAAGCGGTATATATTCTGAGAGATCAACTGATTTCGCTGCCAGTACCGAAAAAATCAGCATTGGCACAAACAATTCCATATTGATCTGGTTCACCACAGACATATTTGGCTTACGCCACCGTCCGTATGCATAGCCGATGACCACAATGATCAACACTGGAATCACACTCCCAAGAATGCGATCAAGAATCAGGTCATTTGACACGCTGTTGCGTCCTCAATTATCTAAAAGAGTTTGGCTGGAATTACCGTGACTCAATTTACTTGCGATGAAATCCATCAGGAACAATCAGGATGTCTTTATCGATATCGCTGATTTGCGTTCGGCCGCAAAGTCCCATGGTTGTGTCGAGCTCTTTATGTATGACTTTAAGAGCGTCTGTTACCCCTTGTTCGCCTTTCGCACCCAAACCGTAGGTGTACGCACGCCCGATCATGGTCCCTTTTGCGCCAAGGGCCAGTGCTTTTAAGACGTCTTGGCCTGAGCGTATGCCACTATCAAACAATACTTCGGTTTTGTGTCCGACCGCGTCGACGATATTCGCGAGCATCCTGATCGAACTCGACGCGCCGTCAAGCTGCCGCCCACCATGATTGGATACAACGATCGCATCAGCTCCAAGGTCTGCCGCTTTTTTGGCATCCTCAGCATCTAAAATTCCTTTGAGAATGACTTTTCCATCCCACATTTCCATCAGTTGCCCGATGCGTTTCCAATCCAGCGATTGATCGAATGCTTCGGCGGTCCAACTGCTGAGTGACGAGGCATCGCTAACACCTTTTGCGTGGCCAACGATGTTTCCAAAAAACCGACGCTTGGTTCCAAGCATCTCAAGTCCCCACTGGACTTTTGTCATCATGTCGGCTATCGATTTAACGGTAAGTTTGGGAGGAGCTGATAAGCCGTTTTTGAGATCTTTATGTCGCTGACCGAGCATTTGAAGATCCACAGTGATGACCAAGGCGGAACAATTTGCAGCTTTGGCACGCTCCATCAACCGCCGCATAAAGTCGTCATCTTTCAGTGTGTACACCTGAAACCAGAATGGATTATCGGTGTGTTCGGCTACATCCTCAATCGAGCAGATCGACATCGTCGAGAGGGTAAAGGGGATTCCAAATTTACCGGCTGCACGTGCTGCTTTGATTTCTCCATCTGCGCTTTGCATACCGGTTAAACCAACTGGAGCTAGAGCGACTGGCATCGCGACATCATGTCCAACCATCGTGGTTTTCGTGGACCTACCTTCCATATTGACAGCGATTTTCTGCCGGAAATGTAATTCCTGGAAGTCTGAGGTGTTCTCCAGAAACGTCTGTTCAGTCCAACTGCCTGTCTCTGCATAGTCGTAAAACATTTTTGGCACACGACGTTGGTAGATCTTCTTCAGATCGTCTATGCAGGTAATGACTGACATGCGATTGCTCCTTTCCTTGGGATGACAGTGTGTTTCAATGTTGGAACTTGGCTGTAATCATTGGGCTACCAAACTACATGTTTGGTTGTGCCCACCGTGTGACTACTTTTTATCGCGCAACGTCTCGTCCCAAAGATCGTAGAGTGCCATCCCAAAGACAAAAATTGCGATTAAAGCGAACGGAAGCCCGCCAAGAAATCCTGCAAAGCCAGTCGAGATGCTGTGCGATAAGCCAAAGATAAATGTTGCAAATAGGATTGTTGCAATGACACCAACAATAAACTGAGCTCGTTTTGTGAGCATTATTCTTCTCCTTCCTCAAATAGGTGAGTCATAAACCAGTTTGCGGTTCGTAAAAGACGCGCGTCGTCTCGTAAACGACCGATCATTTGAACGCCGATCGGCATTCCATTTTCGCTCTGTAATATTGGCAAGTTCAATGTGGGTAAACCCGCTAATGTCCATACTGTGCAGAAAATAGGATTGCCGGTATGTCCCTCCGACAGCAATGGGGCTTCACCTGCTGCTGACGGAGATAAGATTGCATCAAAATCTTCAAAGAAGTTATTAAAAAATCCATCGAGAGACGCTTTGATTTCAAGAGCGTCTTGATATTGTTGTTCTGAGATTTTCTCGCCTTCAATCAAACTCGACTGCAGTGTCTCTGAAAGTTCAGGGCGACCAAAGAAACCGAGGGTTTTAAAAGCAGTTGCCGCTTCATGTAAATGAATAACGCGTTGCGCTTCGATCAACTGTTCAAACACCGGTGGCGTTTCGAGTATTTCCACTCGACCCTCAAGCGCGTCAGCAATCTCGCGGAAACCCTCGGTGCATGCACGTGTTTGAAGGTTTTGGTATGGCAGCGTAAAGATTGCGAAGTTGGGTTCCATAGGAGGGTCTGACAAAAATCCATCCACACAGTTCGGGCGCGGCGCAGCGATGCTGTGTGGATCGCGACTGTCATGGACTGAGAGTACATCGACCACCGTGGCGATATCGGAAAGTGTGGATGCAAAGACGCCCATCTGATCGAGAGTTGGCGATTGCTCGAACACACCCGTTCGCGAAATGATGCCTGCTGACGGCTTCATACCGTACACACCACAGTACGATGCTGGTCGAATCACAGAACCATTGGTTTGTGAGCCAATCGCTAAAGGGACTTCACCAGCTGCAACTGCGGCAGCTGATCCCGCCGATGAGCCACCAGGTGAGTGTTCGAACGAATGCGGATTTTTGGTCCGCGCTGGATTCATATTGGCAAATTCGGTCGTTTCGGTTTTCCCTAAAATAACGGCTCCGGCGCCTTCAAGGACATCAACCAATGCGGCATTCGATTCAGATGGTTGGCCCATTAAAGGAGACCCACAACTGTGGGGCATATCCTTTACCTCGATGATATCTTTAAGACCGATAGGGCAACCATGTAATGGACCAAACGCACTGCCATCTTTTCTCAACCAATCCATTTGATCGGCGCGCGCAAGGGCACGTTCGCGATCAATAAATGACCAGGCGCCAAGATCTTCGTGAGCATCAATTTGAGCAAGGCAATGCTCGGTCCATTGCCGAGCGGTCAAATGACCGTCGGCAATAGCCTCAACGGTTTGAGCAACCGTTTGTGGAGTCTCTGACATTACGGAATGTACTCGCCAAAGAGATAGTCAGGCAGCCACAGAGCAATACCAGGGAACTGATAAAGCAGAACCATACTGAACAGAACAATTCCCAAATAGGGCAACAATCCTTTAAAGATTTCCATCAATTCGATCTGGTTCTTCAGTACACCCTTCAAGTAATAGGCTGACATCGCCATCGGCGGCGTCAGGAATGACGTTTGAAGGTTCAGCGCGACAAGCATTGCGAAGAAGTATGGATTCACTCCAAAGTTATCGAGCATTGGAAGGAAGATCGGGACAAAGATGATTAGAATCTCTGACCATTCAAGCGGCCATCCAAGTACGAAAATAATGGCCTGTACCATCACAAGGAATTGCCATGGAGCAAGATCCATTGAGAGAACCCAATGTTCAATCACATCGTGCCCTCCGAGGTACGAGAACACTGAAGCAAATGTCCATGATCCGACAAATAGCCAGCAAACCATGGCGGTTGCTTTTGCGCACAGGAACACGCTCTCTTGGACTTTTTGCCATGTGAGCGCGCGATAGAGCGCTGCAAGTAACATCGATCCAAGTGCACCCATTGCGGCTGCTTCTGCAGGTGTTGCCAATCCACCGAGGATTGAACCCAGTACAGTCACAATCAACACTGTGAGCGGCACAAACGAAATGAACAGATCTTTGTAGATTTCGATCGCCGGTGGAATATCCTCAGCTGGTGGCTTTGGTGCAATCGATGGATTAATGCTAACGCGTACGATCGCGTACACGATGTACAGACCAGCGAGAAGAAGTCCTGGGAACATTGCCGCTGCGTACAAGCGTAGTGGTGATAATTCAGCGATGGCAGCATAAACGATCAGCATGATTGACGGTGGGATCAAAATCCCAAGTGTTCCACCAGCGCAAATGACACCAGCCGCAAACTTCTTGTCGTAGTTCGCTTTTGACATCGCGGGATACGCCAAGAGACCCATCAATGTCACGACGGCACCTACAATCCCTGATGCTGTTGAGAAGACAGCGCAGGTAACCAATGCAGCGATTGCCATTGAACCAGGGAGGTTATGTGCAGCCATTTGTAATGAACGGAACAATCGACCTACGATATCAGCGCGTTCGACAACGTATCCCATAAACAGAAATAGCGGAATGGCAACCAACGTATCGTTCTCCATGACGGAGTAGGTGTTTTGGTTCAATAGATAAAAAATTTGGTTGTTGAGCAGGTCGTCAAAAGACGTCCCGCCGCTGTAATACGCGTAATATCCAAAGCCAACGCCCATCGCGAGAAGAGTAAATGCGATCGGGAAGCCAAGTAATACCAAAACGATGAATAGGCATAACATCAAAATGGCGACTTCAGGGTTGGTCATGCCTTGTTCTCCTGTGTTTGATTGGTTTCTTCCATTAATAGTTTTTCAGTTTCTTGAACGTCACTCAGACGATCCATCCACTTACCCTCTTTGATCGCGCGAATGCATCGGCATATCTCTGCAAGACCTTGCAGAATCAAGAGGAACCCAGCGAGCGGAATAAGTGTTTTAAAGAAATAAATCTGGATTCGTGCGGGGCTATTCCAACTGACCTCTTTATAACGCCAGCTATCACCAGCGATTTCCATGCCGAACCAAAACAGTGCAAGCATGCCGGGGAAGAAAAATAAGATGTACAAGGTGAGATCAATTTTGGCCTGTACTTTCACAGGGAACAATCGATAAACAAAGTCACCGCGGACATGCGCGTCTTGCGCGAGAGCGTATGGGCCCGCCATCAAAAATAACGCACCATACATCTGAATCATCATGTCCATTGCCCATACTGTTGGGGAGTTCAGGACATAACGAACGAATACTTCATATGAGACGGAAAGCGTCAGGATCAGAATGCACCATCCAAAGGCACGACCCACCCATACACTTAACCCTTCGATCGTGTAGACAAAGCGATCCACTTAAATTCTCCTTGGAAAACCCAGGGCAGTTGCCCTGGGTGATACACACTTGGTGATTAACCGAAGTGGTGGTTGTAAGCCATCCGATAGTCAGGCTGGTTGAGGTTCAGATAGTTCATCACACGCTTCGCGTATGCTTTCTGAGACTCAATGACCTTCGCGAAGAATGGATCTTCAGCGCTGATACGGTCAACAACGATATCCCACGCCTTCAACTGCTCTTGCATGACAGAGTCTGGAGTACGGTGGACGTTGACACCATGATCGTTTTCCAATCTGATCAAATCGTCAGCATAACGATTGGTGTTGTGCCAGTAGAAGTTTGAGTTTTCAGCTTCTGATGCATACTTCAGGATTGCCTGAAGTTCTGCTGGAAGTGCATCGTACTTCTTCTTATTGAAGCAAATCTCGAAGAATTCCTGTGACTGGTGGAAAGAACCCAAGTGATAATCTTTCGATACGTCTTGCATACCGAAGTCTTTATCAGATGTTGGGTTGTTGAATTCCGCCGCGTCGATCAGGCCTGACTTCATCGCTGGCTGAATTTCACCGCCTGGCAACTGGACAACTGACATGCCCATTTCGAGCAATACGTCTGCTGCTAGTCCAACAGTACGGTACTTAAGACCGTTCATTTGCGATGCGTCTTTGATTTCTTCTTTGAACCAACCCATTGGCTGTGCAGGCATTGGGCTGTTGAAGAATGAAACGATGTTAAGGCCAAGCTCACCCATCAATTCATTGAACAGCTCCATGCCGCCACCGTAGTGACACCAGCCCAATACTTCCTGAGAAGACCAACCAAAACATGGACCAGTTCCGAATAACGAAGCAGTTTTTGACTTTGAGTACCAGTAAGCTGGAACGTAATGACAACCATCGAGTACACCGCGGTGAACTGCGTCTTGCATCTGTGATGTCTTAACAACAGAGTTCACTGGGAGCAGATCGATTTTTAGATCTTTACCGGCCATTGCGTGAACGCGGTCAACATAAGACTGTGCGTTTTCTAGGAAAATACCGCCACCCCAAGCTGCCTGCACTTTTAACGTTGTACCGCCATGACCGCCGGCGTTAACAAGTGCTGGGAAACCGAGACTAGAGGCTGCTGCTGTAGCCGTAGCTCCTTTTAGGAACGAACGGCGATCGAGTTTTTTGCTCATCGGACTACCTTTTTATCTATTTTTTTCTGCGCTATTCCTTTGCTGCCATGGCAGTGCGCATCGAGAATCCATCCGTGGGGAGCTTAATAGTGATGATTTGAGAGTGATCTTGCAAGGTTTTTGATAAAAAACTGATCAGACCACTTTTTAGTTGAAAGACGTTTCAATCGCCGTCACTGTCGGAGATCTAACGTTCGGAGATTGATATGCCAAAACTTAGTATTACGCGACTACTTGTGGATCCAGTGCTCGATCGCGCTCGGTCATCCTACGACATCTGGTTGAACGATGATGATCACATCATGACAGCCGATGAATTAATTGCGAGAAGTCATGAGTCTGATGCATTGATGATTTGTCACTCCGAAATACTATCGGCTGATGTGGTGGCGAGATTTTCCGATCGTCTAAAAATTGTTGCAAATTATTCTGTCGGCGTTGATCACTGTGATCTTGATGCACTGAAAGATCGAGGAATCGTTGTGACCAATACGCCCGATGTGCTGTCTGATGCGACAGCTGAAATTGCGATGCTTTTATTACTCGGTGCAAGTCGGCGAGCCTATGAAGGGGATCAAATGCTCCGCCATGGAACTTGGACGCATTGGGCTCCTGTCGAGATGAATGGCATTCAAGTCAGTTCAAAAAAACTCGGTATTGTTGGCATGGGGCGAGTGGGTCAGACGGTTGCCAAGCGTGCGCGTGGATTTGATATGGAAATCCACTATACCAATCGAAATCGTTTACCGTCTGAGTTAGAGCAAGGTGCGATCTATCATCCGACAGTCAAATCATTATTTGAGACTGTCGATATGATTTCACTCAATTGTCCGGCGACTGCAGAAACTGAAAACTTGATCAACGCGGAATCGATCAACTGGATGAAGCCTGGTGTTGTTTTCGTTAATACGGCACGCGGACGACTGGTTGATGAGAGCGCATTGATTGATGCACTGCACTCAGGACATATTGCAGCTGCGGGCCTTGATGTGTTCCAAACCGAACCTGGTGGTAATCCAGCTTTCGCCAACTGTAGCAATGTATTGATGCTACCCCACCTTGGCTCGTCAACACGAGAAACGCGCAAAGCGATGGGTGATCGAGCACTTGATAATTTGGATGCATTCTTTTCCGGAAAAGAACCGCTTGATCGACTGGTTTGATTGTTTGCCAAATTTGGTCTGACCAGTTAGTCTATTGGTAAGACCACTTGGATGAGTGATAACGAACCAATGACGGGATATCTTTCGACACCTCGAGTGACGCGCGCAGCAGATGTGATCATGGATCAAGTTGAACGCTTGATTCTCGAGGGCAAGGTACGACCAGGCCAGAAGCTTCCATCTGAGCGCAGTCTGGCTGAAGAATTTGATGTGTCTCGCCCAACTGTTCGGGAAGCGATTCAGAAACTTGAGGCGCGCGGTCTCGTACAACGTCGTCATGGTGGTGGCACTTTTGTAGCTGAGCACGTTGGATCGACCTTTATTGATCCAATGATGGCAATGATCCAGCGCTCTCCGGATGGGACGTTTGATATTTTGGAGTTACGGTTCGCGCTCGAGAGCGTGGCGGCTTGGTTGGCTGCTGATCGCGCGACGGAGCGCGCACGTGGCAACGTGCAACGCCGTTATCATGAATTGCAGGCTGCGGTGCGCTCGCATGATTTACACCGGGAGGCAAAAGCTGACGCAGAGTTCCATTTAGCGATTGCAGAAGCATCGCAAAACGGGGTCATTCTTCACATCATGCGGTCGATTTTCGTGCTGTTAGAAGAATCGATTGTAAAAAATTTGGCCGAGCTGAACCTTGATCGGATAAGAAAACAAGATCTCGCGCTTCAGCATGAATCAATTTACCGAGCGATCGTTATCGATCGTGACCCGGCGGCAGCTAGGAGAGCAGTTCGTCAACACATGTTAACTGTAAGTGAATCACTGGATCGTGAACGGCTTGCAGATACGAAACCGCGACGCTTAAAGGAGTTGACACAATCGACTTAACTTAAGCGTCGTTGATCACCAACCAACCCAATGAGGTGAACGATATGGCGAATACGCCGATAACAGTCGACCAAGATCCGGTCGAAACAAAAGAGTGGCTAGAAGCCTATGAGTCAGTTTTACAGCATGAAGGTGCAGATCGCGCAGCGTATTTGCTAAATCAGCTTGTTGCACGTGCCAGCCAGGAAGGAGCCAGCCTTCCGGTTGCCATGACCACACCGTACCGGAACACAATTCCTGTTCAGAAAGAAGCGAGGATGCCGGGCGATTTGTTCATGGAGCGTCGTATCCGAAGTTTGATTCGTTGGAATGCATTGGCAATGGTGATGCGAGCGAATAAGTCAGGTGATGACTTGGGCGGTCACATCGCAACATATCAGTCTGCTGCAACACTCTACGAAGTCGGGTTTAACTATTTTTGGAAAGGTCCGGATCATCCTGATGGTCAAGATCTTCTGTATGTTCAAGGACACGCAAGCCCCGGGATCTATGCGCGATCCTTCCTCGAGGGGCGGTTATCCGACAAGCAACTTGATAATTTCCGCCGCGAAGTCGACGGCGATGGATTGTCGTCATATCCACATCCATGGTTGATGCCGGATTACTGGCAGTTCCCCACGGTATCGATGGGACTTGGTCCGATTCAATCGATTTACCAAGCACACGTTATGAAATACCTCGTTAATCGCGGTCTGTCCGACCAGCCAAACCGAAAAGTGTGGGCATTCCTTGGTGACGGTGAGATGGATGAACCGGAATCATTGGGTGCGATTGGTTTGGCGGGTCGTGAGCGCTTGGATAACTTAATCTTTGTGATCAACTGTAACCTCCAGCGACTCGATGGCCCTGTACGTGGTAACGGTAAGGTCGTTCAGGAGCTTGAAGGTCAATTCCGCGGTGCGGGCTGGAACGTCATCAAGGTACTCTGGGGTCGACACTGGGATCCATTGTTCGCTCGCGATCGTCAAGGTCTCATGCAGAAAGTGATGGATGAGGTGGTTGATGGCGAATTGCAAAATTGTAAGGCCAAGGGCGGTGCTTACACCCGTGAACATTTCTTTGGGCAGTATCCAGAACTAAAAGACATGGTGTCTGATATGTCCGATGAGGATATTGCAAAACTGAATCGAGGTGGTCATGACCCCACCAAGGTTTATGCAGCCTACCATGCAGCGGTCAATCACACCGGTCAGCCGACAGTGATTCTTGCGC
>CBFHIN010000023.1:0-25263 GCA_965655875.1 Litorivicinaceae bacterium | reverse complement strand
TCCTCAAAGACTTCAATAAATGTTCGGCCAATGATTTTTCGCTTTCGCTCTGGATCAGCCTCGCCCTTCAACGCAGTTAAAAAGCGTTCTTCAGCATTTGCACGAATCACTCGAACGCCCAGATTTTGAGCGAACGTCTCCATCACCTGAGCACCCTCGTTCAGGCGCAACAAACCGTTATCGACAAAGACACAAACCAATTGATCACCAAGTGCCTTATGTAACAAGGCAGCAACGACTGACGAGTCGACTCCACCAGATAATCCGAGAAGTACCTGTCCATCACCGACTTGCTCCCGCACCTGGGTAATCGCATCGTCGATGATGTTTTCAGGGGTCCACTCTCGTCCGCATCCGCAAATCGCATGCGCGAATTTGGCGAGCATTTCTGATCCACCTTCAGAGTGAGTCACTTCTGGGTGGAACTGAAGACCATAGATTTGACGTTCTTCGTTCGCCATCGCCGCAATTGGAGCGTGAGCGCTAGACCCAATCACTACAAACCCCGGAGGCAACTCAGTGACACGATCGCCATGGCTCATCCAAACAGATAGCGAGCCTGTATCCGATAGGCCTGCAAGCAATGATTCATCGTTTTCGATGACAAGGTCGGCATGCCCAAACTCACGCAAGTCACTGGATTCAACGCGACCACCAAACTCTTTTGCCAAAGCTTGCATGCCATAACAAATACCAAGAATTGGAACGCCAAGGGCATAGATCTCTTTTGGAATCTTCCATCCAGAAGCGTCAGTTGTTGATTCGGGACCACCAGATAACACAATACCTTTGGGGGCAAATGCAGTAATCCGCTCTGGGTCGACATCGCAAGGTAGGATTTCTGAATAAACACCATGTTCGCGAACCCGACGCGCAATCAATTGTGTGTACTGGGAGCCGAAATCGAGAATCAGCAGGCGGTCAGCATGGATATCCATCATTATTTCACTCGGTAGTTCGGTGCTTCTTTGGTGATCGACACATCATGTACATGTGACTCCTTTACGCCCGCGCCTGAAATCTTGACGAAACTTGGTTGCGTTCTCATCTCTTCGATGGTCGCGCATCCGGTATATCCCATCGCTGCACGTACACCACCCATCATCTGATGCACAATTCCAGACAGAGGCCCCTTGCAAGGAACACGTCCTTCGACACCCTCTGGAACTAATTTTTCAGCGCCTGCACTCGCATCCTGGAAATAACGATCAGATGAGCCTTCACGTTGCGCCATTGCACCCAATGAGCCCATGCCGCGGTATGACTTGTAGGCACGCCCTTGGAACAACTCAACTTCGCCCGGCGCTTCATCTGTACCCGCTAACAGTGAACCCACCATGACAGTGGATGCACCAGCCGCAATTGCCTTTGCGATATCACCGGAATAACGAATACCACCATCTGCTATGAGCGGAATGCCTGATCCCATGAGCGCTGATGCCACGTTTGCGATCGCAGATACCTGCGGAACACCAACACCAGCAACAATCCGAGTTGTACAAATTGACCCCGGGCCAATACCAACTTTCACTGCATCGGCGCCAACTTCCACGAGCGCTTTTGCGGCTTCTCCAGTCGCGATATTCCCACCGATAACTTCGACCTGCGGAAAGTTATGTTTGATCCAGGCGACTCGGTCTAATACGCCCTGCGAATGACCGTGAGCGGTATCGACAACCAAGATATCAACGCCCGCTTCAACCAATGCACTCACGCGTTCCTCACCTTCGGCTCCAGTCCCGACAGCAGCAGCAGCCAACAACCGTTTGGCAGCATCTTTCGCAGCATTCGGATGACTTTCGGCCTTTCTCATATCTTTGACCGTAACCAGACCCTTCAAGCGGAAGTCGTCGTCTACTACGAGCACCTTCTCAATCCGGTGCTTGTGCAATTTGGTTTGGATTTCTTGATGGCTCGCACCCTCGGTCACGGTCACCAATCGATCTTTTGGTGTCATCACTTCATGCACCTTGATGTCCAAATCTGGAACAAAACGAATATCTCGGCCAGTCACAATACCGACAAGATTGTCGCCCTCGACCACAGGTACGCCGCTGATATTGTGATGACGGGTGATCCCAAGAAGCTCACGGACCGTGATATTCGGGGAGCACGTTACCGGATCTTGAATAATCCCGGTTTCGAATTTTTTTACTTTTCTGACTTCCTGAGCCTGCTGCTCAATCGTCATGTTCTTGTGCAAAATGCCAAGGCCGCCCTCTTGAGCCATCGCAATTGCTAGTGATGACTCGGTTACCGTATCCATCGCCGCAGACAACAGCGGCATGTTAAGCTCGATGGTGCGCGTGATTTGAGTTTTCAGGCTGACGTTCGCTGGAATGATGTTTGAATACCCCGGAACGAGCAGCACATCATCAAAGGTCAGGGCGTCTTCGGCAATCCGTAACATGAGTAAGTCCTTGAGAGTGGCGGGTAATCGCATAGTTTAAGGAGTTAAGGGGTGTCCGAACAAGTAAGCCGGAGTGAAAATTCACTCACGGTGTCGACATTGGCTGCGTTACTGACCCAAGCATTAACCGAATTCTTCCCTCGTGCCGTGACTCTAGACGCAGAGTTGAGTAATTTCAAAACCTATCCCTCTGGGCATTGGTACTTTTCTCTAACCGATGGCGACGCGTCGTTAAGTGCCGTCATGTTCAAAGGCGCCAATCGATTAGTTCGGTTGGTCGCTCGGGATGGCCTCAAAGTCAGAGTCCGGTGTGAAGTTAACTTCTACCCTCCAAACGGTCGATTGCAGCTGATCGTGAAACACATGGCAGAGGCTGGTGAAGGGGACCAAAAAGCGAAGCTCGACGCACTGAAAGCTAAATTAATCGCAGAAGGATTAACCGATCTCAGTCGTAAACAAGCACTGCCCTCCATGCCACACTGCATCGGATTAATTACCTCGCCGAAAGGTGCTGTCATCCGTGACATGCTCACAATTCTCAATAAACGTTGGCCGCTTGCCTCGGTCAAACTCTTCTCAGCAGCGGTTCAAGGCGACTCCGCACCAACCGAAATGATATCGGCATTGCGGCAAGCGGTGAGCGATGGGAATCCAGATGTGCTGATCATCGGCCGCGGTGGTGGTGCCTCGGAAGATTTAAGTGCGTTTAATGATGAACAACTATGCCGAGCCATTGCGGCTTGCCAGATTCCAATTATCTCAGCAGTCGGTCATGAAACTGATTCTGGCCTCACTGATCTCGTTGCCGATATTCGCGCCGCAACGCCATCGCAAGCGGCTGAAATAGCAACACCAGATATCTCTGATATTTCGAGGCGACTGACACAATGTGAAGATCGTCTGATTTCGAGAGCGGACACACTGATTTCACTCGCACAGCAACGTCTTGAACTCTCGACGCACAAACTCACCAATGCAGTGACACAACAGACAAACAAGTCGCTTGATCGACTTCGTCAACTGGAACGCCGACTGGTCCCACCCACTGAATACATCGCGATCAAACGTAACGACGTTGCTTCACTTCGAGAGCGACTGTCTCAGGCAACAGATCAACAGGTGAAAACCAAGACCGTGGCACTCAGTCATCTGTCTGCACAGCTTGATACGCTAAGCCCACTTGCAACTCTAGGCAGGGGTTACGGAATTGTTTTGAAAGCAGACGCTGATCATGACCGATCAATTGGATCCGTTTCTGACGTCTCTGAACAATCGCCGGTTGAAATTCGACTCAAAGATGGCAGGCTCTCCGCAACTGTCGATCATATTCAAAAGGATCAATAATGCGATTGTTTACTCTGACACTGATTGCAAGCTTGATTTCGTTGCCGACTATGGCGGTTGAAGATTCACGAGTGCCAGGCGGAGTTGCGGTGATTCCGATCGAAGCCAATTCACAACCAACATTTCAAGACAAACCTGTTCTCACAGTTCGCGATAATGACCAACAATTCGCAGTCGTTGGCCTTGCGCTTTCACTTGAGCCAGGTCAATACCAACTTAAAACGAATGACCAAAATATCGCTTTCTCTGTTGCACCCAAAAAATACCTCGAGCAACGGATCTATTTGAAGAACAAACGCCAGGTCAACCCAAATCCTCTTGACCTTGATCGCATCAAACAAGAATCGAAAAAACAGCGAGGCGCATTGAACGCCTATGACGGAGAGCTCGAAGCAATCCGTATGATTCTACCGGTCGAAGGACCGATATCAGGACCCTTCGGTAAACGTCGATTTTTTAATGATCAACCGAGGAGACCTCATTCAGGAACCGACATTGCAGCACCCACAGGAACGCCAATCAAAGCCGCAGCATCAGGTCGAGTAACACTCATCGGTGACTTTTTCTTCAACGGCCGACTGGTTGTTATTGATCACGGTGAAGGATTGAAAACCATGTACAACCATATGGACCAAATCGATGTAGAAGAGGGCCAACGTGTTGAACAAAGCGAGGTCATCGGAACTGTGGGAGCGACTGGCCGAGTCACTGGTGCGCACTTACACCTCGGCGTCATCCTCAATGGCACATCGGTTGATCCTGCCCTATTCATTCCAGAAATTCGAACATTACCGCAGTAATTAACCCATCAAACGGAACAACATGAAGAGGTGACAACCCGCAACTACATAAGCGAGGCGTGGTCGCATCTCAAGGTACCAAGATGGAATTGAGAGCTCGGTCAAAATCGGGCGATCAACAAACCATTGTGCGATATAACCGCCACCCAACACCGCCAGAGTCAAATGAGCAGGTAGAGTCATTAGGCAGATCCATGCTGCGATGACAGGAACAACCGAAATCAGTAGACGCGTGCTCTGGCGCGTTCCAGTGACCAACGCCAGACCCCAATGGACACCGCCCATAAACGATAGAATTGCGAGCGAATACAGAACAAACGCCTGAAGCGCAACCGATGCCAACTCATTTGAAAGAAGCGCGGCCACAGCACCAGCAACAAATGGCAACAAGCCCAAATAACCAAGTCGAGTTCCCATCGTCTGATTACGTATCTGATCGTCGTCTGTCATTCAAAATCCAATGCTATCTGTCCTGAAGACACCTTTTTAGCATACCGTGGTCGTGTCTGCCGCATTCGACTCCCATGAGTTTTCAAAACACGTTTTGCTTCTGGCCTAAGATCATGCGTATCGATCCACTGCTTGAGTTTCGCGCGCGCTTCTCGAGCGAGCTGTGCTGGATCCCCGATTGGCTCAGGATAGTGGGTACCGATCTGACAACCAATTTTTTGCTGCAGGCTCACAGGCATGCGCCAAGGTTGGTGTATCCACTCCGTGGGTACAGCGTCTAATTCGGGAATCCAACGCCGGATAAAAATTCCATCAGGATCCTGATCTTCAGATTGTTTTACCGGCGAGTACATACGGTTCGCATTAATCCCAGTAGTTCCTGATTGCATTTGAATCTGCGACCAATGAATGCCTGCCTCAAAGTCTGTGAACCAACGCGCCATCTGAGCGCCAGTTTTTCGCCAATCAATCCATAGGTGATAACTTGCAATTGAGACCAGCATGGCGCGCATCCTAAAATTTAGCCAGCCCGTGGATTTCAGGCATCGCACACATGCGTCGACAAACGGCCAACCTGTCATCCCATCACGAAAACGCTCAAATCGCTCGGACTCTAAGTCTTCTGAATCGGCACGCAACCCGATGAACCCACGATGTAATTCCTCAAATTCAAGGCGCGGTTCGGATTCAAGCTTTTGCATAAAATGACAATGCCAATGTAGACGAGATTGAAATGACTTTAGACTTCGAAGTGCACCACTGCGGTTCTTTTCTTCTTTTAATTCATCCCGCCTTTGCAACGTCTGTTGCCAAATTTCGCGAAGACTCAGCGTCCCAAGTGAGAGATGCGTCGATAAGCGAGAACAGACGCTCTCCCCGGTCAACGGGCTCGACATGCCACCCCGGTAGGTTTCACAACGCGCCTTTAGAAAACTATCGAGAAGCTGAAGCCCCTGATCACGCCCACCCGCTTGTGTAACGATCTCTGACTCATCGATGATCGACACCTGAGAAAAAATATCTGCGGCTGATTTTGGGGGGAACCCAACACCCTGGATTTTTTCAGGAGTTGCAACTTTGGATTGCTCCATCAAACTCCCCCACTGTGAAGCCCAGCCATGTCGCTCTCGCAAGCCACGAACCACTCCATGCTGGCGGAATTCTTCCCAAATCACGTGGCGTGACCGACACCAGTCTTTAACCCGTAAATCCCTCTGAAAGGTCCAATCAGGTCCCGTTTCCTGATGCGAAACAATTTTTTGGAACTGAAAACGTTTGTGAAGTCGTTCCAACACTTCTTCAACGTCCCCAATCGCGGTCCATAGGGGCTGACCTCGTTGCGTTAATTCAGCATCCAAAGCGATTAAAGAGTCTTTCAGAAACGACCACTGTCGTCCTGAGGTGTATTGGGTTGCCCAATACCCTGACTCAACAACGTATATCGGTATCACAGGGCCTGCTCGCATGGCCGCCTGCAGTGGCTCATGGTCAGATAGGCGGAGATCACGCTTAAACCAGACAAGGACTGGCGTAGTCATGTCAACCAACGTCTCCGATACACGTGATCCGGATCGTAGCGGTCCGCTTGGTCATTTAAATTAAAAATCCGACCGCCCCTTGGGTCTGGACCAACACCCGCAATGTAGGCCCAGTTTCCCCAGTTACTTGCGACGTCATAATCCACAAGCTGACTCTCAAAATAAGCAGCCCCAAGACGCCAATCGAGATTGGATTCATAAATCAAATAACTTGCGACCAACTGACGCGCGCGATTGCTCATCCACCCTGTTTGATTCAATTCACGCATCGCTGCATCAACAATATCGCAGCCGGTGTTTCCAGATTTCCAAGTTTCAAAGCGCCGACTATTTTGGTCGCCTGAAATATCAATATCATTCGGACCACGACGCCTAAACAACGTCCAGTCGTTTGCACGCGAGTACCATCGAAAGAATTCTCGCCATAACAATTCAAAGCGCAACCAGTAGGTCGATTCGTTCGCACCTTCGCGCGCTTCATAATCCAAAGTATCCCACCAGACGGTACGAGCAGAGAGACATCCATGCGCCAGCCAAGCAGACAAATGACTCGACTGCATCGGTCCACAGAAGGCATTTCGAGTCACTTTGTAATGCGACAGCGCCTTCGCATCCAAGTAGGCCTGCCAATGCGTCATCGCAGCCGTCTCACCGCCTTCGGTCGGCACCTCGATTTGATCACTCATCGCGTAATCTAATGCGTCAATCCACTCAACAGGATCTGGCCAGGGTTGTTCAACACATCCAACCAACTCAGGTTGTATCACCGGCTTATCAGGCGTCAGTCCCGGTTTTTTTTCGACAACTTTTCTAAATTTAGAAAACGTCGCAGGTAACTCGTCCAACTCGAAAGGTAATTGCTCAAATCGAAATAGATCATCTGTATAGACCAAATCGCAATGAAACCCTTCTGCCTCGAGTCGCGCTGTCTCCAAGCGCTCTTCCGATGCCAACGGCTGATCCGTGACGACAGCCTTGATAGAATACTGATCGAGCGCTCGATTCACTGCATACACAGGCTCCTCAGCACTGACCCAGAGATCTGAGCCCATTTCGATTAACGCATCACGAAGAGCGCGGATGGATTCTGCACGGAAACGACACCAATGCTCACCGGCACGAGCAAGCCCAAACTGCTGATCAGCCCAACGGCGGGGCTCGAGGCAAACCAAAGGAACAAGAACCGCATCTGCCGATTTCGCGATTGCGTTTGCTTTGATAAGTGCGGGATTATCAGAAACACGGCAGGTGTCTCTGACCAACCAAACGACGATTTGAGGTTTCAAGAGCTCACTCCCTGCCGACGGCAACGTTCACTGCAATAGATCACTGAATCCCAATCGCGTTCCCACTTTTTTCGCCAACTGAATGACAACTGACAGACCGGACATTCTTTACTCGGAAGGTTCCCTTTTTTTACAGTTTTCCCATCACGTCTCATAACAGTGATTCCTGTGATCGTACCTTCGCATCACCGCCTTGATTCACAACGCGTTCACGAAACGTTTCAGCGCGCATTTTGATCGCCGTGAGTTTGTCATCACTGAACCGATCCAAATTTCTCAAAATCATTGCCATACGTGGGTTTGAACTGAATCGATCACGGTGTTTGATCAAGAAATCCCAATACAAATAGTTAAACGGGCATGCATCTTCAGTTTCTGTTTCTTTCACCCGATAACGGCAGCCTTTGCAATAATTGCTCATCCGATCGATGTATTTTCCACTCGAGCAATACGGTTTTGATGCCATTACCCCATTGTCTGCGAACAATGCCATTCCTAAGGTGTTGGGCAATTCAACCCATTCATACGCATCGGCATAAACGGAAAGATACCAATCACACACCGACTCAACCGAGCAGCCTGCAATCAACGCAAAATTTCCCGTCACCATCAGTCTTTGGATGTGATGTGCATAGGCATTTTGCCGGGTATTTCGGATCGCCTCGGAAAGACAAACCATATCGGTTTTCGACTCATCCCAATAAAACTCCGGAAGTGGCCATGTTGCATCAAGCGTATTCCGGGTTTTGTAATCTGGCATGTAGGACCAATACAGCCCACGGACGTATTCGCGCCAACCAATGATCTGCCGAATGAAACCTTCGACCGCATTGATTGGTGCTTTCTCTTCATGAAACGCATCCTCGGCCGCTCGACACACTTCCATCGGACCAAGTAATCCCAAATTCAAGCTCGTTGAGATCAAACTGTGAAACAGTGTATCTTTACCGGCCACCATGGCATCCTGAAAGTCACCAAATGACTCGAGACGCTGATCAATAAAATGATCAAGCATTTCAAGCGCTTGATCTCGGTTCACCGGCCATTGAAACTGTTCAGCGTTTAGCTCACCGAAGTGATCACCAAAGCGCTGGTTTACCAAAGAGATGACGTCGCTGGTGATCGAGTCGATTGGCCATTTTGGTGGATTTGGGGTTGAACGTTGATCCAGTGCTTTACGGTTGTCATGATCAAAATTCCACTGACCCCCAACTGGATCGGAACCCTCCATCAACAAACCAGTTGACTGTCGGATTTTTCGATAAAAATGCTCCATGCGAGGCTGCTTTCGACCATCGAGGAAAGCCTTAAACTCTTGATGTGACGAGATAAATCGATCATCAGGAAGTATTTCAACAGGCGCATCGAGTGTTGACGACAATGCGAGGAACGCTTCATGAAGGCGCCACTCACCGGGCTCAGTAATGACCCAAGATTCAAATTGATGCGCTCGCTGGTGTCGTTCGATTTCGTTCGGTAGTGAGTGTGTATTGTTTGGATCAGTCAATTGAACATAAATCACTTCGCGTCCGGCGTTTCGCAGACGTTCTGCAAAATGACGCATTGCACTGAACACCAGAGCAATTTTTTGTTTGTGGTGCTTGACATATGAGGCCTCTGACCAAACCTCTGCCATTAGAACGACGTCGGTCGGCTCAAGATAATTCAGTGACGACAAACAGTCAGATAACTGGTCTCCCAGGACGAGGCAACAACGGGCCAAAGACGTTCTCCCATAGCAACGAGGATGACATCCATGAACCTCAAACAAATTTCTTTTGTATTAACAACAGTGGTGATTAGCATGACGACTTTAAAGGCAAACGCAGCGTGCTCCCCATTACTTGATCATTCAGTTCGGCAACTCGCTGGTGATCAGGTCGATCGTCTGTGCGAAGTGTATCAGGGCCAAGTGGTGATGGTCGTGAATACAGCTTCAAAATGTGGTTTCACCCCGCAATTCGACGGGCTTGAGTCACTGTATCGGAAGTATAAAGATCAAGGATTCGCGGTACTTGGTTTCCCGTCGAAAGATTTTGGCAACCAAGAGTACGGAAGTGAAGAGGAAGCTGCCGAGTTCTGCCGGCTGACCTATGGCGTCCAGTTCCCAATGTACGCAACGACGCACGCGAAAAAAGGCAAAGCAGACCCACTCTTTCAGGGGCTCGCAGAAGCAGCCAACGGTGATTATCCATCTTGGAACTTCCACAAATACATTGTCGATCGCGAAGGGAATTTAGTCGGAAGTTTCGGCTCGTTTACAGGACCTTCATCACGCCGGATCGCCCGCGTGATTGAAGATGCACTGTAGAGCTTTAATGCGGGTGTTCGGCACCCGCGTAGCCTGAGCGGCGAGCTGACAAAGAGATTGAGACCGAATCGGAAAACCGAAGCGCATGAGGTTTATCAATCGTTACATCTGCCCACATCACCTGAGGATGATCCATCACAAGCGATAACACTTCATCTGTCATTCTCTCAAGCAACAAGAATCGATTCGACTCAACGTGCTTGATGACTTTCTTAGTGATCGTTCGATAGTTCAACGCCTCATCAATCACATTAAAAGTCACCGCTTTTTCTGCGTGATAATGAATCCGAATGTTGATTACAACGTCTTGTTGGTTCTTTTTCTCGTCGTCATTAATGCCGATGTACGTTCGTAAACGTAGATCTTGGATATGAATCTTTGCAAGTTGATCACGCTGGAAGTCTGTCATTATGGCTTCCCGATCAAACGTAAAAACTCGCTGCGCGTGGCTTGATGCTCACGGAAGTCACCCAGCATGACCGACGACGCCATCGTTGAGTTTTGCTTTTCAACACCGCGCATCATCATGCAAAAGTGACGCGCCTCGATAACGACAGCAACACCGCGTGCGTCGGTCACTTCTTGAACTGCCAACGCAATTTGCCGGGTCAAGTTTTCTTGAATTTGCAAACGCCTCGCGTACATGTCCGTGATTCGTGCAAATTTTGATAATCCCAATACTTTTCCATTCGGCAAATAACCAATGTGGCATCGTCCGGTGAATGGAAGCATGTGGTGCTCACACATTGAATACAATTCGATGTCTCTGACAACGACCATTTCGTCGTTATCAGACTCAAATACGGCACCGTTGATGAGTGTTTCTAGATCTTGACGGTAACCAGAAGTCAGAAAATCGAGGGCTTTCGCCGCCCGCTTCGGGGTATCAAGAAGGCCTTCCCGCTCTGGATCTTCACCAATGGCTTTGATCACATCTCGGTAGGATTCAGTAATTGAATCAATCATGGGGTCTCCAAATTTTTTGTTGGCTTGACGGCAAATCCACACATAACGCTGTACCATCCGTGAAATCCGACAAGTTGCCTCTTTACTATGGCCCATTTGAAAGAAAACAACAGAGTGAAATCGATTTACCTCAAAATTAGCGTTGCTACATTACTTCTGATCATCACCGTTTGGGTCGCATCCGAAGCTCTGGATTTAACTCAGGTCGTCACAGACCTTGCATCACTTCCATTACAAACTGCGATTGTGATTGTCCTTCTCGGATCGGTGAGTTGGCTGTTAAGGGGGCTCCGTACCTGGATTGTATTTGAGCATCTGCCTCTACACGAGGCACTCGGTATGAGTTTTATTCATAACACAGCGAACAATCTAGCCCCGATGCGCCTCGGTGAACTGGCGCTTCCTTTGCTTGCTCGCTGGCTCGGTCGTGTTGACTTCTCGGTCGGCCTCACCAGTCTCCTCTGGATCCGTTTATTAGATCTCGTGAGTCTCGTCGGAATTAGCATTTGCATCCTGTTGTTACCAATTGCCGGATCCATCATGCTGGCGTTACTTGCCGCGCTAATCTTTCTCACACCCTTAATTTTGGCATATGTGATTCCCAAGACCCAACACATCCGGCTACCCAAACTGCTTGAACAAGCGAGATCGCAGTTAATTTTCGAAGCCCAAAATGGCAAACGATTACATCGATTATGGCGTCTTACCGTTCTCGCTTGGCTTGCAAAAATTATGGGTATGGGAGTGCTACTGGCAACACTGTCCGGCATTCCATTAACCGACGTCATCTCAACCATTTTGGGGGCCGAGTTGTCCTCGATCCTGCCAATCCATGGGCTGGCTGGCGCTGGCAGCTATGAAGCAGGTGGGATTCTTGGATCGACGCTGACTGGTTTATCGCCAATTCTCGCGCTCGAGATGACAATTCAACTTCACATTTACGTACTGAGTCTCACCGCAGTCTTCGGTATACTTGGGTCTTTGCTACTCTTAAAACGGACTTTCAATGGCTGACACAATGCCCCGCCTGTCAGTTGTCATTCCTCTCTATAAGGAAGAAGACAACGTCGAACGATTGGTTGATGAATTGCACGCTGCGCTCGAGAACTACAATGGTGAGTTCGAATTTGTGTTGGTTGATGATGGGAGCTCAGATCGAACCCGCGAAATGCTTCTTGAGGAACGCGCGAATCGAGGTGATCACATCATGGTCATTTCGCACCGTCGCAATCTGGGACAAACGCAAGCAATGCAAACAGGTCTTCAAGCCGCGCGCGGTGATGTGATTGCCTTCATGGATGGCGATTTACAAAATGATCCCGCTGACATCCCAAGCATGGTTGATAAGCTCGAAACAGATCAACTGGATCTTCTCTGTGGCTGGCGAAAAAATCGACAAGACACACTCGACCGCACTCTGCCGTCACGGATCGCTAACTGGC
Source organism: Litorivicinaceae bacterium (assembly GCA_965655875.1). GTDB lineage: Bacteria > Pseudomonadota > Gammaproteobacteria > Pseudomonadales > Litorivicinaceae > HIMB30. Next base: position 12,716 of record CBFHIN010000023.1, on the reverse strand, counting down.
TTATCGGTAAAGTATCTGGTGTTGCGTTACACGATTATGGCTGCAGCCTCAAAGTTGGGCGTCGCGATATTTTAGAAGGCTTGGATCTCCGCGGCGAAATGCATCGATTCATTCCACTCTGGGTCGCTAACCTCACTCATCCCAGCCGAATCGCTGAAATCCCTGTAAATCACAGAGCGCGTATTGCTGGTACATCAAAATACGGAATTTCAAGAACTCCCCGAGTGATTCTTGACCTTCTCGCAGCCTGGTTCTTTTTACGCTTTCGAGAACGCCCCGGTCACTTTTTTGGTGTTGCAGGGCTCATTACTGGTGGTCTGGGTGGCATTGCGTTGACCTACCTCTTTGTTTTGAAATTATTTGGAACAGACATCGGAAGTCGACCCTTATTAATTACCGGAGTGTTACTTGCCTTGGTCGGATTACAACTGATTACCACAGGCCTTGTGGCGGAGATGCTGACGCGACTAAGACGGCCGAGTCAACCGCCACTGACACGACAAACCGATGCGATGGGCTGGACTAAAGGATCCAATGATCGCTCTACATAAACTCGATTGGCGATTATTCCTCTGCCTCGTCGTTCTCGGCCTGATCGGCACTTGGGTCCCACTATTTGATCTGGATGAGGGTGCTTTTCTTGAAGCGACGCGCGAACTCATCGATGGCGGACATTGGGCCGCGACTTCACTCGATGGCGAACCACGATATGACAAGCCAATCTTTTCGTATTGGTTGCAAGCGCTAGCACTTACGACGTTTGGTTGGATGAGTCCGACCATTCCAATCGAGATGATTGGACGACTTCCATCGGTATTGGCAGGTGCTTTTTGGGCGCTTACCCTCGGTCGATTTAGCGCGGAAGTCACCAAACAGCCGGCACTCGGCGTGTTTGTTGCGTTTGCACTTGCAACGACACTTGGCACGCTCGTCATTGCCAGAGCAGCGACAGCCGACGCACTTCTTAACTTATGGTTCGCCCTCCTCTTTGTGGATATCGCTCGCTACATCCAATCCCCAAGCGATACCTTAAGACTCCGTGTTTTTTTATGGTTCGGTCTTGGCATCTTAACCAAAGGACCTGTTGCTGTTTTAATCCCCGCTGGTGCCTTTGGTCTTTGGGTTCTTGTGTCGAATCAGTGGGCTTTGCTATGGGGTGCCATCCGCTCATTCCGTGCATGGGCCTTACTCGCTGCACTCCTCGCACCTTGGCTCATTGGCGTATATGACGCTCAAGGCTTCGCTTTTTTTGAGAATTTCATTCTGCGTCATAACCTTGAGCGTTTTTCGGGTAATCTTCACGGCCATGGTGGACACCCGCTGTACTATGTATTCGTGATGCCACTCGTATTGCTGCCATACAGCGGCCTTGTGATGGCGATCCTTCTCAAAGTCCGCGAGTATTGGTCATGTAAAGTGAATCGATTCGCATTGATTTGGATTGCTTTCGTAGTGGTCTTAGTGTCACTGTCAGGCACTCAGTTACCGCACTACGTTCTCTATTCGACCGCACCGCTCTTTTTCTTGTATGCGAGGGTGTTGCCATCACTAACAAGTCGCTTCTGGGCTTTGCCAGGACTTTTCGTACCAAGCCTTATTTTTGCACTGGGTGCGGCCCACCATCTGATTCCTGAACCACAACACCCAAGAGACCAAGAACAAGTCATTCTTCTGCTGCAATTGATTGCGAATTGGTGGTGGCCCTTGTTGTTTGCCATCCTGAGCCTCTTACTATTGGCCGTCATTGCACTAGCTGCCCCGAGCTGGCGTTTGAGCCAACGATTAATTGCAATGGGCGGTGTTCAATTAGCTTGTATTGCACTGATTATCTTGCCCGTTTTGTCCGAGGCCCGACAACGCCCCTTAAAAGAAGCAGCTCTTATCGCAAAAGAGGCCCAAGCGGACGTGGTCTCGCAAGGTATTCGTATGCCGAGCTTTTCGTTTTATCGAGAAGCGATTACCAAAGAACAAACGCCTAAGCTTGGACAGTGGGTATTGGTTTCAGTGACTCGTATTCAAGAACTGCAAGAGCAACAAATCGAGCTCAAGATTAAAGCCGCAGGACCGGGCTGGCGACTGATCGCACTTCCAGGCCCTCCACTGATTTAACTTTTTTCAGCAAAGCGAAGGCTTGCTGAATTAATACAATAGCGAAGTCCGGTTGGTGTTGGGCCATCATTAAAGACGTGACCAAGATGTGCATCGCAAACTTCACACGTTACTTCAGTTCTCGGCATAAAAAAGATCGACCGATCATCGTGTTCGCCAATGACTTCTGAATCAATTGGTTGATAAAAACTCGGCCAGCCAGATCCTGAATCAAATTTATGATCCGAATCAAAGAGTGGCGTATCACAGCAGATACACCGATAAATCCCTGATGTTTTCAGATCATGATAGGAATTATCAAACGGTCTCTCTGTTCCTTTTTCTCGGGTGACACGGAACGACTCTGCATTGAGCTCCGCTTTCCATTCCGCATTCGATTTTTTTACCTTTTTTTGTGCATTCACAGCTTGAACTCCGCTCGGAAATCAATATCTTCTCTTTGACCCAAATTGCCTTAAGGAGAGGCTGGCATGTTACGGATAGCACTGTTTTTACTAACCAACCTTGCAATCATTCTTGTTGCAAGCATCACGCTCAGCCTATTGGGCTTTGAAGGATATCTGGCAGCGAATGGAGTGGATTTAAACCTCTCGAGTCTATTGGTTTTCTGCTTCGTATTCGGAATGGCTGGGAGCATAGTCAGTTTATTACTCTCCAAAACCATGGCAAAAATGGGCACGGGGACACAAATCATCGAACAGCCACGCAGTGCCGATGAGAAATGGTTAGTCGATACCGTTGCCGAACTCGCTCAAGAAGCAGGCATTGGAATGCCTGATGTCGGCATATTCCAAAGTGAAACCAGTAACGCATTTGCCACAGGCTGGGACCGTAACAATGCCTTGGTTGCAGTCAGCACAGGTCTTTTAAATCGATTCAGTCGTGATGAAGCGCGCGCTGTCATGGCACACGAGATCGGCCACGTGGCCAACGGCGATATGGTAACGCTGGCACTTATTCAAGGCGTTGTGAACACGTTTGTGATGTTCTTTTCACGCATCATAGGTCACACAATTGACCGCGCGGTATTTAAGACAGAACGAGGTCACGGACCGGCTTTCTACATCACAACGTTTGTGGCAGAGATCATTCTTGGCATTCTGGCGTCGATGATTGTGTTTTGGTTCTCTCGGCAGCGGGAATTCCGTGCTGATGTCGCAGGCGCACAACTTGCAGGAGCACCCGCAATGATTGGTGCATTGGAGCGACTCCGGGCAGAACAAGGCGCACCGTCGGAATTACCGGATACGATGGTTGCTTTCGGTATACGGACAGGGGGTAACAACATGATGCGTTTGTTTATGACGCATCCCCCACTGGAAGAACGTATTGCCGCATTGAAAGGAATGCGTTAACTGCGTTTACGCTGTGAGCGCGGCAAACCCTCGCTCACAGTCAGTGATTAAATCGTCAACCGACTCCAGTCCGACTGCGATTCGAATCATATTTTCAGCAATACCCATCAACTGCCGATCTGCTGCATCCAATCGTCCGTGCGTGCTGGTGGCCGGATGACAAACCGTTGTTTTGACATCACCTAAGTTGGCAGTCAATGACATCAAACAGGTCGCGTTCAGAAATGACCAGGCATCATCTCGAGTTCCATTTTTCAAACTAAAGCTGAGAACACCACCACCGGCTTTCATCTGTTGATCAATCAATTTCCGTTGTGGATGTGAAGCAAGGCCTGCATAGTTCACGCGCTCTACTTGCGGCTGTTTTTCAAGCCATTCGGCTAACGCTTGCGCTTTCTCACTATGCGCTTTCATGCGAATGTCGAGCGTTTCAAGACCCTTTAAAAAGACCCAAGCATTGAATGCACTCATCGTGACGCCGCCAGAACGAATAAACGAAGTCACGGGCTTCACCAAATCAGCTCGACCGAGAACGGCCCCACCCAACACACGTCCTTGTCCATCAAGATATTTTGTCGCTGAGTGAATGATGAGGTCAGCGCCATGCGCTAGCGGCTTTTGTAAAACCGGTGTCATGAAACAGTTATCGACGACAAAAAGACAATTCTTGGCTCGACACAGTGAGGACAACGCTTGGATATCAATAATTTCGATGGTCGGATTCGATGGCGTTTCGCAATAGGCAAGTTGAGCAGGCCGACTTAACGCTCGTTCCCAAGCCGCTAGATCGGTCGGTGGTAGCAGTTCCAATTCGATGCCGTATTTCACAAAGAAGTTTTTCAACAAACTCAGCGTCGCACCAAATACACCAGTCGACATCAGGACTCGATCGCCAGCCTGACAATGCGCCATCAAAGTCGAGAGAATCGCACCCATTCCAGACGCAGTCGCCTCGCACGCTTCCGCACCCTCGAGAAGCGCAAGACGTTTGCAAAATCCATCAACAGTTGGGTTATCGACGCGAGCATAAATCGATAGTCCTGAATCGTTTACGAACGCGTCAGCCATTGTCGCTGCGTCAGGGAATACAAAGCTCGACGTAGCAAAGATTGGTTCCGAATGCTCGCGTTCCGCTGTGCGATCAACGCCGACACGAATCGCCTGCGTTTCTTCAGACAGCTCCGAAGTGATTGCGCGCAGACGTGCGTCCCGATCCATCATGATGCATCGGCTCGTAGATCCAGGCACGCATCCTCAGAGTCAGCCTCTGCTTGCTGTTTCGCGCCATCACTGCGTTTTTGAGCCAGTGCTTCAAGATAGGCATCGTCAACTTCTTTGGTGATGTAACAGGCCGAGAAAACAGAATCCTCAAATGATTGTAACTTGGGATTCAATTCACGCACTGCATCAACCAGATCATCGAGTTCTTGGTAGATCAACCCGTCCGCACCGATCAGTTGATTTATTTCTTGCGCGCTCCGTCCATGCGCAATCAGCTCATTCGCGGCCGGCATATCGATACCGTAGACATTAGGGGAGACAACAGCAGGTGCTGCAGAGGCGAAGTACACTTTTTTTGCGCCAGCATCCCGTGCCATTTCGACAATTTGATGGCACGTAGTTCCGCGGACGATCGAATCATCCACTAATAAGACATTGCGACCTTTAAATTCTTGGACCACGGGATTTAATTTCTGACGAACCGATTTCTGACGCTCGGTCTGGCCAGGCATGATAAAGGTCCGTCCAATGTAGCGATTCTTGATAAACCCTTCACGGAACAGAACACCCAATTTTTGAGCAACTTCAAGCGCACTGGTCCGGCTGGTATCCGGAATCGGAATGACGACATCAATATCGTGGTTGGGCATCTCGCGTAAAATTTTATGTGCAAGCTTCCGTCCCATATTGATTCGGGCTTGATACACAGAAACTCCATCGATGACAGAGTCAGGACGTGACAGATAAACATACTCAAACAGACAGGGATGCGTGTCTTTTTCACCGGCACACAGTTTGCGGTGAAGGTTTCCATCGCTGTCAATGAACGCGGCCTCACCCGGTGCCAGATCATCGATCAAAACAAAGCCAGCGCAATCGAGCGCGACAGATTCACTGGAGATCATATACTCGACACCTTGCTCAGTCTTCCGTTGACCAATGCAAATCGGACGAATGCCATACGGATCTCGGAACCCCAAGATTCCATGGCCGTTAATCAACGCCACAACACCATACGCGCCTCGGCAACGTCGATGCACTCCTTCAACTGCAGCAAAGAAATCGTCAGGTGCCGGTTTGAAGTTACCACGTGCTTCAAGCTCATGTGCAAAAATATTAAGGAGGACTTCAGAGTCGCTGTTGGTATTGATGTGCCGCATGTCGTCTTCATACAGCTCTTTCATCAAATCAGCGGTATTGGTCAAGTTACCGTTATGAGCAAGACTAATTCCATACGGACTATTCACGTAAAACGGTTGTGCCTCAGCAGAAGAACTTGTTCCAGCTGTTGGGTAACGTACGTGGCCGATACCCATATTGCCAATTAAGTACTGCATATGACGCATTCTGAATACGTCACGAACAAGACCGTTGTCTTTTCTAAGATGAAATTTCCCGTTTGCTGAAGTTACCATCCCTGCTGCATCTTGGCCGCGATGCTGTAAGACGGTCAGTGCATCAAATAAAGCCTGATTCACATTACCGCGACCAAAAATACCAACCACTCCACACATGATCGAAATCCTTCTCGTCAGCTAATTGGCGCTTTAAAGCCAGAGGCTGACAGTTGTTCCAAAGCCCATTGGGCAACCGTCTCAAAATGAGGCACTAAACTCGAGTTAGTGTACCAAGTGTCATTGACCAACGGGGTCAGATTTAATAATCCGATCACTACGGTGACAATTAAAGCGCCCCGCGCGAAGCCAAAGACCATTCCCAATACGCGATCTGTCGAAGATAGACCAGTCGCATTAATCAGCGCACTTAAGAGAAAACCAAGCGCTGCTCCAACTAAAAGCGTCCCAACAAAGAGTGCTGCGAATGCCGCGATGGATCGCATTAATGAGTCAGCGATTTGTGTTTCAAGCAGCTGATCCATCGGATCATGGAACTGACGGGCAATAATAAATGCAGCAATCCAAGTTCCAAGACTCAGTGCCTCTTTTAGGAATCCGCGCCGCAAGCTCATCAAAGTGGAGATTGCGAGAACAACGATAATTGCCCAGTCAAACGGTGCGAGTCCGAAACCCGACTCAACCGCCTCGGTCATGACTTACCATGCTCACGGACATCGTATTGCTCGACCTGTGTTTGCAAAGACAATTTGGTCTGAATTGTTTTTGCTGCCTCTTCAGCGATTGCTCGGTTCAACAGAGGCCCAACATATACGCGAGTCAATGAATCTTCGGTGCGCAGATAAACACGACCGACATCTAACGCATTAAGTTTGGTTTGCAATGCCTGCGCGTTTTCAGGTTTTTTAAAAGCACCAACCTGTAAAACAAAGCTGGCTTCAGACTCATTGCCAATAGGCGCACCCATCAACGCATCTAATTTGTCACGACTCGCATCCAGTACCGCTTGATCAATTGTCGGTGGGATAACGGGCTCGACAGAAAGTGCTGGCGGATCAGGTAGCCGTTTTAAATCGGGACCTTGCTCACGAATCGTCTCGAAACGTGGTGTAAGAAGCCAAGGCAAAACAAGAGCCGCAAACGCAAGCAACGTTGCGCCACCAATCCACTGATGTTTCAGTCGATGGGATGGTTGCTTGGTCTCTTGCTGTTCAGTTGAAGAGGTCATGATTGAGTGCGTCTGCCACTAATACGAAAGATCCCATGACCAACACATGGTCATTCAAATTGAGCTCTGAGGGCAGCCCCTCTAGTGCCGTCGGAAGTGTATCAAAACTCCGCCAACACGTCTGTTCAAAAAGATCGAGCCAACTTGCTTCTAGCGAATCAATCGTCCGCCCACGTTCGCCTTCGATACCCACCAATACAACCCGATCGCTATATGCATTAAAAAGCGGCAACATCATTTCGACATCTTTGTCAGCAAGCGCTCCGAAAATCACAACTCGGCGCGCCTTTGATACCTTCTTAGCTAACGTTTGTGTCACAAATTCACAGGCAGCCGGATTATGGCCTACGTCGAGTATCCATTCACGACCTTGGATCATACGGGAAGTCATACGACCTAACACTTCAGCCTGCTGTAACTGCGCCCCTAAAGTTACCGGCAAGCGATGACCCAAAGAATCCATTGCAAGGCATGCCAGTGCAACAGAATTTTTGGGCAGGCTTACTTTGGAGAGATCAATCGAACACTCAGAGAGTCGCAACAAGGCAACCTCCAAATCAAAAAATTCATCGAGTGATTTCAACATCGAGCCAATTCGGTCGGCTTCATCCTGTAACACACTCTTTGCATTGAACGCACCGGTAAAGGTCGGAATACCAGAGCGCATGATGCCGGCCTTTTCACGCGCTATCGCCTCAATCGAATCGCCAAGATACGCTTGGTGATCGAGACCGATCGATGTGATGACTGAAACATTGGGATCAATCATATTGACTGCATCTAGGCGACCGCCTAAACCAATTTCCAAAATCCACAAATCAAGGCGTGAATCCTGAAATATCACCAACGCAGCCAGCGTAAGAAACTCGAAATAAGTTAAGAAAACGTCACATTGTGCAGCCTCAACACGCTCAAATGCGTCGATTAGCGTGTCATCTGTTACAACTGCACCGTTAATCCTGATTCGCTCATGAATTCGGTGAATATGAGGCGATGTGTACTGCCCGTAGCGAAGTCCGACCTGGCTGGCGATGACGCCAGAAGCCTCGACTGCCGACCCCTTTCCATTCGTTCCGGCAACTGTCAGAACATTTGGAATCGAGCCCGACTGCAAGCGGCTCCATACATCAGCAACCCGCTCAAGACCTAATTCAATTCGTGAAGGGGGTGAGAGCGTCTCAAGGTGCCGCTCCCAGTCAACCAGCTGTCTCAATGGTTCAATCTGGACAACACACGGGCGATGGTGTCGCGCATTTCGGGACGTGAAACGATCATGTCGACGGTTCCATGTTCCAACAGGAATTCAGCGCGTTGAAATCCCTCAGGCAATGTTTCTCTCACCGTTTGCTCAATCACTCGAGGCCCTGCAAATCCAACCAAAGCCTTCGGTTCGGAGATGTTCAGATCGCCTAGCATCGCAAACGACGCAGAAACGCCTCCAAAGACAGGATCAGTCAATACAGAGATGTACGGAATTCCTTGTTCACGCATCTTTTCTAATACAGCCGACGTGCGCGCCATTTGCATCAACGAGAACAATGCCTCCTGCATGCGCGCACCACCAGAGGCAGAAAAGCAGATTAAAGGAATGCGTTTTTCAAGGCAGAGCTCAGCGGAGCGAACGAACTTTTCACCAACGACTGTTCCCATTGAACCACCCATGAAGGCGAACTCAAATGCGATGGCAATGAGCGGTTTCGATTTCAGCATACCCTCCATCGCAATCAATGCATCGTTCTCACCTGTCGCCTTTTGGGCCTGTGATAATCGATCTTTGTATTTTTTCTGATCACGAAATTTCAGTCGATCATCTGCAACGAGATCATGAAACAGTTCAGTTTGAGACCCCTCATCCAGAAAGCTGTTCAACCGTGCACGCGCACCAAGGCGTCCGTGATGACCACATTTTGGGCACACGCTGAGGTTACGTTCGAATTCCGGTTGGTAGAGCACTGCCTCACAGGCCGAGCACTTGGACCAAAGTCCGTCCGGCACACTTGCTTTTCGCTCAACCGCTTTTGAGCGCACAACCGTCGGAACAATTTTGTCGAGCCAGTTACTCATGCACTCTCCCTGAGATTAGTTATTGGCATCCATTGCCTCGCGCATCGGCTTTAAAATCGCTTGCAGAGCAGCTGGTATTTTCTCGGGCTGATTCGCTAACGACTCCACCTGACTCACCAAAACAGTCCCTACAATACTGCCGTCAGCTGTTGCCGAGATCGCAGCCGCATCGTCTGGAGTTCTGATTCCAAAACCAACACAAATCGGAACATTCACGTGTTGACGCATGTGTGCAATCCGTTGTGATACTTCGGTGGTATCGAGTTTCGACGATCCAGTGATGCCTTTTAGCGATACGTAATAAAGATATCCTGAGGTTGCATTGCCAATACCTTCGAGGCGCTCATCAGTTGTCGTGGGCGCCGCCAGATAAATCAGATCAAGTCCATGCTCTCTAGCCGTCTTGACCAAAGAACCTTCTTCTTCAGGTGGCATATCAACTAGCAGTAAGCCATCGACACCTGCATCTTTACATCCCGCACAAAACACCGATTCGCCCATTGCGATCACAGGATTTAAGTAGCCCATCAGCACAACCGGCGTGTCTTGGTCGGTTTGCCGAAATTCCGCCACAGCATCAAGAACACCGCGAAGCGTTGTACCACCAGCGATTGCTCGTTCTGCGCCCCGTTGATTGACAGGTCCATCCGCAAATGGGTCTGAAAACGGCATACCGAGCTCGATCACGTCAACTCCGGCTTCAACCATCGCATGCATTGCAGGAACAGTGACTGATGGTGACGGATCACCTGCAACAATGTATGGAATCAACGCTTTTCGGCCAGATGCTTTCAATGCATCCATACGCTGTTGAATTCGGGAAGTACTCATGTCAACGAAATTCCTTCCAATTTAGCCACCGTAAAGATGTCTTTATCACCACGACCGGACATGTTGCACACGATCGTTTGATCCGGACGCATCGTTGCCGCAAGCTTTTTGGTGTATGCCAATCCATGCGCCGTCTCGAGGGCTGGAATAATTCCCTCGACTTGCGACACTTCGTGAAACGCAGCCAAGGCCTCGTCGTCTGTGGCTCCCACATAATTTGCGCGGCCGATATCCTTTAGGTAAGCATGCTCTGGCCCCACACCTGGATAATCGAGTCCGGCAGACACAGAATGAGTATGGGCAATTTGACCATCTGAGTTATCCATCAAATAGGTTTTTGCACCATGCAAAACTCCGGGTCGCCCAGAGCACAAAGGCGCAGCATGCGCATTTGTTGAGAGACCACGGCCCGCTGCTTCAACCCCATAAATCTCAACTTCCGTATCTTTTAAGAACGGATAAAATAACCCAATAGCATTTGAACCACCGCCAACACACGCGACCAGAGCATCCGGATAGCGACCGAGTATTTCCTTAGATTGCCACTTCACTTCACGTCCAACCACCGCATTAAAATCACGCACGAGCTGTGGATATGGTGCAGGACCCGCAACGGTTCCGATGATGTAGAAGGTATTGTCGACGTTGGTTACCCAATCACGCATCGCCTCATTCAATGCATCTTTCAACGTACGCGATCCGGATTCAACGGGAACAACTGTCGCGCCGAGTAGTTTCATTCGGTAGACGTTTGGTGACTGACGCTCAACATCATCGGCACCCATGTACACAACGCACTCAAGACCCAATCGCGCAGCAACAGTTGCTGATGCCACACCGTGTTGGCCCGCACCTGTCTCGGCGATAACACGCGGCTTCCCCGAATACTTCGCGAGCAACGCCTGACCAATCGTGTTGTTCACTTTATGAGCACCAGTGTGATTTAGGTCTTCTCGTTTGAAGTATATCTGTGCTCCACCAATTGCTTTTGACCAGCGTTCGGCGTGATATAGAGGCGATGGACGGCCAACAAATGATGCCAAATCCGCATCAAATTCCCTCTGAAAATCCGGATCGTTTTTCAGTTTTTGATAATTTTGGTCAAGCTCGCTGAGAGCAGCCATCAAAGTCTCAGAGACATAGCGCCCGCCATAGTCGCCAAAGTGTCCCCCAATATCCGGCTCGTAATCGAGTGATCGAAGTTCTTGTTCTGTTAGTGCCATATTGCTCTCAAATTATTTCCGACACGCATCAATAAAGCGCGCCATTTTATCAGGATCCTTGCGTCCTGGCTCGATTTCGATGCCGCCACTTACATCAAGAGCCCAGGGTGCGATTGCATCAATCGCGTCCTTCGCATTGTCGGGAGTTAAGCCACCCGCCAGAATAATTGGTTGATCTGTTTTTGGAATCAGACCCCAATCGAATCGTTCGCCGGTCCCACCGGGTTGTCCTTTGACGTACGCATCCAACAGAAATCCGGACGCATTTGGATATCGATTCATTTCAGCCTCGATATCCATTTCAGGGCGAACTCGAAACGCTTTTATATACGGATATGCTAACTCATCACAGAACTCAGGGGACTCGTCGCCGTGAAATTGAATAAGATTTAACCGACATTTTTCGACCGTCTGTCGAATGATGTCTGCTTTTTCATCAACGAACAATCCGACTCGCGTGACAAACGCAGGAATATCACGCATCAGGTCAGAGGCAGTTTCAGCACTCACGCAGCGAGAACTCGGCTTATAAAAAACGAACCCTAACGCGTCCACTCCAAGGGCAACTGCCTTAGCGATATCGTCCGGCCGAGTCATTCCACAAAATTTTACTCGAGTCATGTTCCCCACTGTAACGGATCTGTTGCCAAGATGTCTTTCGCAATCTGTGGAATCCGAACGGTTTCAGGCAAATCAAACTCAGATGCATATCGAGGTCCAAGAAAATACAATCCATGTGGTGGTGCAGTCACCCCACCTTCCGTGCGATCTTTTGAATCCAAAACTTCCCGCGCCCAAGTGACTGGTTGCTCGCCTGCACCGATGGCTGAGAGAACGCCAACTATATTACGTACCATATTTTGCAGAAATCCATTCGCTTCAACATGGATTGCTATTAATCCCCCATGCTCATGAACACTTAATCGTGACAATGTTCTCACTGAGGTTTTTGCTTGGCATTGTGTCGATCGATAGGCATTGAAATCATGTGTACCAATCAAGCTTTGCCCTGCTTCTGCCATCCGCAATGGGTCGAGATCTTTATATGTGAAAGTCACTGAATTTCGCATCAAAGCACTTCGAATTGAGCAACAAGAGATCAGATACACATACTGCCTGGATAACGCCCCAAAGCGCGCATGGAATTCGGAATCGATCTCACACGCCCAGGACAGCGATATATCACTCGGGAGTTGAGTATTGACCCCCATCACCCAATTGTATGGCGCCCGCTTCGCATTCGTATCGAAATGACATACCTGCGAACTGGCATGGACGCCTGAGTCAGTTCGGCCAGAACACGTTATAGCAATTGTTTCATCAGCAATCT
>CBFHIN010000022.1:0-27096 GCA_965655875.1 Litorivicinaceae bacterium | reverse complement strand
GCAACGCTAAGCGATCAACCATCAAATTAAGCGGTTGGCTCAAGATCACTCTCTCGGCTGAAAGACCACTGATTCATCCAATCAAGATTATCGATTGCATATTTACCTGCACCTCCGAATCCGATGCTCACCGCCAGAGCGACGAGAAGTAGAGGGAACTCCCAGCCACCACCTTCAGCTGTGAACAGCCATCCATTTGCAGAGTGGGCCCAGGTTGCACCAATCAGTATGGGTAGTGAAAGCCATGCCACGAGGCGAGTAAAGGCGCCAAGGATAAGGGCGATGCCGCCGAAGATCTCACCTGCAATAACAAGGTATGCAGTGATTGCAGGAAGTCCGATGCTTTCGAAATAGCCAACAGTGCCAGCGACAGTAAATGTGCCGACTTTTAAGATGTAACCATGCGCAAATAAGATCACACCAAGTGCAATGCGTGTGATGGTCATTCCAAGAGATTGAGTCAACATGTTTTTCCTCCTTCAGTTGAGTTCCCATTCATGATGCATTCGATCTTTTATATTCTAAATATCGAAATTAATCACTTGTTTAATTCTTTTTTGGAACTAATAACTCTGTAAGAGCGCTTTAATCTACTTCCTACCGAATCGTTATGTTTTAAGGAGTAAAGTTCGTGTCAGTGAGTGCCTGGCTTCAATTGTTTTTACTTTCTGTTGTCTGGGGAGCGTCTTTTTTCTTTATTGAAGTGATGCTGACGGATATCGAGCCAATCACAGCAATGTGGCTACGTTTTGTTGTTGGCTCCTTGGGTTTAGTGATGGTCACGAAATCTCTCGGGCTGAAATACGCAGTCCTTCGGGATTTGTGGAAAGATTATGCGGTGACAGGTCTATTGATCTCGGCGGCACCTTTTATTTTGATCGCTTTGGGACAACAGTCGATCAGCGGAAGCATGACATCAATCATTATGGCGTTGTCTCCGATCACAACGATGGTCGTTGCACACTTCTTAACATCTGACGAAAAGCTGTCAATTAATAAAATCATCGGAGCCGTTCTCGGTATTACCAGTGTTGTTGTATTAATGCTGCCAAATGTATCCGGCGAGTCATCGATTATTGGGCAATTGATGGTTGTGTTGGCGACACTGTGTTTTGCGTTTGGAACGATTTATGCCAAACGGCTACATACTGTTCCACCGATGCTCAATGCATTAGGTCAATGCGTTTATGCGGTGATTTGGATTACGCCATTGATGGTGATTTTCGAATCTCCTGCTGAGTTGAATCCTTCAATATCAAGTTGGTTGGCGGTCTTCGGTATTGGATTTTTGTCCACCACACTGGGCTTCGTGTTTTTCTACAATATTTTGAAGGCGGGTGGTGCATCCAACGTGATTCTTGTTTCCTTTCTAGTGCCGATTTCAGCTTCGCTGCTTGGTGTCTTCATCTTAAATGAATCATTCGAATCCGAAATGTGGGTTGCTTATGTGGTAGTGATCTTTGCGTTGCTTGCGATTGATGGTCGGATACTGAAGTTGATAAGAACAATTAATTGATCACCAACAATTAAAGAATAGGAAAGCAAGTTATGGATCGTTTATCTCGCGTACCAATTTTTGTTGCTGTAGCCAGGCACGGGAGTTTTGCTGAGGCGGCTCGTCGCTTGGGTATGACCGGCTCCGCGGTGAGTAAGCAAGTTCAACGTCTTGAGAACGATCTGGGCGTACGATTATTTCATCGAACGACGCGTCAGTTGAGTTTGACGGATGAAGGATCATTTTTATTCGAGCGCTCGGCACCTCTCGTTGAAGGGATTGAGGAAGTAGGCGAAATGTTGGCGGGTCGAAAAGCGAAGCCAGAAGGGTCGTTACGCATCTCGGCGCCTGTCGCCCTGGCTCAGCGAGTCTTGAAAGAGCCTTTGACGTCTTTTGCTTCACATCATCCGGGGATCAATCTCCATATCGAGTTGTCGGATCGATTTGTTGATTTAGTTGGCGAAGGATTTGATCTTGCGATTCGAATTGGCCATTTGGAGGATTCGTCGTTAGTTGCGCGTCGGCTTTCCGATGTACCGATGGTATTAGTCGGTGCGCCGATTTTGTTAGCCGAGTACGGAACGCCTGAAACTCCAGAAGATGTTACAAAAATACCGTTCATTCATTACGCATCGGATCGGTCTGTGCAGCGCTTTAAACTACAGCGAGGAGGTGATGAACCGATTCAGGTGATCACTCAGGCCAGACTTTCCACGAACAATGACCAAATGATGGTGTCTTTCGCAAAAGCAGGCCAGGGATTAATTCTTCTGCCAAAATTCATGGTCGAATCCGAGCTTCAAGATGGAAAACTGAGAGAAATTCTTCCGGATTATCGTCTTTTTCCCGAGCGAAAGCTGTATGCAGTTTTCCCTCACGGACGTCATCTTCCACTGAAAACACGAGCACTGATCGATTTTTTAATCGATGAATTGGCATAAAAAAGCCCGAGTGGTAGATACTCGGGCTTAGGTGTCGTGGTGTCTTAACGATTAATCGTCGTTGCGATTCACATTGGCCAGAGCGACCGCTGCCATATTGAAGATACCACGAGGTGAATTGGAGGCTGTTGCAACATGTGCCTCTTTATCGAGTCCAAGAAGTAATGGCCCGACAGTGACGCCGTTACCCAACACCTTTAGCAGGTTTCTTGCAATATTTGCTGAATCGAGATTCGGGCAAATGAGAAGATTCGCCATACCAGTTAGTTGAGTCTCTGGTAGTAAGTCACGTCGTGTTTTTTCATCAAGTGCTGCATCGGCATGCATTTCGCCATCAGCTTCAATGTCTGGGTAACGCTCCATGAACATGGCTGTTGCTTCACGAACTTTGGTCGCTGACTGAGTATTGGCTGAGCCAAAATTAGAATGCGACAAGAATGCAGCCTTTGGTTGGATGCCAAACCGCTTGATTTCATCAGCCGCTAATTTCGCGAGTTCGCACAATTGCTCTGCATTTGGATCGAAGTTCACATGTGTATCTGTGAGGAATATTGTTCCTTGCGGTAGGATCAACACCGTCAATGCTCCCACAACTGGTGAGCCTTTTTTCCGACCGATGATTTCATCTGCGAGTTGCAAATGTTTACCGTACGTACCGAAGGTACCGCAGAGCATTGCGTCCGCATCGCCGCGACGAAGTAACATCGATGCAACGACTGTTGTATTCGCTCGGACGCGTGTTTGCGCCGCTTTCGGAGTCATCCCTTGGCGAGCCATTAATGCATGATATTCCTGGCCAATCGGTGTGATGATTTCATCATCCAAATTGTCAATGATTGTAAAATCTTTATCCGGAACAATTGAAAGCCCCATTGATTGGATCTTTTCTTCAATCACGCTTCGGCGGCCAACCAGAGATACATCCGCAAGGCCCTCTGAAACAATCAATTGGCAAGCCTGCAGCATTTTTCCGCCTTCACCTTCGGCTAAAACGAGACGACGCTTGGTTGTTCGTGCCGCTTCAAACATTGGCTTCATGAGCATGCCTGAGCGGAATACGAAACGGCTTAGATCATCTCGATATGCGTCCAAATCTTCGATAGGTCGGGTAGCAACGCCAGATTCATGCGCTGCTTTCGCGACCCCTGGTGGAATCTCCATGATTAAGCGCGGATCAAATGGTTTTGGAATTAAATATTCGGGACCAAACGTCAGTTGTTCGCCTTGGTAGGTGTTCAAGACTTCGTCAGACGGTGGCGTATGCACCATCGAAGCAATCGCTTCAGCACACGCTGCTTTCATTTCTTCGTTGATTACGGTCGCACCGCAATCAAGTGCGCCTCGGAAGAGAAATGGAAAGCACAGTACATTGTTCACCTGATTTGGGTAGTCCGATCGTCCTGTCGCAATCAGCGCGTCGGGGCGAACCTCTTTTACCAGTTCCGGCATGATTTCAGGAGTCGGATTCGCAAGAGCAAAGATGACCGGGCGATCCGCCATATTCTTGATATCGTCTTGATCAATCACCCCGGGTACTGACAGTCCAAGGAATGCGTCCGCACCAACAAGCGCTTCTTTTAATGTATTGAGCTCAGTGTCTCGCGCGTATTGTGCCTTGTACTTGTCCATTGGTGCTTCGCGATCTGGACGAAGAACGCCATGTTGATCACACACTGTGATGTTTTCTTGCTTTACCCCTAGGGTTTTGAGCATGTTCAAACAGGCAAGAGCGGCAGCGCCCGCGCCAGAACAGACGAGTTTAATGTCGCCCATCTCTTTTCCAAGATGACGCATTGCGTTAAGCATTCCGGCACCAACGACGATCGCAGTCCCATGCTGATCGTCATGGAATACTGGGATATTCATCTTCTCACGAAGGCGTGTTTCAATTTCGAAGCACTCAGGTGCCTTGATATCCTCAAGGTTGATGCCCCCGAAAGATGGCTCGAGTGCGGACACAACATCGCAAAAACGGTCAACGTCGGTTGTGTCAACTTCGATATCGATCGAATTGATATTGGCAAATTTCTTAAAGAGGACCGACTTACCTTCCATGACAGGTTTCGACGCCAGAGGACCGATGGCGCCCAAACCAAGAACAGCCGTTCCGTTTGTGATGACGGCGACCATATTGCCGCGTGCGGTTAACTCGGCTGCTTTACTGGGATCGTCTGCAATTTCTGTACAGGCATAGGCAACACCGGGACTGTAAGCTAACGCCAAATCGCGTTGAGTGGCCATCGGCTTGGTGGGGGATATTTCGAGTTTTCCAGCAGGTTCTGCACGGTGATAGCGCAGGGCTGCATCACGGAGGTCATTCGACATAGAAATGATTTCCAATTTGTAGTGTGGTTGTTTTTCGGTAGTGTAACGTACTTCTTGATCGAGGTAAGGAAACAAACGATGTCAATTCGCAGGATGGGAATAATCTTTGGTTTAGCACTGCTTGTTGGATCTATCGTCTCGATGTGGCTACCAGAGAGTGAAACGAAAATTGAAGAGCGGCTGTTCGCTGAAATTACCTACCAAATGAGTGAATTGAAGCTCGTCACCGATACGCTAGTACAGATGCGAAACGGATTAACAGGCACCATGCAGCAGCAAATTGATTCAGAGTTACAGCGCGCGGCAACATGGTTAGTTGAATTTAAACCGACGGGGGATACTCACGAGGCCCGAAAAGCATATCTCATCAAAGAAAGGGATGTCGTGACTCAATTAGTTAAGGATCTCGGTCGAATAAAAGCATCAATTTCGCGGTCGAACATCGCAACACAGCAGTGATAAACTAGCGTTTTGTCAGGATAACAATCATGAGCACGCGTCTTCGTTTCTCTTACGCCGATCTGCATCAAACCATTGCCGATGGGGTCGAAAAAATCATCGCCAGTGATTTTCGATTTGATGTCATTTTGGCGATTGGCGGGGGCGGATTCATCCCTGCTCGTATTTTACGGACCTACATTGAAAAGCCATTAATTGCTATCTCGCTGGCGCGTTACCATCCTGATGAGCCACCTTCGGATGTGCCGCATAAAATCCAATGGGTTGAGGGCGTTAACAATATGATCACCGGTAAACGCGTACTTTTGGTGGATGAGGTCGACGACGAGCGAACCACTTTGGCATTCGCGATTGGCGAGTTATTGGCTGAAAATCCAGAAGAGATTGGTGTTTTTGTTATGCATAACAAACTCAAAGCCAAAAAGGCTCAATTCCCATCAGCCGTGCAACATGTTTTTGTCGGGAAGGACATTGAAGACGTGTGGGTCGATTATCCGTGGGATGCACGCGATATCGTGCAGCATGAGCGAGATGCGGCAAAAGGCGGTGTGCTTGAGGTCGACGAAGCCGAAGCAAAGGCGGCGTATCGAAATTAGATAATTAACGAGAGATCCCTTTGAACCAGGGGTCTGTCGGCAGACTTTGAAACCAATATCGCCGAATCAAAAAAGCAATCAAGGTCATCAATGCGGTTAAAACGATGTAAAGAATGGCCGCACTCCCATAAACCCATAAGTCATAACTTCGCGAAAATACGGTTCGCGCATGACCCATCAGGTCAAGAACTGTAATCGTACTCACGAGTGCGCTGGCTTTGAGTAGCAATATTCCCTCATTTGCAAGTGAAGGCCAGGATGCTCGCAATGCTTGTGGAAAGAGAACCTGTCGATAGGCTTGCTTTTGAGTGAGTCCGATTGATTGAGCCCCTTCGAACTGTCCTCGGGGTAAATTATTTACGGCACCAGTCAAAATATTGGTCTGATAGGCAGTTGAATTCAGCGTTAGCGTAATTAGACCAACCCACCATCCGCTGCCTAAGAAAAGCCAAGCTGCTGATTCGCGAATCCACTCAAATTGGGCGAGGCCATAGTAGATTAACCACAGTTGGATCAGGATTGGTGTGCCCTGGAATATATAAACATACGCGCGGATCGATCTGGCGAGGAACTGAGGTCCAAGGGCTAAGACTTGCGACAATACACGAGCCAGCAAGAAGGCGGCGATGAGTGCTAAGCCAACCAATTCAAAGGTTGTGAAAAAGCCATCAATAAGACGTGCGCAATGCGGACCAATAGAAGAGGGAAGTGCGGGCTCGAGAGGTTGGCATATCGCTTTCCCAATATCGTAATGCCATCCCTTGAACCAAAAATAGATGGATTTGAACAGTGATTCGAGCATCAGTGGTGCCCCACCAATGCCACGCGCTGTTCGAGATGATGTTTTGCTCTCTCACTAACCCACGTCATTAGGAGATACAGAACACCGGCTGCAAAAAAGAAAATGAACGGTTCTCGTTCTGTTTCTCCCGCGACCTTTGCTGTCCGTAGTAATTCATCGAATGCAATCACAGCAACCAATGACGTATCTTTCAGCAACACAAGCCATAGATTCATTAAACCCGGTAGGGCGTAGCGCCACATCAAGGGTATGTGCACTTTGCTAATCGTTTGAAATCGCGACAGGCCGAGTGCTCGCGATGCTTCAATAAGTCCTTTTGGAACCGCGAAATACGCGCCTTTGAATACCTCGGATGCATACACGCCGAAAATAAGTCCTAAACCCAGTGCGCCGGCCCAGAATTTTGGAGTGGAGACGGTGAGGTTCATATTCAAAGAACTTAAAGCTGCATTGATCAACAGGTCGAGCCCAAAAAAGACAACTAAAATCACCAAGAACTCAGGAGTCCCTCGGAATAACAGAGTCACGCCATGAGCTACGCCTCGGAATAACCGGTTCGGTTGAATTTTAAGAAACGCGAGTTTGCCGCCGATGATGAGGCCGACCAATACTGATGCAAAGGCTAAACTCACCGTCATGAGTGCACCGATGAGGAGATCATCGCCCCATCCGGTGGCTCCAAATGCGAGTTTATTTAATGAGTCCATGAGACAAGCGGGGACTGTGTCCCCGCTATTGATTAGTAGATGTCAGAAGAAAAATACTTCGCGTTAATTTCAGCGTACTTTCCATTTGCACGGATCGCATCAATCGCTTTGTTGAACGCGGCTTTCAAATCGCCTTCACCTTGACGGATACCAATGCCGATTTGGTCATTGATGTCGATCTTGTCGCCGGCAAGCTCATAGCCTGAGTTTTCTTTTAACCAATCCATCGCGGGGTAGATATCAGACACCATTGCATCAAGGCGTCCAGAAGATAGATCGGCGTAAGCAGCTGTCTGCGTATCAAACAACTTCACATCGGCCTGTCCCATCAAATTGTCTTCGGCCCACTGAGCTGCGAGCGTTGAGCGTTGAGCACCAACGGTTTTACCAGACAGATCATTAGGACCGGCAACTTTTCCTTTTGGTCCGATAACAGCCAAGTAATTTGAATAATACTTGTTTGTGAAATCGATCGTTTGTTTACGTTCGTCAGTAATTGACATTGACGCAATAATTGCATCATATTTATTTGCAACAAGTGCAGGAATGATTCCATCCCAGTCTTGAGCAACTAATTCACAATTTGCTTTCATTTCTTCACAAAGTGCCATGGCGATATCGACGTCGAAGCCGATTAGGTTTCCATTGGCATCAACACCATTGAATGGAGGGTAAGCACCCTCTGTTGCAATCCGAAGAGGATTAGGCAAAGAACCTTGCTCAGTTGTTGTTTCGGCTGTTTGATCACAGCCCGCCAGTACAACAGCACTTAAAGCAAGTGCTGGAAGTAGTTTATTCGTCATTTTGAAATCCTTGTTGAATAGCCCTATAAGCTTATCAGGTTTTACCAGGTTCCTGTGTTCGGCAGTGAAGCCCACGGCTCGATTGGTGGTAGCGGATCGCCAGATTGCAAGAGTTCGACGGAGATTCCATCAGGACTTCTAACAAATGCCATATGTCCATCACGCGGTGGACGGTTGATCGTGATCCCCAGACCCTGAAGATGCGAGCATAGTGCATAAATGTCGTCGACGCGGTATGCGAGATGACCGAAGTTTCGACCGCCTGAGTAGTTCTCAGGATCCCAGTTGTAGGTTAATTCGATTAATGGTGCCTTGCTTTCTCGGGCTGTATCCAAATCATCAGGAGCAGCTAAAAATATGAGCGTGAACCGTCCTTTTTCACTTTCATAACGACGGGTTTCAATTAACCCCAAACCATCGCAAAAGAAATGCAACGATGCATCGATATCGGTGATCCGTATCATTGTGTGAAGGTATTGCACCAGGCCTCCAATTTTTTCAAAAAACTGCTTTTATTTATTCACAATAAGGCGCATAAAGCTGATCAAGGTTACTACAGAAGTCGAATGTTATGCGTCATATGTTGATTGGGTTTCTCTTTATTGTGTCACAACCGTTGTTTGCTGCGGGTAGTCCTGTTTTTGTTGATGAAGCCACGAGTTATCCAGTGCAAATCGGGACCGCGGCAAAGGGTCGCTTGATCGCGGGTGAGATCGGCGCTGTATCTGCAGAGGTGACAGCATCGGTTGAGGTTGTGCGTGTCCGCGTTGGTGATTCCATCAAGCAAGGCGACGAACTGGTACGACTTGATGACATCGAAATGAGTAACGATTTGAAAAGCTTGGAAGCGCGTCGACAATATTTGGAAGCGCACCTTGAGCTTCTAAAAAAGCGAACAGTTGTTCGTGAAAAACAACTCGCGCGCGCGCAGAGTCTGACCACCAAAGATTTATTAACACAAGACGCGAGCGAGCAAGCGCAACTCAACGTCATCCAGTCGCAGAGTGAGGTGGTGAAAACTATGTATGAACTGGAAGATTTAAGGCTCGAAATTGCCGATATGGAAAGGCAATTGGAGAATACGCGTGTCACAGCACAATTGTCTGGCCGAATCATCGATGTCAGTGTGTCCGATGGGCAATACGTGAAGCCCGGCGATCCACTGTTTCGAATCCTCCCAGACCTAGGTGTTGAGGTTGAAGCGGAAGTCAGACCTGAGGCCTACGAGTCACTGTCTGTTGGGCAGGTCGTTTCGGGGCAATTGCGGAATACGAACTATGATTTAAAGGTTCGAGCACTCATCGCTGAGCAGAATCAGAGAACTGGCTCGCGTGTGATCCGTTTACAATTTGTCAGTCCTCCCGAGAGCAACTTAGTACTTGGTGAGACGATTGATTTGAGGCTTCCCATCGGTGAATTGACCGAACAGGTCACCATTGCAAAAAATGCCGTGATTCCGGGAAAAGAGGGACATCGCGTGGTCTTAATCATCAACGGAAAAGCGGAGCCTCGCAAAATTGAACTGGGCCCTGGAGTTGGTGACCGAATCGCAGTGACTCGAGGTGTTCAACCGGGAGACATCGTGGTCACTCAAGGCCAAGAGGGGTTGCGTAAAGGTCAAGAAGTCAACGTTGTTGGGGGGCAATCGTGAACGGATTGATCCGAAGTGCCATCGCACATCCGATTGCTATTTTGGCGATCGTCTTATCCATGATCTTATTTGGAGTCGCATCACTGCAGACGATTCCAATACAGATGACCCCTGATATCGATAAACCGATTCTTCAGGTACGGGTTAGTTGGCCAGGGGCGTCTCCCAAAGATGTCGAGCGAGAAGTCGTGCTTCGGCTTGAACGAGAGCTCACAGGACTGTCTGGTGTACAGAGCGTAGAGAGCGACAGCCGGCGTGGGCAGGCTCGCGTCACCCTGACTTACGGTGTTGGTCAAGATATGGATTCGGCATTGGTCAAATTGTTGGGACAGTTGGCACGTGTGTCTGGATTACCGAGCGACGCCAAACAACCTCAAGTTCGCACATCGAACTCAGATGATTCACCGATTGCTCGAATGGCATTAGTCGCGAAAGACGGTGTCGATATTGACATCGACACCCTCGGTGAATTTGTCGATACCGTTATTCTTGAACCCTTGAGTCGTATCTCGGGTGTCAGCGAAGTGACCTCACGCGGGGGTGCCGCGCGCGAGATTCGGATCGCGCTTGATATGGATCGTGTTGCTGAGTTTGGGTTATCAATTGCTGAAATTGCTGACGCGATTCGAGCCTCATCTGCCGAAGTGACCGCAGGTGAGATTACCGAAGGAAATCGAAGCTTTACGCTTCGAACCGAAGCCATCAGCTACACACCAGAAACGGCTGCCGACTTGGTCGTCCGAACAGAATTGAGAGATGGTCGACTTTTTAACGTCAAGCTCTCAGATGTTGCTGACGTGGAGCTCGGATACAAAACTCCAAGTAGTTTCCGTCGTCTCAACGGAAAGCCTGCCATTACCTTTGCTGTGTTGCGTGAGCCGGCATCCAACGTCGTCACAACGCTCGAAGGTCTTCAGAAAGAGGTCGATGCCCTCAACAACGGCGTGTTGTCCGAACGCGGACTTGATCTCCGAATTGTGTATGACGAAACGGTGTATATCGGATCGGCGCTCGATCTCGTGCAAAATAACATCATGATCGGTGGGATTTTAGCTATCGTCGTATTGCTCACGTTTTTACGGGCATTGGCACCGACAGCCATTGTCATGATCGCAATTCCAGTCTCGATTATTTCGACGTTCGTTGTGATTGCAGGCCTCGGTTTATCAATCAATGTTATTTCATTAGCAGGCCTTGCGTTTGCCGTGGGCATGGTCGTCGATGCGTCGATTGTCAGTCTCGAAAATATCTATCGATTGAAACAATCTGGAGTGTCGACCATGCAAGCGGCCTATTGGGGTGCGCGTCAAGTATGGGCTCCAATCCTAGGCTCGGCGTTGACGACGGTCGTTGTATTTATACCTATTTTGATTCTCGATTTACCGGTTGGTCAGCTTTTCCGTGATATTGCGGTCGCGATCAGTGCATCAGTGATTGTTTCAGTGATTGTCTCTGTGACTGTGATTCCAGCGCTTGCTTCGCGGTTTATTACCAACGCAAAACGCTTTGAACAACAAATGCGTATCCCGGTCATCGATACTCTTGCACGCGGTTTTAAGCGACTGGTTTTGGCTTATTGTCGTGCAGTAGTCCAATCCACCACCGGTGGATTGATTGTGGTATTCGGCTTGATCGCTGCGTCAATCGGCACGTTGATCCTGATGATGCCACCATTGGATTATCTTCCCGATGGCAACCGAAACTTCGTGTTTGGCCGGATCTCTGTTCCGTCGGGCTACACACGTGAAGCGACTCTTAACTTCGCGCAGTCGATGGAAGATGTGGCGCGTCCACTTTGGGAAAATCCCAATCCTGAAAAACTTCCACATATTGATCGATTTTTCTTTGTCGCCTACAACGGCGGTGCATTTGCTGGCGCTGCGACGGAAGAT
Source organism: Litorivicinaceae bacterium (assembly GCA_965655875.1). Lineage (GTDB taxonomy): Bacteria > Pseudomonadota > Gammaproteobacteria > Pseudomonadales > Litorivicinaceae > HIMB30. The sequence goes on along the minus strand of CBFHIN010000022.1, from coordinate 15,425 downwards.
GCAGATCGAATTCGCGAATTGATTCCAGTGTTATCTGAACCGGTCTCTAAAGCACCCGGAGCTCGAGCGTTCGTGACTCAAGCGTCGTTATTCGGTCGCTCAGTTGGCGGATCACGCGGGATACTAATTGATGTTTTGGGTCCCGACTACGAGAGCGTGGAGCCGGCATTTAGAAAGATTCGAAGGCAAGTCAGTGACTTATTTCCTCGACAAGATGGTCATCAAATACGAGTTCGTCCATCAGCAAATGCGGTGAGTCCAGAGCTTGTGGTTCGGCCAAACCCTGATGCACTCGCGCGAGCCGGGGTTTCGGCACGAGATTTTGCCCAAGCATTGGATGTCTACAATGATGGGATCTTGGTGCGTGAGATCCCACTGGGCGGTGAGCTTGTCGAGCTTGTGCTGACCACGCAAACCAGAGAAACCGCCAAAATTGAAGACATTGCTGATATTCCCGTCATTGCCCGTGATGGATCGCTGGTGAAAATTGGGCAGGTGGCTGATATCTCCATCGAATCCGCACCCAATCAATTACTCCGAAAAGCCGGTCGTCGAGCTGTCACAATTGAACTTCGGTTACATGAATCGGTTCCATTGGAAACGGCAATTGCAGTGATCAATGAACAGGTCGTCGATCCATTTAATATTGCCTCGAAAAATGGTGTTCGATTACAGCTTTCCGGTGCTGCAGATGAGCTCTCAAAAGCATGGAGCGCCATGCAATCCAACGTTATTTTGGCGATCGCCGTGATTTATTTATTGTTGGTTGTGCTTTTGAAGAGTTTTGCGCTGCCAATCATTATTCTCATCACGGTTCCCATTGCCGCGACCGGCGGAATTTTGGGTCTTGCGCTTCTGAATGTATTTATGGATCAACCATTGGATATGTTGACCATGCTGGGCTTCATTATTTTAACTGGAGTCGTTGTAAACAATGCAATCCTGATGGTTGAGCAAACGTTATGGCACATCCAGCATGATCGAATGAGTTCAGCGAACGCGATATTAGAAGCAACCAGTAACCGAATTCGGCCTATTTTCATGTCAACTCTGACAAGTCTTTTTGGGCTGCTTCCACTGATCGTATTCCCGGGCGCTGGTTCAGAGTTGTATCGAGGAATTGGGATCGTTGTATTCGGTGGATTACTGTTGTCGACGGTCTTGGCTCTTTTCTTTATTCCACCACTTCTCGCCGTATTGATGAAGCGTATGAAACCATCAGCACCGATCGGTGATGCGCCTGAGGACATGACAACGCCCCTGGCGCAAACATCCTGACGAAATGCCTGAGATTCTGTAGAATCTCGGGCTTTTAAAATTCATCGAGACTAATCATGGAAATAAACGCCCGTAATGCACTGATGGCAGATCTCAAAGCGCGTACCGACGTGCTGAGGGGGTATCTTTGACTACACTGCAAAACGCGAACGATTAGACGAAGTCAATTTAGAACTCGAAGACCCCAACGTCTGGAATGATCCATCAAAAGCGCAGGCTCTTGGTCGAGAGCGTGCAAGCCTTGAAGCAGTTGTTGAAACCATCGATGAGCTTGATCAGAGTTTAGCGGATCAGCATGAGCTGACTGCCATGCTGATCGAAGAGGGCGATGACGACGGTTTGGCCGAAGTTGATGAAGAACTCGCCCATCTCGAGACATTAGTTGCGGGTTTGGAATTCCGCCGAATGTTTTCCGGTGAAGCCGATAGCAACAATTGTTACCTCGATATTCAGGCTGGATCCGGCGGAACAGAAGCACAAGACTGGGGCAACATGCTGCTTCGTATGTACCTTCGTTGGGCTGAGAAAAAAGGATTCAAAGTCGAGGTCGTAGAGGTTTCCGAAGGTGAAGTCGCAGGCATTAAGAGTGCTACGATTCATGTTCAAGGGGAATATGCCTACGGTTGGTTGCGCACTGAGACAGGCGTGCACCGCTTAGTTCGGAAGAGTCCATTTGATTCAGGTGCTCGACGACACACCTCGTTCTCTTCGATCTTTGTTTCTCCTGAAATCGACGATAACGTTGAAATTGATATTGATCCATCGGATCTGCGCATCGATACGTATCGTGCTTCAGGAGCCGGTGGTCAGCACGTCAACAGGACCGACTCAGCAGTCCGTATCACGCACGAGCCAAGTGGTGTTGTCGTGCAATGCCAAAGCCAACGATCACAACACCAGAACAAAGACTTCGCGATGAAACAACTCCGCGCTAAATTGTATGAGCGCGAGATGGATGCGCGTCGTGCTGAAGCGCAAGCATTGGAAGATTCGAAGGCAGATATTGGTTGGGGTAGCCAGATCCGATCGTATGTCCTGGACTCAAGCCGAATTAAAGATTTGCGAACAAGCGTAGAAACATCGAATACACAGGCCGTGCTAGACGGCGCCTTAGATCCATTTATTGAAGCAAGCTTAAAGCAGGGATTGTAATGACTGATCACAATACGCCAGAAATTGAAGTCGATGAAAATCAACTGATTGCTGAGCGCCAGAAAAAGCTAGCTCTTATTCGTGAATCTGATGGACCGACGTTTCCTAATGATTTTCGCCGAACCGATGTCGCCGATCACTTGGCAACGCAATACGGCACAGATGACAAAGAAACCCTTGAGCAGAAAGGAATCGAAGTCGCCGTCTGCGGTCGCATCATGTTGCGTCGTATTATGGGCAAAGCAAGTTTCCTAACGATTCAAGATGTCAGCGGGCGGATTCAACTGTATGCAAGGAAAGCCGACCTTCCTGAGGGCGTATATGATGATTTTAAAACGTGGGATTTAGGTGACATCGTTGGTGGCCGTGGAACTCTTTTTAAAACCAATACCGGTGAATTGTCCGTCCATTTAACTGAGATTCAATTACTGACTAAATCGCTACGCCCGTTGCCGGATAAACATAAAGGATTGACCGATACAGAGATGCGTTATCGGCAGCGATATGTTGATCTAATGACGAATGATGAGACTCGCAAAGTCTTCACTATGCGGTCTAAAGTGATTGCCGCGATACGGCGATTCTTTGAGTCACGAGAGTTTTTAGAAGTCGAAACACCAATGCTTCAAGTGATTCCGGGTGGTGCGACTGCCCGACCTTTTGTCACGCATCACAACGCGCTCGATATTGACATGTATCTGAGAATTGCACCTGAGCTGTATCTCAAGCGGCTTGTTGTCGGTGGATTTGAGCGGGTTTTTGAAATTAATCGCAATTTCCGAAATGAAGGGCTTTCTACTCGCCATAACCCCGAGTTTACGATGCTCGAGTTTTATTGGGCATATGCCGACTATCGAGATCTGATTGAAACAACCGAGATCTTGCTACGTGAAGTCGCCGAAACTGTCTGCGGAAAAACTGTCTTTACTTTAGAGAATGGCTCGCAGGTGGATCTGAAAGAGCCATTCCATTCGCTGACTGTTAAAGAGGCAATCTTAAAATACTGCGACCAAGCCACCGATTCGATCTTGGATGATTTAGAAAAAGCGACTGCTTTGGCGAAATCGTTAGGTCTGAAGGTCGAGACATCATGGGGTCTTGGCAAAGTGCAAATCGAAATTTTCGAAGCCGTTGCCGAAGAGCAGTTAATGCACCCAACATTTATTACTGAGTATCCGGCTGAGGTGAGTCCACTGGCACGACGCAATGATGCGAATCCATTTGTGACCGATCGATTTGAGTTTTTCATTGGCGGGCGTGAGCTTGCAAATGGATTTAGTGAGCTCAATGATGCCGAAGACCAAGCGGAGCGATTCCGTGAACAGGTTGCACAAAAAGCAGATGGTGATGATGAAGCCATGTTCTATGACGACGACTATGTTCGTGCATTGGAATACGGGTTGCCACCAACCGCCGGTGAGGGCATTGGCATCGATCGACTGGTGATGTTTTTGGCAGAACAACATTCCATTCGCGATGTCATATTATTCCCTGCGATGCGCCCAGAATCGTAGTCCAATCGATGAGAGACAGGCGTGTTTTGCTCGGTTTTCGTTTTCGGTCAAGATAAATCATGAACCCTTGGATCGCGCATCTCGAGAATCAGGATTTGAAATGGATTGTTGACCATGGTCAGGGCATTTATTTAGACCCTGAAATCGAAGTCTTTTTTCCGAAACCGACTTTGATTCTCGATGGCCAACTTGAGTGTCGACATCATGTTCGCGGTAGCGGTGCCTTGCTCGGAATTTCTGAGTGGTACCTCGAGGCCGAAAACAGCGCACTCTGGACGGTCAATACTCCAGTATGGGCGCTGGAACTACCGCTAACACAACGACACAAAACAAAGTGGAGTGTAGCCATCGCAGTGGCGTTATCGGCAGAAACTCGTCTCGCTCAACCGGATGCGCAAGGGCTTGCGGATGTGGAGGCGGCTCGATTGAAATTCCGGTATGTTGTCAGTCAGTTAGAGACCACGGTATGAGGCTTTTGAGTGGCTGAAGAAATACGCCAGTCGGCAACAGATAGTCTGGGTCTACCACGACGTATGTGGTGGTTGTGGCCATTTGTTGCATTACTCATCGTCATATGGGCGATCAGCTTGTGGGCAGTTCGTGTCGCCGATACTGAGACCACGCTCGGTGTGGTCACCTCGCATCGAGGCCTTGGAAGTACAGCCAGGGCGGAAGTCGCTTTATTTGTGCCATCGACCATTGAACCAAGGGTACTTGGAGAAAAGGTTGGTGTGATGTGCCAAGGCGTTCGCCTTGAGGGTCAAGTGTTCACCGACTCCGGTGATCTGTTGTCTGTTCAAGACATTCGTGATTGGGTCGGAAGTCGTTTGTTGGCTGAGCGTCTTTTTAGTACAGGTGTTCGTCTGCAACAGGTCGTCACAGAAGCAGGAGCCAATATCCCAGCTCCCGGCGAACATTGTGATGTGACGGTGATCAGTGGTCGCGTTCGGCTATTGGATCTGTTGGGACGCAGTCTGAATCCATGACAGCAATCCTTGATGGTCTCATTGCAACAGGCGCAACGTTTGAGGCGATCGCTGATGAAGCTCAAACAATTGGGTATCACCTAAGAGAACGACGCCTGAGGCCTCCTCCTCCCGGTGCTATTTTTGTTGATCAGACTGGCAATCTACATCGCTTAAGGTATTCCATGTTTGGTTGGGTTATCAGCATCGATGGTGATTCAAATCTGCACATCCGACGATGGCGTAAGGCGTTCGCAGTCGGTGGATATGTGCTTGAACCAGATACCCCTGACCATAGCCTGAAAGTTCAGTGGTTTGCTCTCACTTTGGTTGTTCTCGCACGACTTCTATTGGTCATGCTTGTCAGTATTGTCGGTCAGGTTCATGGCCAAACACTTGCACCACTTTGGATTTTGACAGGACTTATTTTGGCGTCCATGACGTACGTCTCGATTACGCTCATTCACAGGTCGCAATGGAATGACCTTGAATTGGCCCTTGATACCATGGCGCCAGACTGGATTCCCCGACTTTCCCGCGAGGTTGGTGGTCGAATCCTAGCAGTTGCGACTTTGTTCAGCATGGTGGTTCTCGATCAATTTCTTGAACTCTCTGCATCGATCTGGGTAGTTGGTCTTGGATTTTTATGCCTTGATTTGATGCCGACGCGACATTTCAAACAAGCGCGAGCCTTATCGCGTAATCCACGAGTTAAAACCCTGCGTGAACCCAAAAAATTGATGAACGAACTGCGACGCCTACTTGCCACCTCGGGCGTTGGCGTACATGTGTTGAAAACACAATCGCCCGAGCTTTTGCTTCGAGCCGGCGAAGAACTCGTGCGCGAGGGGGAGTCGATCACTGTGCTCGGTCCTGAAGCTGAATTTCTTTCAGGAACCTTACGCCGTAACTTCGCTTGGGATGCGAGTGATATTGGCGAGTATCATTTTGGCAACTTGATGGATCTCATCGGTTTTGATCATTGGCGTGAGCGATTCGGTGGGTCACTGAATTATCAAATTGGTCCGAATAACCAAGGACTGTCATCGTCTGAGGCGGCTGCGTTGTCTGTGGCGAGAGCATTGGCACAGGGTGCGGATACGTTGATATTAGTCGATGCACTTGCTCCTTTGTCTGCCGATCGCCAGATGGAATTATTGAATCGATTGGCAGCGGCTAATTGTCGAGTATTCGTGGTTTCGAGCGTTTCTGATCTCTGGGAAGGAGATGTGATTGAACTCGACTGAATCACAAATGTTTCGACTGAAAGTCGGACAAGTATCCGCCGGCCTCGCGCGCGATCGTCTTTGGCAAGTAAAAGAGGGGAAAGCACACTTGCGCATCCTGGTTGCAGGAGAGCAGATCGGAACGATGCCGGTTGCAGATGCTGGTTGGTTTTTAGTCCCCGAATCAGAATTCTTGCGTGTGCAGTTGGTCGCTGAATCCGATATTTCATTTGAAAGCCGATTACCTCTCAGTTTAATTCCAAGGTTGGGTGATTTAGGTCGCAGTCAGTTAATCCAGCCCATTCGTCAAATGATGGCAGCAGCTGAAATCGATGATGGATTGGTAGATTGGGGTGTGAAGCTCGCTCAACCAACATTCCGTTCGTGGTTTGGAGAGTCTCTCGACCAAGCGATCAAGACCAAGCAACCGATGTCACCTGACACTGTGACCCCACTCATTGCGGATCACGTACCGCTCACGATTTTAGAGCAAGCATCGATTCCTGAGGAACGTCGAGCCATCTCGGTTCTGTCACTCACGGCGATACTTGCTGTGATTGCTGTGGTGAGTTGGATGAGCGCATTGATAGCCATCGAAGCACCCGGATTTTCATTGAGTTACGAGTATCCAGCGATGATGCTTGGAAGTTTGTCGGCTGTGGGAGCTGTCGTATGGCTGACTCAATCAATGGCGAAATATTTTAAGGATGTAAGTCAGACAGGGCTGTTTGCTGCTCTGATGACAACGATGCTTCTGCTTCTGATTGAAGCCCCAGAGTTGGCGATCGCATTATTCTTCGCTGGCGCACTTATTGGTGGTGCGTATTGGGTTTACGTGAGGCGACTTTTGCCAGAGCTTCCTGCGATCGATCAGCCGATGCGCTGGTTATCGTTACGACTTGCGCGAGACGGTGTACCGTCCGTGCGAGAGCGTGTGTTGGACGTATGGGATCAGGCGCGCCAATGGGTCGTGTCACGGATTGAGTTAGTTGCCGAATACAGCCGCTTCAGTCGATCGGTCATTGCGGCGAGTTTAGTGATTCCGGCGATGGCCTCAACTGATGAAGTGCGGCCAATTGTATTGACTGGATTATCGCTCGCTGCCGTTATCTTGCTCGAGCGATTGCGAGCGGCAATGCCTGTGAGTTTCGATGGATTAGAAAAAGATAACGAGATCATTGGAATACGGCCATTGGCATTGAGCGGAGAGGTCCAATATGACGATGTGGTGTATCGTCGACATGCAGGTGAAGCGCCACTATTCGAGCAACTTAATTTTACCTGTCCCGATGATAGTTTGGTTCGCATTACAGCTGCAGAAGGTGGCGGACTCTCGACTCTGAAACATTTACTTACGCGGCAGGTTTCTCCCGAGCGAGGTGTGGTGCGTGTTGGGGGAATGGATGTGGCTCGATTAGATCCTAACGTCTTGGCGCATTCGGTCATCATGTTGGATCATCCGAAAGATACTCAAGTAACGACTGTCGGTGAGTGGCTATTCATTGAGCCCGGAATTGAGCCTTCAACGCTCGAGATGCACTTGCAGGCATTGTCTGCAAGCCAATGGATCGAGCTGTTACAAGGTCGACTCAATGCACCCTTGGGTGCTCTTCAATCGATGGCTGGACCTCATGGAATGAACCGATTGAAGCTTGCGCGCGCATTATCGCGCCAAGGTCAATTGATGTGGCTTGATCATTGGTTGATGGGTCTCGACCCAGTATCGCGCTTACATGTGATACGAAGTTTGGTAGAGCGCTCGGGCACTCGATTCGTTGTTGATCGAAACGAACTTTTGAAAGGTTATGCCTCGATTCATTGGGAGATTACCCGTGATTGAGCAACAACTCCTTCTTGGAGCACTGACCGAGCAAGAGTATCGCCATTGGTTTGATAATGCAGTGATCAAGACATTAAAACCGGGTGAGACATTGATCGGAGCCGATGATTTTCCTGATATTTATATTGTGCTTCGAGGTCAGTTTACGATGCGCCGAGGTGAGCGATCTCCGGGAATTGTTGGATTGGATGAATTCTTAACTGGCTGGATGACCGATCGAGAATGGTTGGCAGACCGTGCAATGACACTTGTTTATCTCGATTCAGGCCGGTTTGGGCAAATGCTGTCAGTGGAGCTTCAACGCAAGGTTATGTTTCATGAGAGCGTCACACCCATGTTGGCTGGACGACTGTACCGCGATTTATCTGATGCAACTGAGTTGCCGATCGCTCTCACGCGGGGTTTTGAGCGTGGTGTGCAGCGTTTTCATGAACTTAGACAGAAATTTCTGAAGTGACAAAAGAAACAACGCATCATTCAGGAGAAGGTTTTCTTTATCTCTCGATTATGATTTGTTTCTGTGTGCTGTATGCCCCGCAGCCCATGCTGTCTGAACTTGCAGATCGATTTATGGTCTCGAAACCTGATGCTGGTTTGTTGGTATCCATTACGTTGATCCCTCTTGCTATCGCCCCTTTAAGTTACGGCGTATTTCTCAAGCAACTCAGTGCGCTCACCATTTTAAAGTGGGCATTACCACTACTGTCGATTTCTGTCGCCTGGTCTGGTTTTGTTCAATCATACGAAGCGATGTTGCTATTGCGGCTCATGCAGGGGGCACTCCTCCCAGCAATTATGACAGCGACGATGGCCTATCTTGCATCCGGTCGAGAGGGATCTGAGCTCTCTCGAGTGATGGCACTGTATATTTCGGCAACGATTTTTGGTGGCATGGCGGGTCGGGTCGTTTCAGGTCAACTGTCGGCTTTGGTTGAGTGGGAATGGGTTGCTTTGATATGGGCTAGTCTTTTGATGCTGGTCACTTTTATGCCTTGGCGCAAAGCCACTCCAAAACCACTGAATTTGGTTAAGCCTGATTTACATCGAATTAAGCAAGCAATGACAAGTCGTGGAAATGCGTTGATCTATTTGTCGGTACTCTGCATGTTTTGGGTATTTGCAGGCTATCTCAATTATTTGCCATTTCGGATTACTGAAATTGATCCAAATGCCTCAACTGGGCTCATTGGACAGAGCTATCTTGGGTATAGCATTGGGATCGTTTCTGCTCTCACTGCGGGATGGTTTGCGAAACGTTTTGGGGGTCCAATTCGTATCGCTTTGATTGGATTTGTCATCATGGTGGTGTCGCTTGTGTTATCGCTTGGTGACATTTGGATGTTGATTGCGCAGGTGTTTGTGTTGTGTCTCGGGATGTTTTTAATCCATACACTGGCTGCATCAGAGGTCAATCAAAATGCGCGGTCCTTGGGTGGTGTTGTCAATGGACTTTATGTCTCTTGCTACTACGCTGGCGGTGCTTTGGGTGCTTGGCTGATGGGTTATGTGTATGAGTTATTTGGTTGGCATGTGTTTTTGATCGTGTTGGCTCTTATTGGTGGTATCGGCGCCATGTGCATGTGGTTGTATGGCCGTATTCAGCGTTTAGACGGTCTGTAGATCCCTGCATTTTTATCATTTTCTCGGCATTCCACTTCGATGAGAAATGCACGCTGATCGGTTTGCTCTCGGATCCATGCATCAACAAATTCAAATACAAATTCTGCTGTGCGCTCCATGCTGACATTTGGCAATACGCGGAGGTCTACGATTTGTTTTTCATGCATCTCCTGAAATAGATGTAATTCAGGATCATCCTCGTTGACGAGCGTTGTGTGATCAAACCAATGCGATAGCCAGTTTTTGATCTCAGAGAACTCCCCAAAATCGACACCAAAGCCAGAGTCAGTGAGTTGAGTGCAACCAAAGGTCATTTTAAAGCTACGTGAGTAGCCGTGAATGAATTTACAATGACCCTGATGACGCCATTGGCGATGACTACATGGATAGTTATCGAAGGTCTTGATGGTTTGATAAACTTGCATGTGAAAAGTATACGAGGTTTCGTGATCCCCATGCATTGGAATTCCCCAACACATCCAGAATTTTTAACAACAGATGGCCGTCGTCTCCCAGTCAACCGTATCTTTTGTATCGCCAAAAATTATGAAGAGCATGCAAAGGAAATGGGAGGTGAAGTTGACCGGAAAGCACCGTTTCACTTCCATAAAAGCTTCGACGCGCTGACATTTGGGCCGAATGTACGCTATCCAAGTCATACGGAAGATTTGCATCATGAGATCGAATTGGTCGCCATATTGGGGGATGGAGGCCGTAATTTGAGTCTTAGAGAAGCTGAGGATTTGATCTTTGGATATGCAGTTGGTCTTGATTTCACGCGTCGTGATCGTCAAGCCGAAGCGAAAGAAAAAGGGCGTCCCTGGGATATGGCGAAGAATTTTGATGACGCCGGAGTCTTGGGTGTTGTCACTCCCAAGTCTGAGTGTGGCGTGATGAAAAACGCGTCAATTATGCTTGATGTGAACGGGCAAACGCGTCAAGACGGCAACATCAACCAAATGGCTTATAACACCGTTGAGTTGATCGCTTTCCTATCGACCCTTCAGGAGCTAAAAGCAGGAGACCTCGTCTTTACAGGAACACCTTCTGGAGTGGGCGCAGTCTCTCGAGGCGATCGTCTCGAAGGTCGGATCGACGGGCTTCAGACATTGTCTGTGACTATGGTTTAGGAAATTCGAAAACCGAGACGACGCAGGAATTTTTTTTCAAATGCCCAGAAATACCGGAACTGTCCAAACAGCGTTCCGATGATGATTAAAAGGCATTGATAGATTGGAAAAATGATCAGAATTCGCAGAGGCCAATAGATCACTGGATTGAGCGCCTCTTGAGTGACACCAATAAAATGCAGGACAGGGCCTGCGACATAGACAGCCGACGAGCCGGTGACAGCAAAAACTGTGAATATGATGGCGAGGTGTAGATACGATGTCGCTTTAAATGCATTAAGCATTTTCTGCATAAATAGTCCTTTCGAAACAATCGCGAATCACCGCATTAATCGCTTGGCGCGATAACGTGCGGCGTCCGCATTTCCCTGATCTCCGGCCGCATCATAGCAGTAACCAAGTAATAGCTCACTAATCGGATCGCTTGGGTTGAGCTCTCGAACTCGTAGCGCGGACTGGACGGCTTCCTGCGGGTTTTGATTCGCAACTAAGAGTTCGGCTTGAAGTCGCCAAACACTATGCTCATTGGGAAGGATCTTTAATGCGCGCTTTGTGCTTTGAAGCGCTTCTGACAGCTTCTTCTCGCGACCTTGTTTGCGTGCTTTGGTAACGAGCTCTAACCCTGATTCGAGTGCTTTGATCTCTGCTTTCGCTTTTGAGAAATCGGCACTCATGGATCGACCGGTGTTCGGATACTTTGCTACTTCGGTTTGAATTGCGGCCAGTCGTTCGCGGCTAATGGGGTGCGTGCCCAATAACTTTTGTGCAACGGAATTTCCGCCAGCACCGAGTTTTGCGAGTTTTTCCTGCATTCCAATCGCACCCTTGGGATTAAACCCAGCGCGTGCCATTAAGTTCACACCAACTCGATCCGCTTCCAGTTCATTCGATTGGCTGTATTGGCCCATCAAAATATTTTGTCCAAGCCCGATCAATCGATTGGATCCAGGTTTCGTGCCCGGTTCAGAAATACCTATCTCAATGACTTGCGCTGCCAGTCCGACAAGCGCTCCAAACGTTTCTCGCCCCGTTCCATGTAACTCGATACTGTGAGCCATTTCATGGCCTAATACTGAGACTAATTCGGCTTCGGTCTCGACAGCAGTAAGCAACCCGTAGTTCACTCCCATTTTCCCACCAGGGAGTGCCCAGGCGTTGATCGAACCATCGTTGATGAGACGAATTTCCCACGGAAACGGTGAATTTGCAGTTTGCGCCAGTTGCTCAATCAGACCGTTTAAGTAGTTGGTTGTTACCGGAAGTTGGGTCAGGTCACCACCGGATTGCGCTAATGCAAATGGGTAATGCCGGAGACCTTTTTGGATCTCTTTTTTTGGATCTGTAACGACTTGGACAACCGAGTCGATTGGATCACGAACTGGATTTTGACATCCTGTCAGTGCGAGAGTCGCACTGAGGAAGACGAGTATCAGCGATTTCATAGTTGCTTGATGGGGATCTCAGCTAATCCAAGATCAGCGTTTGATATACCGGCATTATTTTTTAATAGTGCTTGTTCTGCACGATAGCTTGAACGGACCATCGGCCCCGAGACAACCTCCAAAAATCCACGTTCGAGTCCCCACTCCCGATACGTGTCAAATTGATCGGGTGTGACATAACGGTCAATTGGGAGGTGATGAACAGTCGGCCTCAAATATTGCCCAAAAGTCACGATATCGACTTGGTGTTCGCGCATATCATCCATCGCCTGTTTGATCTCGTCATCAGTTTCTCCAAGACCAAGCATTAAACTTGTCTTTGTCAAAACATCTGGACGATGAGTTTTACCATGCGCGAGGACGGCGAGGGTTTGTTCATAACTGGCCCGTGGATCGCGAACGGGGTGTGTCAGTCGTTTTACTGTCTCAACATTCTGTGCAAAGACCTCGAGACCAGAATCCACAAGCGCTTCGACGTCAGACATGACGCCTTGGAAGTCAGGCGTGAGTGCTTCAACGGCTGTTCCTGGGCATTGATTCTTAATGGCTCGAACTGTTGCGGCGAAGTGATTTGCACCACCATCGGCAAGGTCGTCCCGATTTACACTCGTTAGTACGACGTATTTAAGACCCATGAGTGCAACAGATTCAGCGGTATTCTTCGGTTCGTCCAAATCAATCCAACCTTTCGGATTGCCGGTATCCACCGCGCAAAACTGACAAGCACGGGTACAGACAGATCCCATAAGCATGATCGTCGCTGTACCAGCACTCCAGCATTCACCAATATTCGGACACATTGCTTCTTCGCAAACGGTTGATAAGCGATGTGTGCGAACGATTTTTTTAACGTCTTGGTAGCCTTGCCCACCTGGGCTCACAAAACGCAACCATTTGGGCTTGTCACCACGCGGTGCTTGATCATCAGACCGACGTTTTTGGCCGTTTTTAATAGCCGTTACACCAACATCGTTAATGATTTTATCGCCACTTTTTGGGCGCGCTTTGTGTTCAGTCATGCGGCTTCCGTTGGTGTGTCGGCATACTCCGAGAGTGGAGGACAACTGCAGACAAGATTGCGATCACCGTACACATTATCAATGCGACCAACGGGTGGCCAGTATCGATCTTTTTTCAAAGACTCCAATGGAAATGCAGCTTGTTGTCGAGAGAATCCGTGAGTCCACTGGTCGGACGTGATTGCCTCAACGGTATACGGTGCATGACGTAGGATAGAATCTTCGGATGACGTCTGACCTTGCTCTATGGCCGCGATTTCATCGCGAATTGCAATCATCGCGTCACAGAATCGATCAAGCTCGCACAAAGGCTCACTCTCGGTCGGCTCGATCATCAGCGTTCCAGCAACAGGCCAACTCATGGTTGGCGCATGGAATCCATAGTCGATTAATCGTTTCGCAATGTCATCGACACTCACGCCTGCGCTCTCTTTCACACCACGTGTGTCCAAAATACATTCGTGTGCGATCAATCCATTTTGGTCTGTATAGAGAATCGGATAGTACGACTCGAGACGTTTTGCAATGTAGTTGGCAGATAAGATTGCGTTTTCAGTAGCTGCTGTTAGACCGTCGGGTCCCATCATGCGGATGTACATCCAAGAGATCGGCAAGATCATTGCCGAACCAAAAGGAGCAGCTGATACAGGGCCGACAACTGACTCCTCGGATAACTCCGGATGCCCTGGCATAAATGGTTTCAGATGCTCAGCCACACCGATGGGACCCACACCCGGCCCGCCGCCACCATGTGGAATACAAAATGTTTTGTGTAAGTTCAAGTGTGATACGTCAGAACCGACAATTCCTGGACTTGTCAGTCCAACTTGTGCGTTCAAATTAGCGCCATCCAGATAAATCTGGCCCCCAACTGAGTGCACGAGCGCACAAACTTCCTGAACATGCGTTTCGAATACGCCATGCGTTGATGGATACGTAATCATCAAGCAAGAGATATTGGTTCCGTGTATTTCGATTTTGCTCTTTAAGTCATCAAGATCAATGTTGCCGTCCGTGTCGCATCCAATGACAACAACATCGAGGCCGACCATTTGTGCTGACGCAGGATTTGTCCCATGCGCTGACGAGGGAACCAAGCAGATTGTGCGGTCGTGTTCCCCACGCGATGCATGGTACCCCTGAATTGCAAGGAGACCTGCGTATTCGCCTTGAGCCCCCGAATTCGGTTGCAATGAAATACCAGCGTAATCAGTGATCTCAGATAACCAATCGTTGAGATTCTGAATCATTTCCGCATAGCCGAGACGCTGATTGTCCGGGGCAAATGGATGGATATTTGCAAACTCTGGCCATGTGATTGGTGCCATTTCTGAGGCAGCATTTAACTTCATTGTGCATGAACCAAGAGGAATCATGGCGCGATCAAGAGCGAGATCACGATCGGCTAGCTTTCTCAAATATCGCATCATTTCAGTTTCTGAATGATGACTGTTAAACGCGTCTTGTGTCATGAATGCTGTTTGACGAACTAAATGTGCCGGCAGGCCTGAGCCCTTCGAACCGAGGGTCATGTCAAATACTTTCGCGAGAGCCTCAAGTTCCTTATCTGTTGAGGCTTCGTCGAACGATACAGAGATGCGGGTATCACTTAATTTATTGATATTAAAACCGGCATCGAGTGCTTTTTTCAGCATTTCGTCGGCATTTTTAACCTCAATCGACACGGTATCAAAAAATGTGTCGTTTACCTTGAATCCCGCAGCTTTCAGACCCTTTTGAAAACACGATGTGAATCGATGGACGCGCTCGGCTTGCGCTGTCAGTCCGTCGGGTCCGTGATAGCAGGCATAAAATCCCGCGATGTTCGCTAGAAGGACTTGCGCAGTGCAGATATTGCTCGTCGCTTTTTCACGGCGGATGTGTTGCTCGCGCGTTTGTAGTGTCAACCGGTAGGCATCACGACCCTCGGAATCTATGGATTGGCCAACTAAGCGACCTGGGATGTTTCGTTTTAACTTATCGGCCACCGCGAAAAATGCGGCATGTGGACCACCGTTCCCCATTGGAACACCAAAACGCTGAGTCGATCCTAAACAAATATCGGCACCGAGATGACCAGGTCCTTCAAGTACAGTGAGACTCAAAATATCAGCAGCGACGATCGTCAAAATGCCCTTTGCTTTGGCATTTTGAATGACAGGCTGAATATCAACGACAGAACCGTCGGCACCGGTGTATTGAACGATCAATCCGAAGGCATCGTCGAATTCAGGTGGGT